>NZ_JQLU01000003.1 GCF_000744375.1 Carnobacterium gallinarum DSM 4847 | reverse complement strand
GCTAATCTCTTAAAGCCATTCTCAGTTCGGATTGTAGGCTGCAACTCGCCTACATGAAGCCGGAATCGCTAGTAATCGCGGATCAGAACGCCGCGGTGAATACGTTCCCGGGTCTTGTACACACCGCCCGTCACACCACGAGAGTTTGTAACACCCGAAGCCGGTGAGGTAACCTTTTAGGAGCCAGCCGTCTAAGGTGGGATAGATAATTGGGGTGAAGTCGTAACAAGGTAGCCGTATCGGAAGGTGCGGCTGGATCACCTCCTTTCTAAGGAATTAACGGAACCCAACACATTCGTCTTTATTTTGTTCAGTTTTGAGAGGTCTAACTTCTCAAGATAGAAACTTGTTCTTTGAAAACTGGATACTGTATTAAAAAAGTAAGTTAAGTAAGAAACCGAGAAACACCGCGTTTTAAATGAGTTTTTTAATTAGTTCTTATCGTAAGATAATGAATAAACATTAACTAACAGGATTGTTTTAGCAATAAAACCTTCCACATAAACTATTTGTGCAGGAATGCAACAGAATTCTAGGATTGAACTGCAATGAGCCTCGAAGCGTACTAACGTACGTAAGAAGTGAATGAAAGAACAAGACGATGAAGACTGAAGCAGTACCAACAAATAAGGTTAAGTTAATAAGGGCGCACGGTGGATGCCTTGGCACTAAGAGCCGATGAAGGACGGGACTAACTCCGATATGCTTTGGGGAGCTGTAAGTAAGCTTTGATCCAAAGATTTCCGAATGGGGGAACCCAGCATTTTTTATAGAATGTTACTGCTAGCTGAATACATAGGCTAGTAGAGGTAGACGCAGAGAACTGAAACATCTAAGTACCTGCAGGAAGAGAAAGAAAATTCGATTCCCTGAGTAGCGGCGAGCGAAACGGGAAGAGCCCAAACCAACAAGCTTGCTTGTTGGGGTTGTAGGACACGACATTAAGAGTCATAAATGAGTTTTGTAGAAGAAATGACCTGGAAAGGTCTGCCGAAGAGGGTAAAAGCCCCGTATTTGAAACAAAGTTCACTCTGTTGTGTATCCTGAGTACGGCGGAACACGAGAAATTCCGTCGGAATCCGCGGGGACCATCCCGCAAGGCTAAATACTCCTTAGTGACCGATAGTGAACCAGTACCGTGAGGGAAAGGTGAAAAGAACCCCGGAAGGGGAGTGAAAGAGTACCTGAAACCGTGTGCTTACAAATAGTTAGAGCCCGTTAATGGGTGATAGCGTGCCTTTTGTAGAATGAACCGGCGAGTTACGATTACATGCGAGGTTAAGTTGAGAAGACGGAGCCGTAGCGAAAGCGAGTCTGAATAGGGCGAATGAGTATGTGGTCGTAGACCCGAAACCAAGTGACCTACCCATGTCCAGGTTGAAGGTGCGGTAATACGCACTGGAGGACCGAACCCACGTATGTTGAAAAATGCGGGGATGAGGTGTGGGTAGCGGAGAAATTCCAATCGAACTTGGAGATAGCTGGTTCTCTCCGAAATAGCTTTAGGGCTAGCCTCGGAATTAAGAATCATGGAGGTAGAGCCACTGTTTGGACTAGGGGCCCTTCTAGGGTTACCGAATTCAGATAAACTCCGAATGCCATTGATTTATATCCGGGAGTCAGACTGCGAGTGATAAGATCCGTAGTCGAAAGGGAAACAGCCCAGACCACCAGCTAAGGTCCCAAAGTTACTATTAAGTGGAAAAGGATGTGGGGTTGCTTAGACAACTAGGATGTTGGCTCAGAAGCAGCCATCATTTAAAGAGTGCGTAATAGCTCACTAGTCGAGTGACCCTGCGCCGAAAATTTACCGGGGCTAAATAGTACACCGAAGCTGTGGATAGAACCATTGGTTCTATGGTAGGAGAGCGTTCTAAGGGCGTCGAAGCTAGACCGTGAGGACTGGTGGAGCGCTTAGAAGTGAGAATGCCGGTATGAGTAGCGAAAGACGGGTGAGAATCCCGTCCACCGTATGACTAAGGTTTCCTGGGGAAGGCTCGTCCTCCCAGGGTTAGTCGGGACCTAAGCCGAGGCCGATAGGCGTAGGCGATGGACAACAGGTTGATATTCCTGTACCAGTTTCTTTTGTTTGAACAATGGAGGGACGCAGTAGGCTAAGAAAAGCGCGCTGATGGATATGCGCGTCTAAGCAACAAGTCTTGACGTGAGTTAAATGCTTGCGACTATAAGGACAAGTTGTGATGGGGAGGGAAATTTAAGTACCGAAGTTTCTGATGTCACACTGCCAAGAAAAGCTTCTAGTTAGAAAGAAATTGCCCGTACCGCAAACCGACACAGGTAGTCGAGGAGAGTATCCTAAGGTGTGCGAGAGAACTCTCGTTAAGGAACTCGGCAAAATGACCCCGTAACTTCGGGAGAAGGGGTGCTGACCAATTGGTCAGCCGCAGTGAATAGGCCCAGGCGACTGTTTATCAAAAACACAGGTCTCTGCAAAATCGTAAGATGACGTATAGGGGCTGACGCCTGCCCGGTGCTGGAAGGTTAAGAGGATGGGTTAGCTTCGGCGAAGCTCAGAATTGAAGCCCCAGTAAACGGCGGCCGTAACTATAACGGTCCTAAGGTAGCGAAATTCCTTGTCGGGTAAGTTCCGACCCGCACGAAAGGCGTAACGATCTGGGCACTGTCTCAACGAGAGACTCGGTGAAATTATAGTACCTGTGAAGATGCAGGTTACCCGCGACAGGACGGAAAGACCCCATGGAGCTTTACTGCAGTTTGATATTGAGTGTTTGTACAGCTTGTACAGGATAGGTAGGAGCCATAGAAATCAGGACGCCAGTTTTGATGGAGGCATTGGTGGGATACTACCCTTGCTGTATGACCACTCTAACCCTCGCCACTGATCGTGGCGGGAGACAGTGTCAGACGGGCAGTTTGACTGGGGCGGTCGCCTCCTAAAGAGTAACGGAGGCGCCCAAAGGTTCCCTCAGAATGGTTGGAAATCATTCGTAGAGTGTAAAGGCAGAAGGGAGCTTGACTGCGAGACCTACAAGTCGAGCAGGGACGAAAGTCGGGCTTAGTGATCCGGTGGTTCCGCATGGAAGGGCCATCGCTCAACGGATAAAAGCTACCCTGGGGATAACAGGCTTATCTCCCCCAAGAGTCCACATCGACGGGGAGGTTTGGCACCTCGATGTCGGCTCATCGCATCCTGGGGCTGTAGTCGGTCCCAAGGGTTGGGCTGTTCGCCCATTAAAGCGGTACGCGAGCTGGGTTCAGAACGTCGTGAGACAGTTCGGTCCCTATCCGTCGCGGGCGCAGGAAATTTGAGAGGAGCTGTCCTTAGTACGAGAGGACCGGGATGGACACACCGCTGGTGTACCAGTTGTTCCGCCAGGAGCATCGCTGGGTAGCTATGTGTGGAAGGGATAAACGCTGAAAGCATCTAAGCGTGAAGCCCCCCTCGAGATGAGATTTCCCATTGCTTCGGCAAGTAAGACCCCTGAGAGATGATCAGGTAGATAGGTTGGAAGTGGAAGTACAGCGATGTATGGAGCGGACCAATACTAATCGGTCGAGGACTTAACCAAGAAAGAAACGGTGAAGAAGGCAACAGAACAACTTACTTTAATACAGTACCAGTTTTGAGAGAACAATTTCTTTCAATTAAATAATGAATCAGCAAAGCATTTTTTCAACAAATTGCAAGTGAATCGAGGATGTAACTGAGCGAGCATCGGAATGTACTAATGTACATGAGGAGCAAAGTGAAAGAAACAGCCGAAGAGTCGCAACGTAAGTTGGCGGAAAAAAAGTGTGGTGGCGATAGCGAGAAGGATACACCTGTTCCCATGCCGAACACAGCAGTTAAGCTTTTCAGCGCCGAGAGTAGTTGGGGGTTTCCCCCTGTGAGGGTAGGACGTTGCCACGCGAGATTGATTCATTTATTTATAAAAACCATTTATTTTGGGGGTTTAGCTCAGCTGGGAGAGCATCTGCCTTACAAGCAGAGGGTCAGCGGTTCGAACCCGTTAACCCCCACCATGAGACATTAGCTCAGTTGGTAGAGCATCTGACTTTTAATCAGAGGGTCGCTGGTTCGAGCCCAGCATGTCTCATAACTATTCATTTTTAAAATGAGCAGTTAACTGCCATATTTGCGGGTGTGGCGGAATTGGCAGACGCACTAGATTTAGGATCTAGCGTCGCAAGACGTGGGGGTTCAAGTCCCTTCACCCGCACCATTAAAATTTTTAGCCGGCTTAGCTCAGTTGGTAGAGCATCTGATTTGTAATCAGAGGGTCGAGGGTTCAACTCCTTTAGCCGGCACCATTTTTTTAAAATAAATTAAACAAAATAACCATGCGAAAGTAGTTCAGTGGTAGAACATCACCTTGCCAAGGTGGGGGTCGCGGGTTCGAACCCCGTCTTTCGCTTACTAGAATATTTCTAGTTTGCCCAGATTTTTAAGAAATCTGATCCACATTCCATGCCGGGGTGGCGGAACTGGCAGACGCACAGGACTTAAAATCCTGCGGTGAGTGATCACCGTGCCGGTTCGATTCCGGCCCTCGGCACCATATAGCACCCATAGCTCAACTGGATAGAGTACTTGACTACGAATCAAGCGGTTAGAGGTTCGACTCCTCTTGGGTGCATAGCTTTAAATTTTCTAATTTAAAGTGATATTTTCAAACGGGAAGTAGCTCAGCTTGGTAGAGCACTTGGTTTGGGACCAAGGGGTCGCAGGTTCGAATCCTGTCTTCCCGATATAAGTTTTAATTACGGGGCCTTAGCTCAGCTGGGAGAGCGCCTGCCTTGCACGCAGGAGGTCAGCGGTTCGATCCCGCTAGGCTCCACTTTGAAATCTTATATATGTATTATTATTTTGGCGGTGTAGCTCAGCTGGCTAGAGCGTCCGGTTCATACCCGGGAGGTCGGGGGTTCGATCCCCTTCGCCGCTATTATATTTTTAAAAGACCTTCTTGGACCTTTAGCTCAGTTGGTTAGAGCAGACGGCTCATAACCGTCCGGTCGTAGGTTCGAGTCCTACAAGGTCCATTAGATAGTTTTTGCTACTTATAGCAACCTTGTAGTAATTAAATATGCTTTTATTTCGGAGGATTACCCAAGTCCGGCTGAAGGGAACGGTCTTGAAAACCGTCAGGCGGGTAAAACCGTGCAAGGGTTCGAATCCCTTATCCTCCTTAGTTTCAAATAAATACCTTCGTAGTGATTAAACTACAATTATCGCGGGGTGGAGCAGTTGGCAGCTCGTCGGGCTCATAACCCGAAGGTCACAGGTTCAAGTCCTGTCCCCGCAATTCTTTAAAATAGATTTCTATTGAGAAGATTAGTAAGAAAGTGACGTAACACAATTAAATATTGGTTTGGTAGTTCAGCTGGTTAGAATGCCTGCCTGTCACGCAGGAGGTCGCGGGTTCGAGTCCCGTCCAGACCGTTTTTCAAAATTTATTTATTTGGCTCAGTAGCTCAGTTGGTAGAGCAATGGATTGAAGCTCCATGTGTCGGCAGTTCGATTCTGTCCTGCGCCATTTATAATGCGGGTGTAGTTTAGTGGTAAAACCACAGCCTTCCAAGCTGTTGTCGCGAGTTCGATTCTCGTCACCCGCTTTATGGGCCTATAGCTCAGCTGGTTAGAGCGCACGCCTGATAAGCGTGAGGTCGATGGTTCGAGTCCATTTAGGCCCATTATAAAAGAAAAAAATAGTATTGTTATTGAGTTGGGGAAGTACTCAAGCGGCTCAAGAGGTGCCCCTGCTAAGGGTATAGGTCGCGTAAGCGGCGCGAGGGTTCGAATCCCTCCTTCTCCGTATCTTTCTTATTAAGGCCCGTTGGTCAAGCGGTTAAGACACCGCCCTTTCACGGCGGTATCACGGGTTCGATTCCCGTACGGGTCATTTAGATAATTTATCTAAAATTTTATCATATAGTATAATTAGTTAAGCTGACTTTTATTTCGGAGGATTACCCAAGTCCGGCTGAAGGGAACGGTCTTGAAAACCGTCAGGCGGGTAAAACCGTGCAAGGGTTCGAATCCCTTATCCTCCTTAGTTTCAAATAAATACCTTCGTAGTGATTAAACTACAATTATCGCGGGGTGGAGCAGTTGGCAGCTCGTCGGGCTCATAACCCGAAGGTCACAGGTTCAAGTCCTGTCCCCGCAATTCTTTAAAATAGATTTCTATTGAGAAGATTAGTAAGAAAGTGACGTAACACAATTAAATATTGGTTTGGTAGTTCAGCTGGTTAGAATGCCTGCCTGTCACGCAGGAGGTCGCGGGTTCGAGTCCCGTCCAGACCGTTTTTCAAAATTTATAATGCAATGAAGAAATGCGGGTGTAGTTTAGTGGTAAAACCACAGCCTTCCAAGCTGTTGTCGCGAGTTCGATTCTCGTCACCCGCTTTTTTTTTATGGGCCTATAGCTCAGCTGGTTAGAGCGCACGCCTGATAAGCGTGAGGTCGATGGTTCGAGTCCATTTAGGCCCATTATAAATGTAGTAAAAACACTGAATTTGGGGAAGTACTCAAGTGGCTCAAGAGGTGCCCCTGCTAAGGGTATAGGTCGCGTAAGCGGTGCGAGGGTTCGAATCCCTCCTTCTCCGTATTCTTTCTATTATTTTATTAAGGCCCGTTGGTCAAGCGGTTAAGACACCGCCCTTTCACGGCGGTATCACGGGTTCGATTCCCGTACGGGTCATTATTTAAAAGACTAATTTTTAGAACTCTTTGTCAATAAAGACTGATGAGTTAGAACAAAGAATAACTATGAATGAAACGTTTTTCGTTTCATCCATAGTTTTTTTGTTCTCTTAAGTTTCATGATTAAAGGGTGGTTAAATTGATCAAATCGAACGGACACATTCTTTGCCTCATTCGGGACATTTAGTTGTTTTCTTTCAGAATCAAAAACAGGTGAACTACATTTTTTTGATTCTGAAAGAAATAGGTTCTAGGTTAGGATCTATCGTTCTTTGCATTTTTGATAGAATTGTTCATAAGTATATCGCCTCCGGGGAGAACGGATTGTTTTATACTAGTTAAAATCAAAAAAGGCTGATGAATCATTTTATGATTCATCAGTCCTTTAAATTATAGAGCCTTTTTATTTCCATAAAATCTGAAGCAGGATACTCATACTTGCTAATAAGATATAGCTAAAATTGAAAAGAGTTAGGGCTTTTAGCTTTGTTGTAGATGTGTAGTTATCTTGATTAGGTTTCATAATTAGCATTAATCGAAGAGCAAATGGAAGACTTAATAATTGCAACCAAAGATACTTAGTTCCACTACTTAAGCTAATAACTGGGATAAACATACTTAGATAGAGTAAAGTCAACATAAGTAGAAAATAAAGTTGATTTCTTTTTCTTTGAGCAGGTTGTTCTAAGATAGGGACACACTGTCTACCAAATGAAATGAAACTTGCCAGGATAATTAAAGGAACACTCCAATAATAAAGAGTTGTAGTTATAAATTGTGTCTGAATGAAAAAAGCAAGATAGGTTAGAATGCCACCTTTGAAAAGACCATTTAAAATAAATCCATAGAGTGTTTTTGAAAGGTCGTAGGGATAGAATTGGAAATGGATAATGAATAGATATCCAAACATTAACAAGCCTACCAAATAGTTTAAATGCAAAGAAAAATAGAATAAAAGTAAAATAACGAGTCCTTCAAAAATAATTAATGGCATTAGTTTTAATTTTTGTTGGGTTTTTATTGTATTATTTAAGATATTTTCAATGAATTGAGTCGATAGTATAAAGACGTAAAACAGTGTAAAATAAATCCAATTAAACTTTGCAAACTGTAATGCAAAGACTGTTCCAAATAAAATAAAAGAAAGTGGGTGAATAAAGATTAAAAATAAAGGATGATAAAGTACATTTTGTTTAATTTTTTGAATCAAAAAAAGACCTCCTGTAGAGTTATTCTTTTTAATAGTACCAAAAAAACAACTGAAAAGCCAAATAATAAAAGCTCTTTTTGATTCATTTCGTTTATTTTAGTTAGAAAGATTCAATTTTTCTATCAAAAGACTAAAAAACAGGTAAATTTTTTTGAAATCTGTTATAATAATTAAGTTACAAAGATTTCCCGAAAGGCTTCACAAAAATGTGAAGGTGCCTTGTAACCGAAACTATTAAAGGGGGAAGATTAGTTATGTCAGAAAGAAGACTTTTTACTTCTGAATCTGTTTCAGAAGGACATCCAGATAAGATTGCTGATCAGATTAGTGATGGAATTTTGGATGCGATTTTAGCAAAGGATCCAGATGCGCGGGTTGCGTGTGAAACGACTGTTACAACTGGTTTAGTACTAGTTGTTGGAGAAATTTCTACTTCAACTTATGTGGATATTCAAAAGGTCGTACGCGATACGATTCGTCAGATTGGATATACACGTGCAAAATTTGGGTTTGATGCAGATACATGTGCAGTGATGGTTGCGATTGATGAACAATCAAGTGATATTGCACAAGGTGTTGATGATTCGTTAGAGTTCAAGGAAACGGATCAAGATGAACTTGATAAGATTGGAGCAGGTGATCAAGGATTAATGTTTGGTTTTGCAATTAATGAAACACCAGAATTAATGCCATTACCGATTGCGCTAAGTCATCGTTTAACAAAACGTTTGGCGACAGTTCGTAAAGAGGAGATTGTTGATTATCTTCGCCCTGATGCTAAAGCTCAAGTGACTGTAGAATATGATGAAGCAGGGGTTCCTGTTCGCGTGGATACAATTGTGATTAGTACACAACATCACCCAGATACTAGATTAGAAGCTTTAAAGGAAGATATGATGAATTATGTTATAAAGGAAGTTATCCCAAGTGAATTATTGGATAATGAGACTAAATACTTTATCAATCCAACTGGACGTTTTGTAATTGGTGGTCCACAAGGAGATTCTGGTTTGACTGGAAGAAAAATTATCGTTGATACCTATGGCGGTTATGCAAGACATGGGGGAGGCGCTTTTTCTGGTAAGGATCCAACCAAGGTTGATCGTTCGGCAAGTTATGCAGCGCGTTATATTGCTAAAAATATTGTTGCCGCTGGATTTGCTACGAAATGTGAAGTTCAATTAGCCTATGCGATTGGTGTGGCCCAACCGGTATCAATTTCTGTGGATACTTTTGGAACGGGTACTGTACCAGAGAGTGAACTAATTAAAGCGGTTCGTGAGAATTTTGATTTACGTCCTGCTGGAATTATTAAAATGCTTGATTTACAAAGACCTATTTACCAACAAACAGCAGCTTATGGTCATTTTGGTCGTACAGATGTTGATTTGTCTTGGGAGCATATAGATAAAGTTGATGCATTGAAAAAGAGCATTGAAAAATAAAATAAATTGACTGAGGTGGCGGTCTTTATCAGGAAATATTCTGGTAAAGATCGCTTTAAAACTGAATTAAGTACAGAAAAGAGTTAAAACGGTAGACACCTCTTAGTTGTCTTTAGTCTAGTTTTTGTAACTGTAATTAAAAAAAGGAGAGAGTATACAGATGGAGAAAAGTAAAAAACAAACCAATGTCTTGTTAGTGACCATTGCTATTTTCGTGGGAACGTTTATGACAGCTGTTGAAGGAACAATTGTATCCACAGCAATGCCAACGATTATTGGTAGTTTAGAAGGAATGGCAATTATGAATTGGGTTTTCTCAATTTATTTATTAACGAATGCGATGATGACTCCTGTTTATGGTAAGTTATCAGATATGATTGGGCGTAAACCTATTTTTATTATTGGAGCTATTATATTTGTCATTGGTTCATCCCTGTGTGGATTGTCACAAACTATGACACAGTTAATTATTTTTAGAGCGATTCAAGGAATTGGTGCAGGTGCTATTATGCCAGTGTCCTTTACGATTATTGCTGATATCTATCCTTATGAAAAGCGTGCTAAAATCATGGGGATGAATGGAGCAGCTTGGGGAATTGCAGGGATTTTTGGACCTTTATTAGGTGGTTTTATTGTTGATCAATTAAGCTGGCATTGGATTTTCTATATTAATGTACCTGTAGGGATCATCACGATTGCTTTAATTGCTTTATTTTTACATGAAGATTTCACTTTTGAGAAGAAGCCAATCGATTATCTTGGTTGTTTCTCTTTAATGGCTGCATTATTGTTTCTATTGTACGGTTTCCAAATAGTTGGAGATACTGGGAAATTTTCGGTAGCCATGGTAGGGATTTTTGCTTTAGCTATTGGGATGTTTGGTTTATTTATATTTGCGGAGAAACGGGCAGTTGATCCGATTATTCCTTTGAGTTTGTTTAACAATCGAACGTTCGTTATTCAAAATATAGTTGCAGCTTTAGTTAGTGGCTTTTTAATTGCCATTGATGTGTATATTCCAATGTGGATGCAAGGTATTCTAGGAATGAAAGCTGCTATGGGTGGATTTGCGATTACGCCGATGTCCTTAACTTGGATTTTAGGTTCATTTATTGCTGGACGAGCTATTCTAAATTATTCAATTAAATCAATTTTATCAGGCAGTTTAATTGTAGTTGGCTTAAGCGCTGTTTTAATGATGGTGATTCCAATGACTACACCGTTTGTTCTATTTTTATTAATCACAGCATTAATCGGAATTGGAATGGGAATTACGATTACAACAACAACAGTAACTGCACAAAATGTTGTACCTAAGCATCAAATTGGTGTAGCAACGTCTTCAAATACACTATTTAGAATTTTAGGTCAAACTATCATGGTTTCCATTTATGGAATTGTATTGAATAGTTCAATTGCGAAACATATTGCTTCTGAAACTGTAAGTGGCATTAATGATAAAATGATGAACAAGCTAATTAATCCATTAACAGCTGTTGATTTAGACGCTACAATTATTCAACCGTTAAGAGAAATATTATTTGATGCGTTACACAGTGTCTTTATCGTTGCTTTTATCGTTGTGTTGTTAGCCTTTATTATTAATCAATTTGATCGTAAAAATACACCTGAAATTGATGCTTAACCTATAAAAAATCACTAGGACACTCTCACAAAAGTAAGAGAGTGACCTAATGATTTTTTTATTTCTTTTCAATAGCCAATAAAAAAGGTGGCTGATTTCGTTGATTGATAAAACCATATTGAAGAACAGTGTATTCTTCTTGTGGGATGGTTTGGCAATAGTCTAAAACAGCATCTTTTTCAGATTGTCCGCCTTCATGACCATAGTAAACTACAATTAGTAGCAAGCCACCTTTACGTAAGTTTGGCAAAATATCTTGAATTGCTTTTAATGTTGTGTCGGCTTGGGTAATAATTGATTTGTCACTTTTAGGTAAATAACCTAAATTAAAAATAGCTGCAGCAATATCTTTGTTTGCAGGTAAGACGCTAGCGACTGTTTCATGTCCTTGATGGAATAATTGAACTTGCTGGCCTAGTCCTGTTAGCAATAGTTTTTGCTTCGTTGTAGTTAAGGCAGTTTCTTGCACATCAAAGCCTAAGACTTGTCCTGTGCTTCCAACTAAAGTGGCTAATAAAATCGTATCGCCACCGTTTCCAACCGTTGCATCAATAACCGTATCGCCAGTTGTTATTACTTCCTTTAAAAGTGTATGACTAAAATGCATGGCACGTTCAAGCATTTACATTCCTCCTAATAAACGGATATTTTTATTTCCTTGAAATGTATTGCGATCCTTCATTTCTTTATCAATGGCATTTAAAACTTCCCATTTTTTTAAACTCCACATTGGACCGATAATTGTATCACGTGGGGCATCGCCAGTTAATCGATGAATAATAATTTCTGGAGGAATCAGTTCTAATTGATCGCAAACTAAGTCGACATAGGGTTTCATTTCCATTAATTCTAAACGACCTTCATGGTAATCACGAACCATTTTAGTATTGCGCATTAAGTGTAAGAGATGAAGCTTAACTCCTTGGATATCAGAGTCAAGAATCATTCGCTTCGTACTTTCCAACATCATTTCAGTCGTTTCTCCTGGTAAGCCGTTAATTAAATGAGTACAAACACGGATATTGTGTTTTCTTAATTTGGCAACACCGTCTAAGTAAGTTTGATAATCATGGGCCCGATTAATTAAGTTGCTAGTTTCTTCATGAATTGTTTGAAGACCTAATTCTACCCATAGGTAATAACGTTGATTTAATTCAGCTAAATAGTCCACAACTTCATCCGGCAAACAGTCAGGTCTTGTAGCGATTTGAACGCCTACAACACCATGCTCATTGACAACTTGCTCGAATTTATGACGCAGTTCAGCTACAGGTGCGTGAGTATTGGTAAAGTTTTGAAAATAGGCAATATATTTTGTTACCTTTGGCCATTTATTATGCATCATTTGTACTTCTTTTTGAAATTGGATTGGCAATGGATCGATACGGTCACCGGCAAAATCACCAGAACCAGATACGCTACAAAAAGTACAACCACCATGAGCCACGGTTCCATCACGATTGGGACAGTCAAAGCCGCCATCTAGAGGAACTTTAAAGACTTTCTCGCCAAATTGTTCTCTTAGTGCGTAGTTCCATGTATGATAGCGTTTGTTTGGATCCGTTGTATATTGAAAAGTATTTGTCATTTTGTTTCACCTCATTGTCTTAGTTTACCATGGAAATGAAATTTTGTGCTTGAAAGTTAGAAGAAATGAAGGGAAATCTAAAATTTATTTTGCATAATGGTAGGAATAGTGTAAACTAAAAAAGGTTCATTAATTGTTATTTATAAAATTGAATCATTTTTTAAGGAGTGGTGTTCAGTGAGTAGGAAGACAAAATTACCAAGAGATTTGTGGATTGTTGCAATCGGAATGGTGTTACTTTATACAGGGCTATCGTTTATCTGGCCTTTTAATATGTTGTATATGACCAAAAATCTAGGAATGTCTGTTACAGATGCAGGTACGGTTTTATTGGTAAATTCAGGCATTGGAATTATTGGAAGTGTCATTGGTGGGATTATTTTTGATCGTGTTTCTGGTTATGTTTCGTTAGCGATTGGAACAGTTATTTTAATCATTACAACAGGATCGTTGTTTTTATTTCATGGACATCCAGCGTTTATTTATAATATCTGGGCGATTAGTATTGCGATGGGGATGGTTTTTGCTGGATTGTATACAGCAGCAGGTTTGACGCATCCAGATGGTGGTAGAACAGGTTTTAATACTATTTATGTAGCACAAAATATTGGTGTGGCAGTTGGCCCGTTTCTAGCCGGTATTTTAGCTAAAGATGGACTAGGCAATGTATATACAGGTTCATTTGTATTTGCACTTATTTACGGGCTTTTCTTTTTTATTTATTTTAGAAAGATTGATTGGTATTCTGATCGTGTTGAGGTAGAAACGAAGCATCAACAAAAAGGGAAAGCTCGTGAGAAGGCAACTAAACTAGGATTAATCTCATTTGGTTTGTTATTGTTGGTTTATTTATTCTGTCAGTTGCCTCATGTTCAATGGCAATCGAATTTATCTGTCTACATGACGGCTGAAAAAGGGGTAACGGTAGCTGAGTATGGTAATTTATGGAGTATTAATGGTGCCTTGATTTTAGTAGGACAAGTTGTGATTATTCCTGTGGTATCGCGTTTTAAAGAAAAATTAAGCTGGCAAATTTATATTGGAATTGGTTTGTTTTTCTGTTCGTTCTTATTTGCGATGCAAGCAACGAATTATGCAGGATTCTTGTTAGGGATGATTTTATTAACCTTAGGTGAAATGTTTGCTTGGCCTGCGATTCCAACGATTGCGTATGATTTAGCTCCAATGGGGCAGGCAGGATTGTATCAAGGTTTAGTAAATGGAATTGCAACAGCGGCTAGAATGTTGGCTCCTTTTTTAGGCGCTTTAGTTGTAACTAGTTTTGGTGGAATGGCTAGCTTGTTCATTTGTGTATTTATTTTATTAGCCTTGGCGATTGTTTTGCTAATTATGCAACAAAAAACACAAAAATTAATAGGGAAAGAGTAAGGGATTAAATGCAAAAAGAAGTTGCAGTCAGTGCTGCAACTTCTTTTTTATTTAGCTATTTTTTGCTTAAATTTAGGATAGTAAGCAATACTTACGAACATCCATGTTAGTGCTAAGCAGTAGCCGGCAACGACATCACTTGGAAAATGAACGCCGACATAGATTCGGCTTAAGCCTACAGACAAAATCAGGAAGATAGCAACAGTCCAAATCAAGACTTTCAATGGTTTAGATTGGATATAGTGAATAAAAATATAAGCCAGACTTGAATAGAAAATCATAGCCCCCATAGAATGTCCACTTGGAAAACTGTATCCCCCTTGTTGGACAAGATGTTGAATGGTTGGACGTGGTCGTAAAAAGATATGCTTTACAAGAACATTAATCAATCCAGAACCAATAGCTAAATTAAAAATCAACCAAAGTCCGTTGCCCCAGTCTTTTTTTACCCCTATTAAGAAAAAACTGACAATAACTGTCATGAAAATTAACAGTAGCGTACTACCAAATTCTGTTATAGGAATAAAAAAAGCTGATTTTCCAGAAGTAATTGTTCCACGAAGAAATGCTGTCCCTTGTTGATCAAAACTTTGTAACCATTGTGCTTTAGTAAGTAGCGCGGTTGCAAAAGTTGCAAAACCAATAAAACTTATGAAACTTAGTAATAACCAGTTCTTGTTTAATGGGTTTGTCTGTTGTTCAATTGATTTTGTCATGGTAAGTTCCTCAAACTTTCAACTAGTGATATTTAATCAGGATTAAAACTATTGTCTATGAGTATATCATTTAATTATTAAAAAATTAGTAAGTTCTTTTTTAAATAAAAATAAGAACTTGCGTTAAACAAGCTCTTCTCTATTTAAAGTTAGTTATTCTGACTCATTAAAATCATAGAAATCATTGTAATCTTCATCTGCGAAGGTCCCTGTTGTAACAGTTGCTTTACCACCAGTGGCACTTACATTAATACTATTTTTACCTTTGCCAAATGTTTCAGTATTTTTTTCTTGATTATTAAAAATGCTGGAGTCACCTAAGCTTGTTTTTGCAGAAATAATAGCATTGCTAGGTTTATTTTCAGTCAGTAATAGAACATCACCGAATTTTGTTTGTAAATCGATATTTTGATCAATTGTTTTATTTTTTAATTTGATGCTTCCAGCACTAGTTGTAGCGTTTAAATTAGTAGTAGCAATTTTTAATAAATTAATTTCACCCGTTATGGTAGTTAAATTGGCATTTTCACCAATTAATTCGCCGATATTGATTTCACCAGCATCAGCACTCATTTTTGTTTCTTTAATTTCAGATTTTTCAAGAGTGATTTCTCCACTATTGACGGTTGTCGTTAATGTGTCTAAGGTTAAGTTCATTAAATTAATTTCTCCGGATTTTGTTTCTATAGCCAAATCCTTCCCAGTGAATCCGTAACTGTTAACTTGCCCCCAAGTTGTTTGGATATTGGCACTATCTACACTTTTTGGAAGAGAAAGAGTAACCGTTTGTCGTTCTTCATTAATAAAGAATACAAAGTTATTATAACCTGGTTTTTTAGTTTTTAATGTAATATTAAGTTGATTACCAGTTTGTTTGGTTTGAATAGCGAATTTATCTGCTGCCATAGATGTACCATTTATCTTGACATGAATTTTATCATCTGATGATTGTTCTAGATTGACTTCTGTTGATTTTCCGTTAATATGGACTTTTTTGATTGAATCAGCCTTGATTGTTTTACTGATATTTAAATTTGTTGTTGCAATTACTTGTGGATAGGTAATTGCTGCTCCAATGCCACCAATAACTAGCATGCAGATACCTATTAACACAACTATTTTTAGTTTTTTAGTTTTCATTGTATGAACCTCCAAAGATTGTACGAACATTCCAAAGTATATAGATTTTAGTTAATTTACATAGTAATTTGCTTAATGGATACATGGCAGCTAGTAATAAGATTCCAGCTCCAGCAAATAAAATACTCATAGATAATTGGAATAAAGCGACAACTGAGAAGCCTGTAATGATTGTATAAATACCAACTAAAGGTAGTAACGTGAATGCACCACCGATAAATAAGCCAGCTAAAACACATGAAAAAATTGCAATTGCCGGTCCTAATACAACCACGAGATTAAAGAAGGCTAAACCAATAAATTTAAATACTGTCATTAGTGGACTATTGGTATTGTGCCGACGTGGTTTTGTATAGAGTTCTTCATAGGTGCTCTTTTCATTTTCAAAAGCAACCCAATCTCCTTGACTAAACTCAGGTGATTTTACTTTAGATTCAATGCCGTAGTTGGCTAAAATTTCTTTGGCTAACTGACGTGGTTGCCCTAATTCTTTAGCAATTTGTTCCTCAGTTTTACCTTCTAGTAAGCCATTTTCAAAATGTTCTAAATAATCTTCCATTACTGTTTGACGTTCGTCTTCTGATAAATCGCGTAAACTTAGTTTTAATTCAATCATAAAATGTTCTTTATTCATGGTTTTCTTCATCTCCTAATTCAATAATAGTATCAACACTTTTAGTAAAAGCTTTCCATTCGATTAAATTCTTTCTTAAATACTCAACGCCACTTTCTGTCAGTTGGTAGTATTTTCGACTGGGCCCTTCAGCTGATTCTTGTAAATAAGTAATACAAAATCCTTCAGTTGTTAATTTGTGTAACAATGGATAAATCGTTCCTTCTGAAATTTTAATATGTTTAGAAATCTTTTCAATTAATTCATACCCATAACAATCTTTCTTTTCAAGAATAACTAAAACACAAATTTCTAATACACCTTTTTTAAATTGTGGGTTCATTTTTTCACCTGCTTTTTTGTAAAGGTTTGTTCGATACATTAAATATACTCGCTACTATTCTTCATTACAAGGTAGTTAGGGCAAAATCGGTCCAAAGTCCGATACATAATCAGCCTTACTACGGATAAAATAGGTAGTGTAGTGGAAGCGATATCAAAAAAACGAAAAAAAATCATACTTTCTTTACCTATTTTTAAGAACTCTTTGCTAAAGTAAAGATAGATTAAAACTGATAGAAATGACGTACAAGTATTTCAGCTGAACTTAACTTCTACACTAAAAAAAGAAAAGTAAAACGAGAAGGATGTGACCTTAATGTTAATAGATGATAGTAATTTAAAAGATGAAGTTGGATGTGGTCAAATTAAGGATGTCTCATTTCCAAAAATAATAATTGAAACAGAAGATGGTGAAATTTTAGAATTAAAAGTAACGAAAAAACAAAAACGTGATCCAATTTTTTGGAAATCAATTAAAGATATTTGGCAAGCAGGTATTTGGATTCCATTTAATAAAAAATTAGCTAATTTAATGGAGTATGATTGGTTGGTAGATAATAAACTAGCTATGTCATGATAACAGTTATGCTTGACTAAATGACTTCAAAATTAAAAAATAACCTCATCTAAATTCATATTTCTTGAATTTTTAAGATGAGGTTATTTTTTTGAGGAGCTAGTATAACATGTTACCTTCGTAATATTGCTTCAATGGATTCTTCAAATAGGACAGTTATTTTTTTAGATAGTTATTTATTAGACTAACAGTTCAAGTTTATCGTTGCCTTTTTTAGGGGTTTTTAAGTTAAATTGTTGCAGGAATGGATCCCTTAAAGACAAAACTATTTTTTAAATATAATTGTTACGAAAGTGTGACGTTTATTAAGAATTTTCAAAACGTCCGTTATACCTTTAAAAAAAATTAAGATAACGCTATAATTACTCTAGAACTTATTGTGAACTTTTTATTTTTTATTTAAGAAATTTTAATTAATAGAGATAGATGGATTTGCTTTAAACAGGAGGGGTATATTTTGGAAAAATCGAGAAAAGAACGCATTGTAGCTAAAAGAAATGCTAAGAGAATGGAACAGTTTAAGGAAAGCAATGTTGTAGTTAAGAAGGGACTTGCTTTTGTTAGTACTACCTTGATCATGGGATCTTTAAGCTTGCCTACTTTTTCGGCTGTAGCCAGTGCAAATGAAATGGCAACAACTAGCCAAAAGAAAATTGAAGGATCAACTCAAGAAACTCCTGTTGAAGGCAGTCAAGTAGCAGTTGAACCAGCGAATACTACTAGTGAAAGTCAATCATCAACAGTAGATAGTAGTGTTGATAGTTCACTAGCTAGTAGCGAAGATTCAAGTAATCAAGTAGTTGATTCAAGTGAAGAAACATCTGAAGTACCAGAAGTAGAAGCGCCTGCATCTGAAACTCCAGTATCAGAAACTCCAGTATCAGAAACAACTGAAACAAGCGAAGAACCTTTATCAAAAGAAGAGGTTGTTAGTCAAGATATTACTGAAATACAAGCACCAGAAGCAAATTATGCTACAGCAACATCAATGATGATGTCACGTAGTTCAGCACCACAAGCTTTTGTGTCGCAAATTGCAGAATCAGCACGTACAATTGCGAATTCTAATGATTTGTATGCATCAGTTATGATTGCACAAGCAATTCTTGAAAGTGGTTGGGGAAATAGTGCATTAGCCTCTTCTCCTAACTTTAATTTATTTGGTATTAAAGGAAATTATAATGGCCAATCAGTGGCGATGAAAACGTTAGAAGATGATGGTAGAGGAAATTATTATGAAATTATTGCTTATTTCAGAAAATATCCTTCTTATCACCAATCTCTACAAGACTATGCAGCTGTAATAAAAAATGGACCTAGCTGGAATTCAAACTACTATTCAGGTGCTTGGAAAAGCAATACGTCTTCTTATCGTGATGCAACTGCATACTTACAAGGACGTTATGCAACAGATACTTCTTATGCATCTAAACTAAATAGTGTTATTGAAGTAAATAATTTAACTCAATATGATACTGCTGGTTCAGGTGGCGGAAATGTTACACCTGATCCTACTCCAACGCCAGACCCAACGCCTACACCGGATCCAGGAAATGGCAATTCAAGTACGTATACAGTTAAATCAGGTGATACACTATGGGGAATTGCGAATAAAAATGGTATAAGTGTAGCAAATCTGAAAGCTTGGAATAAATTAACGTCAGATAATATCTTTGTCGGACAAAAATTAGTGATTAAAGGTGGTACAACAACGCCAACTCCTGATCCGACACCAAAACCAGATCCAACACCTACTCCAGACCCAACGCCAGGAACTGATGCGACTTATACAGTTAAATCAGGTGATTCATTGTGGGTGATTGCCAATAAAAATGGTGTAAGTGTAGCGAATCTGAAAGCTTGGAATAAGTTAACATCAGATATGATTTTTGTTGGACAAAAGCTAATTATTAAAGGTGGTACAACAACTCCAGCTCCTAATCCAACTCCAGCTCCAACACCGACACCAGGAACGGGTACAACTTATACAGTTAAGTCAGGTGATTCATTATGGGCAATTGCCAATAAAAATGGTGTGAGTGTCGCGAATTTGAAAGCTTGGAATAAATTAACATCAGATAACATCTACGTTGGACAAAAGTTAGTGATTAAAGGTGGTACAACAACACCTGCACCAAATCCAACGCCGACACCTACTCCAAATCCAGGAACAGGTACGGGATCAAGCTACACAGTTAAATCAGGTGATTCATTATGGGCAATTGCCAATAAAAATGGAGTAACAATTGCAAATCTAAAAGCTTGGAATAATTTGCAGTCAGATGTCATCTTTGTTGGGCAAAAGTTAGTGATTAAAGGTGGAACTTCAACACCTGCACCAAATCCAGCTCCAACACCTACTCCAAACCCAGGAACAGGTACGGGATCAAGTTATACAGTTAAATCAGGTGATTCATTATGGGTGATTGCCAATAAAAATGGAGTAACAATTGCAAATCTTAAAACTTGGAACAATTTAAAATCAGATATGATTTTTGTTGGACAAAAATTAGTGATTAAAGGTGGTTCAACATCATCTTCTAATTCAAATACAACAACAAGTCCAACTTCAAGTAAAAGCTATAAAGTTGTTGCTGGTGATTCATTATGGTTAATTGCAAGCAAGCATAATACAACAGTAGCCAATTTAAAATCATTAAATAATTTAAAATCAGATATCATTTTAGTTGGTCAAACATTAGTTGTAGCTAAATAAATGATAGTTTAAAAGATGGTAACTCTCTTGAATTTCTAGAGAGTTACCATCTTTTTTATTTAGCATAATAGTTTATTATTTTTAGTAAGTGTAATAAATAGACAACAGATTTTGGTTGGCTTATAATTTAGTAGTTCATTAAAATAAGGGAGGGAGTAGTGACTGAAAAAAAGGTTGTTGATCTGTGTGGAGATTACGTATACAAATGGATTTAAATTAAAGAAAAGAGGGAAATAAAATGAAAACAAATGCAGTTGTGATTGAGGCTTATGGTGGAAAAGACCAATTAATTGAAAAAGAAGTAACCCTACCAGAAATTGGTGCACACCAAGTTTTAGTGAAAGAAAAAGCAACATCGATTAATCCAATTGACTGGAAGTTAAGAGAAGGATACTTAAAACAAATGTTTGACTGGAAATTTCCGATTATTTTAGGATGGGATGTTGCTGGAATTATTGAAGCGATAGGTAGTGAAGTAACAGATTGGTCTGTAGGAGATCGTGTTTTTGCTAGACCCGAAACAACCAAATTTGGAACGTATGCTGAACATACGGTTGTAGATGATCATTTATTAGCTAAGATGCCTGAAAATAGTTCTTTTGATGAAGCAGCAGCTGTACCTTTAGCTGGATTGACAGCATGGCAAGTTTTATTTGATCATGGGCAATTAAAAAAAGGTGAGAAGGTCTTAATTCATGCGGGTGCAGGTGGTGTTGGAACGTATGCCATTCAATTTGCCAAAGAGGCTGGTGCTTATGTGATTACAACAGCTAGTGAAAAGAATCATGAGTTGTTGAAATCATTAGGTGCGGATGAAGTGATTGATTATCGTACAACTGACTTTAAGGATGTTTTAAAGGATATTGATGTGGTTTTTGATACAATGGGTGGTCAAGTAGCTTTGGATAGTTTTGAGGTTCTTAAAGAGGGAACTGGACGTTTGATTTCCATTGTTGCTGAGCCAGATCAAGAAATTGCAGCAGCTAAAGGAATTATTGCTAAAAGTGTCTGGTTAAATACGAATGGTACTCAATTGCAAGAGATTGCTGATTTAATGACTGCTAAAAAAGTGCGTTCTGTTATTGGTGCAACTTTTCCATTCTCTAAGCAAGGCGTTTATGATGCCCATGCTTTAAGTGAAACACATCATGCAGTTGGAAAGATTGTGATTTCTTTTGGAGAGTAGTGCTAGGTAAAGTGAGAGTAAGACAGGAGTCTTAAAATAGTAAAATCCCAAGAAATCCATTTTTTACAAATGCTGATTTCTTGGGATTTTTTATTTGATTGACTTTTATGCAAAAATTGCCGTTTTGTTCTAGCTTTTTAAAGTGTTTCGATTGGTAAATTCATACCTTTCCAACCTTCGATTGCACAAGATAATTCGTAAGCTTCAAATCCATTTTTCAATAGAAGAAGAGTAGCTTGCTTGCCAAGTGTTGTTCCAGCTGTCCAATCATAGACTACATAGGTTTTTGTTTTATCTAGTGAAGCTAATTGATTTGCCATATCTTTGACTGGAATTTCAATGGACCCTTTAATTTTATCTTTTTTTACATGTTTAGGTGCATTGCGGATATCAACTAGTATATAGTTAGAATCTCCATTTTCTTCTGCTTCGATAACTTGGTTATGATCAATATAAAGACTTAATAATAGTTCTAAAAATTCGATTTTATTCACGTTATTCTTCCTCTCTAATTGGCTTCCTCTAAAATACCTTGACGAATTTTTTCTAATAAATAATGAAACTGTTCCTTTTCATCCTCAGCTAAATGTTGCATCATTCTGCTATTAAGAGAATAGTTAATTGGTAAAAAATTTTCCAGTTTTTGTTGTCCTTCGCTAGTTAAACAAATAAAAAAGGAACGTTTATCAATGGAATTGGCAATTTTTGTAACCCAATTTTTTTTAATTAAGCCTGTTACGATACCAGTAATTGTGGAACGTTTTACACCAGCTTTTTCTGCTAATTCAGAAGGCAGTAAACAGTAGTTTGGTTGACGATAAAGTAACATGAGTAAGGTGAATTTTGCTTCGGTTAAATCATGTTCTTCAAAAAGTTGATTAAAGGAATGGGTCATTTCTCTGGAAACTTTTTGAAAATCTAAGAAAAGTAAAATGGATGTGCTATCAATTAATGGAAATTTTTCTTTATAACTTTCCAATAAGTCTTTAGTTGGTAAATCTCTTAAGTCTAAATCAGTCATAAATGCTCCTTTCCTAATCTAGTTAGTCGCCTAACTAAGGTAACTATAAAACTATTTTTTAATTAAGTCAAGCAACGTTTTAAGTAAAGAAAAAAGGTTAATTTGTTAAAATTTCTAACAAATTAACCTTTGATACTTTATTTTCCTAATTCATTTTTTAACTTGTCAGCAATAAATTCTACATCTGTTCCAACAATAACTTGAACAGCAGTTTCATTCATTTTAACAACACCACGTGCACCAGCTTTTTTAAGAGCTTGCTCATCAACAATACTACTATCTTTCATTTGTAAACGTAGACGAGTGGTACAATTGTCGATACTAGTAAAGTTATCAGGTCCACCAAGAGCGGTAATGTATTTTGCCGCCATGATATCGTATTTATCACCAGTAGGGACAGTGTCATTTTCAGAAGGTCCAAGTCCAGCAACAGCTGTTTGAACAGTTCCATTTTGTACTTCTGCTTCTAGTGTAGCTTCGTCTTCATCATCTTCACGACCAGGCGTCTTGATGTCGAATTTTAGAATAGCGAAGTAGAAAATTGCGAAGTAAATTGCTGCAAAGACTAAACCAATTGGAATTAGTAGCCATGCATTTGTACCTAAACCAAAGTTTAAGGCGTAATCAATTGCACCAGCAGAGAAGGTGAAGCCCATCTTGATTCCAAGTAAATTGGTAACAAAACCAGCGATACCAGCTAAAACAGCATGAACGACATATAATGGGAAAGCGACAAACATAAATGAGAATTCTAAAGGTTCTGTAATCCCAGTTAAGAAGGCTGTGATGGCAACAGATAACATTAAACCAAATGTTTCTTTACGTTTTTCTTTTTTAGCAGTAGCAACCATTGCCATTGCTGCTGCTGGTAAACCAAACATCATAATTGGGAAGAAACCAACTTGGAAAGCTCCGGCAGTTGGATCTCCAGCGAAGAAACGTGTAATATCTCCATTTGCAACAACTTGAGTAACAGGATTAACGAAGTCGCCATAACTAAACCATAGGTATGAGTTTAGTACGTGATGTAATCCAGTTGGAATCAACATTCTATTAGCAAATTCAAAGACTCCAGCACCAACAGGACCAGCACCAACGATAAAGCTATTTACATGATCTAGCCCATTTTGAACAGTTGGCCAAATTAAACCAAAAATTGCGACTAAGATTAAAGCAGCAACAACATTTAAAAGTAGAGCGATATGACGACCGTTGAAGTAAGGGGATTTGTCATATTTGTCATAGACACGGTTGTAAATGATTGGTGAGCATAGACCGGCGATAAAGCCAGCAAAAACACCCATGTTGATATCGGGATTGACACCAATTACACCAAAGTTTAAGACGAAATAAATTAACACACCACCAAGGGCGGCTAAACCACTATTGTCTTTAGCTAAACCAATTGCAATTCCCATTGCGAACATTAAGGATAGGTAGGTGAAAATTGAATTTCCTCCTGCGTTCATAAAAGGAACGTTTAGTACGTCAGCAGCACCAAGACGGTTTAATAAACCAGCAGCAGGTAAAACCGCGATAGGAAGCATTAAAGCTTTCCCAATTTTTTGCATATTATTTAATAAGTTACCAGACATTATTCATCTCTCCTTTCTATAAATGTGGAATAATAATATTAGCGACAAATGATCCAATAAATAAAGCAGTGATGCTTGTAATAATTGGAACAAAACGACGTCCACCAAAGAATGCTAACCATTCTGGCATTTTGATGTTATAGAATTTGTTGTATAGGAATCCTGCAACAAGGCCCATAACTAAGCCGCAGATAATGAAAAACACTTGATCTGATCCCATTGAACCAAATAATTTAATTGGTGCAGTTACTAAGAATGAAGATTTTGGATCAATTAAAACTGAGAATGATGCTCCGAAGACTAGGTAGCCAACGGCACCAGCCAAAGCAGAGGCCCCACTGTGGTCAAAACCAATTCCAGTGGCAATTGCGATTGAGAATACTAATGGAAAAATATAGCTATAAGCAGTAAAGATACTGACAAATGGTGCATAGCCAGTTAGTGATAATCCCCAGAAAAAGGCTAGGGAAACGGCTGATACGGCAATGTATGAAGCTGCAATGCCATATCGAGTAATAATCTTTTCTTTCTTCATGAATAATTCCTCCTTTAATTTAGGTTTGCAACAAAAAAATTAGGCAAAGAAAAAAGAGTATCGTGGATACACTTTTTTTCTTTGCCTAATTAAATAGTCACAAAAAAACGTTTTCAGTTATTTATTACAAAACATATTGTATCATAATTAGAGAGCATGTCAATAAAAATGAAATGAGAAATAGGTGGAGAGTCTTTTAAAAGGATTAGAAGTCTGATTAATAATCGTTTTATATCTTATATAATGAATAGAAAAAGGTATTCATTTGTTGGGTTTTAATTCAGAGTTATTTTTTATCAATAGTTAAATAGTACTTATTGTTATTTTATTATGAATGACTTTAGAAATAATTTATTCTTTGTACTATCTATAGATAAATAAACATATAAATAAGGTTTTTGTGAAAAAAATAGTTGCTAGATGATTTGGAAATATAGTGAAAAAATAAGCGTATAATCCTTTTAAACCTGTATTCGTTGTTGGAATATAATTTTTATTTTAGTTTAATTAGTAAAAAAAGTGGGAATTTCACAAAAAAATTTAATTAAAGTTATTCTTATTCTAAAAATAATACAAACTGTTTTGAGTTTTTAAGATTTAATGATACGATAGCTATATTAAGAATTGAAAACGGTTCCTTTATTTGTCGCTAGTAAAAAAATGATAACAAGGAGATGTTTAGGATGGTAGGATTTTACGCAGAGCTGATTGGAACAATGGTGTTGATTATTTTTGGAAGTGGTGTTGTTGCTGGAAATCTTTTAATCAAGTCGAAATCGTTTAATATGGGCTGGGTAGGTATTTCTATTGCCTGGGCATTAGGGGTTACATTGGGTGTGTATGTTGTTGCTGGAAATAGTGCGGCACATTTAAATCCGGCTGTTACAATAGCTTTTGCTTTGATTGGTGTTTTTCCTTGGGCGGATGTCCCCGCATATATTGCTGGTCAATTGATTGGTGCATTTTTAGGAGCAATTATTGTTTATTTAGTTTATGTTAAGCACTGGAAAGAAACTGAAAATCAAGGGGATAAGTTAGGTGTATTTGCAACTGGTCCAGCGATTCGTAGTCCTTTTGCAAATATGATTACAGAAGCCATTGGAACCTTTGTCTTAGTTTTTGGCCTGCTTGCAATTGGAGCTAATGAATTTGCGGTGGGATTGAATCCGATTATTGTTGGTTTATTAATTTTAGGAATTGGTCTATCATTAGGTGGACCAACTGGTTATGCCATTAACCCAGCGAGGGATTTGATGCCACGGATTGCCCATGCGATTTTACCAATTTCTGGTAAAGGGGATTCTGATTGGAGTTATGCGTGGGTTCCAGTTGTAGGACCGATTGTTGGCGGAATCTGTGGGGCATTTTTCTATAAAATGATTTATTTTGAATCATCTATGATTGGCTTAATTATTTTTATTGTCATTTTAGCAGGTTTAGTTATTGCTACAAAAGAAAAAGATGAATAGGGGAGTGAAGGATTTTGGAAAAGAAATATGTTTTAGCAATTGATCAAGGAACAACAAGTACGAGGGAAATTTTATTTAATAAAAAAGGCGAGATTGTGCATACATCACAACGTGAGTTTACACAATATTTTCCTGAACCGGGTTGGGTAGAGCATGATGCTAATGAAATCTGGGTAACAACGTTAGCTGTGATTGCGGGTGTTTTAATTGAATCGGACACAAAGCCTACTGAAATTCATTCGATTGGTATTACGAATCAACGGGAAACTACGGTTGTATGGGATAAAAATACTGGAATGCCAGTATACCACGCTTTAGTTTGGCAATCTCGTCAAACTAGTGAGATTGCAAATCAGATTATTGAAGATGGTTATGAAGAATTAGTTAAAAGTAAAACTGGTTTAAAAGTGGATGCTTATTTCTCTGGTACGAAAGTTCGTTGGATTTTGGATAATGTTGAGGGAGCAAGAAGTCGCGCGGAAAAAGGTGATTTATTATTTGGTACCATTGATACATGGTTGATTTGGAAGTTAACAGGCAATCAAGTTCATGTAACAGATTATACTAATGCATCAAGAACGATGATGTTTAACATTCATGAGTTAAAATGGGATGATGAATTATTAGAAATTTTAACGATTCCTAAAAAGATGTTACCAGAAGTGCGTTCTTCTTCTGAAGTTTATGGAGAAACAATTGAGTACCATATGTTTGGACAACGAGTACCGATTGCAGGTGTTGCGGGAGATCAACAAGCTGCTTTATTTGGACAAAATTGTTTTGAAGAAGGAATGATAAAAAACACTTACGGTACGGGTTGTTTTATTTTAATGAACACTGGTGAAACTGCAGTGAACTCGGATAATGGTTTAATTACAACGATTGCCTATGGACTTGATGGTAAGGTCAATTATGCCTTAGAAGGTAGTGTTTTTGTGGCAGGTTCTGCGGTTCAGTGGTTACGTGATGGCTTGAAGATGTTTACGGATGCAGGGGAAACAGAGGAATTTGCGCTTCGTGCAGGTACGTCTGATGGTGTTTATATGGTGCCGGCTTTTGTTGGGTTAGGTGCACCACATTGGGATACTGATGCTCGTGGAGCCATTTTTGGATTAACTCGTGGAACATCTAAAGAAATATTTATTCGAGCAACTTTAGAATCAATTGCCTATCAATCGAAAGATGTAATGGAAACTATGATTAAAGATTCGGGCATTCCAATTACGGAAATGCGTGTAGATGGTGGTGCAGCAAAAAATAATTTCTTAATGCAATTCCAAAGTGATATTTTAGATATTGAAATTAAACGTCCAAAAGTCAGTGAAACAACGGCATTAGGGGCTGCTTATTTAGCCGGATTGGCAACTGGTTTCTGGGAAAGCATTGAAGATATTAAGGCTAACTGGTTATTAGATGAGAGTTATACACCCAAAATGGCTGAAGAAGAGCGTCAAGATTTGTATCAAGGTTGGCAAAAAGCTGTTAGTGCAACACGCAGTTTTAAAAATTAAATTGGCTGATACGTTTAGATTAAAGAAGTGGAGGACTCGTTAATTATGAAATTTTCAAATGAAACAAGAATCGAAAACCTTAAAAAAATGCAAAATGAATTATTGGATGTTTTAGTGATTGGTGGTGGAATTACTGGTGCTGGAATTACGTTAGATGCTCAAGAGCGTGGTTTGCAGGTTGGTGTTTTGGAAATGCGTGATTTTGCTTCTGGTACGTCTAGTCGTTCAACTAAATTAGTTCATGGTGGGTTGCGTTATTTGAAGCAGTTTGAAGTGAAAGTTGTACAAGAGGTAGGACAGGAAAGAGCGATTGTTTACGAAAATGCCCCTCATGTAACAACGCCACTTTGGATGGTTTTGCCGTTTTATAAAGGTGGTACATTTGGTTCATTTACAACAGCAATTGGACTAGAGATGTATGATCATCTTGCGAAAGTTAAAAAAGATGAACGTCGTTATATGTTAAAACCAGAACGTGCAGTGGAAAAGGAGCCTTATTTGAAAAAAACAGGCTTAAAAGGTGCAGGTGTTTATGTCGAATATCGAACAGATGATGCTCGTTTAACGATAGAAGTCTTGAAAAAAGCAGCTGAAAAAGGCGCTTATATTGCGAACTATGTCAAGGTTGAAAAGTTCATTTATGATCTTGATGGCAAAGTAAAAGGTGTTCATTTTCACAATGAATTAACAGGTGAGACTGGGAGTATTTATGCGAAGAAAATTGTGAATGCATCTGGTCCATGGGTGGATGAATTACGAGAACTGGATCAATCTAAAAAAGGCAAAACGATGCATTTGACTAAAGGTGTGCATTTAGTGATTGATGAAAGCAAATTCCCAATTAGCAATGCCATTTATTTTGATACACCATTTAATGACAATCGAATGATGTTTGCAATTCCTCGTGAAGGAAAGACTTATATTGGAACAACGGATACAAATTATAAAGGGGATCCAAAAGAACCGGGAGTAACTTTAGCGGATGTTGAATATATTTTGGCAGCAGCTAATCAAATGTTTGATATTCCCCCTATTCAAGTAGAGGATGTGGAGTCAAGTTGGTCAGGAGTTCGTCCATTGATTCATGAAGAAGGCAAGGACCCATCAGAAATTTCTCGTAAGGATGAGATTTTTCATTCAGCTAGTGGTTTATTTACGATTGCTGGTGGGAAATTAACGGGCTATCGTAAAATGTCAGAAAAAGTCGTGGATCAAGTGTTATTAGAATTATCAATTGAGGAAGGAATGGCTTATCGTAAATCAGCAACGGAGCATCTATTGTTATCTGGTGGTGATGTTGGTGGTGGTGATTATTTCAATAAATTTGTGATTGAAAAGATTGAAGTTGGCGAACACTTAGGCATTGATTTAGATTCGGCCAAAGCATTAGTGCATCGTTATGGATCAAATGTTGATGCTGTTTATAGTTATTTAAATGCAAGTAAAGATAGTCAATTAGAACCAATTGATTATATGATGTTGCATTATGGATTAGAGCATGAGATGGTCTTAAAACCAATTGATTATTTATTGCGTCGTAGCAGTCAATTGTTATTTGATATTGAACATGCAAAAGCTGTGAAGGAATTAATTGTGACTGAAATGGCTGATTATTATGGCTGGGATGAAGCAACACAGATAGCGTATTTAGCTGATATCGATCATCAGATTACGGCAAGTACTGTTTTTCATTAAATGCATGTTGGATCATTAAAATAAGTTAGCGTATTGATTTACTGAAATTAGATTTTAAAAGTCTAATTTTGGAAGTTAATACGCTTTATTTAATGTCAGATTAGCAGTGAAGTTAGTTGCTGTTAAAATAATTTCTTGCTTCATCAAACTTCTGTTTTTTAGTACAATTTTGTATATAATGAGAGACATTTATTGTTATATAGATAGATATATCCATAATGAAATGGGAACCATTGTTAATAGAAAATTATAAAGTAAAAACGTTTATTTTTATGATTGACAAGTACAACATAGACTATTTAAAATGAAAGTATTCTTGAAACAAAGGTAACACAATAAAATATTTGGGGGATTTGATTGATGTTTAACTATCTACTTATGGGTTCGATACTTATATGTTTCCTCTACTTCTTTGGTGAGCTAGTTATGAATTATCTAGCAGTCATGATTAAAAATAAACGAGAATTAGGTATTCCAATTAAAACACAATTAAAAGAATTAATAGGGAAAATTAGGAATAAAGGGTAATTCTATTTCTGTATTTTTGATTTTATAGTATCATTCTTCAATTAAAGGCACCTATTTTTGCTACCCAATGCTTGCTCCTGTGATTTTATGGTATAATTCTAATGAATAATTGGAAATGAGGGATTGGGTTGAAAATGAATTGGGATCAATTATTAAATGATGAACGTCGTAAAAAAACAACGGTGAATTATGCGAAGTCGCGGGATGTCCGTAGTGCTTTTGAAAATGACTATCAACGAATTATTATGAGTGCTTCTTTTCGGCGCTTACAAGATAAGGCACAAGTTTTTCCGCTTGAAAAAAGTGACTTTATCCGAACGCGTTTAACACATTCGCTTGAGGTTTCAACTATTGCAAAATCAATGGGTGGGATGGTTGCTTATCATCTATTAGAGAATAAACTTGATCCATCTTTTACAAAAGAGCATGGAGAGAAGATTCCGGAAGTTTTGGCTTGTGCAGGCTTGTTGCATGATATGGGAAATCCGCCTTTTGGTCACTTTGGTGAAGAATCAATTCGTGAGTGGTTCCAAAATAATAGCTCAGATCTAATGTATGGTGAGCGGAGCTTAGCTGAAATTTTGGATCAAAAAATGTTACAAGATTTCTTTCACTTTGAAGGGAATGCACAGGTTTTAAGAGTTGTGTCTAAATTACATTATCAATTTGATGAATATGGCATGAATTTAACGTATGCAACACTGAATAGTATTATGAAATATCCTGTTTCTTCAACTGAAATTAGTAAAAAAGAGATTAGAAGTAAGAAAATGGGCTATTTCTATGCGGATCAACACTTATTTAATGAAGTAACTGAAGCTACAGGTGCATTAAATCGTCGTCATCCATTGACGTATTTATTAGAGGTTGCAGATGATATTGCGTATTTAAATGCGGATTTAGAGGATGGAATAAAAAAAGATATTGTTTCCATTTCTCAGATTTTAGCGGAATTTGAAGCAGTAGAAAATCCAAATCGAGTAACGTCAACAGTGCATCAAGAGTTAGTGAAACGTAGTGAACGTCATAAAAACCATGATGATAGTTTTACGGGTCAACAGTGGATTGCTTCAAGTTTGAGAGGGCAATTAATTAATCGCTCTTTAGAGGTTTTCTATGAAAATTATGAAGCGATTATGACAGGAACGTTTAATGAATCATTGCTAGATGCTTCGGAAGCAGATCAATTAGTTCAAACGTTACAAGGTTTATCGGTGAAATATTTGTATTTGGATAAAGGTGTGGTTGAAACTGAGTTAGCTGGTAGTGAAATTATTGATTCACTATTGGATATGTTTGTTCCAGCAGCAATTTATTATGATAGTGAATTAGCAGAGCGTGGAACTCAAAAAAGCAAACGATTAATGTCTTTGATTTCAGATAATTATATTGGGTGTTATCATCAAAATGCAGAAGGTCAATCGGATGAAATCAAACTGTATTTGCGGATGTTGTTAATTACTGATTTTATTTGTGGAATGACAGATAGTTACGCTAAAGATTTGTATCAAAAATTACATGGGTTAATCTAAAAAAAGTGGAAAAACCAGTAAGATAAGCAATTCTTATCTTACTGGTTTTTTTGATTCACATTATTTCCCAGGGAATAATGTTGATTCTGATACTAAAATACAAATGTAATGCTTAATTTTATAATCTTGTTAGATTTTCCGAAATCTCCTTTAAGTTAGAGGGAATTTCAATAGTGGAAGAGTAGCTATGTTTAAAGACAATTAATTTACTTGTATAATAATTGATTAATGATGCAACTAGATTGGCTAGTAGTTTGGTGACAATTTCTGGAACGCCTATAAGTGAAAAAAGAACCCACATAGTCAGAGAATCTGCACATCCTGAGATAATTCGGAAACCAATAAAATTTCCAGCTTCTTTAGCTGTGTCCATTAGTGAGTTGATTGGTCTTTTAAAGACGAAGCGTCGATTTGTATAGTAACCAAATAAAACTGTAATCAACCAAACGATAAAATTGATGATTAAGTAATGGAGTGGCAAGATGGCTAGTAAAGTCTTATAAAGTCCAATATTAAGGGCAGTGGCAATCATACCCCCAAAAAAGTAGCGTAAAAATTCTTGGTATCTTAGGAATAATTGGTTGATTTTTATTTTCAATGGAAAACCTCCTTGCTTATGAAATAGTATAATTGTGGATGTTTGATATCTATTAATAGGAACAATAGTATTATACTCCTTTTTAAGAATTTAATAAATAATAGTGTGAATTTTGAAAAAAAGTATTGTAATTCTTTAGAAAAAATTTAAACTTAGGTAGATGGATTTTAGATTCATTTTATTAAATTAAAACTTTTAGTTGATAGCTTTAAAAAAGCAAAGGAGTATACAGATGAAAAAAATATGGCAACAATATAAAGCTTCGGTTTTATTAATCGGTGGCTTAGTACTGGGAGGAATTGGCGGTGTTGTGTTTGGTGAAAAAGCAACAGTTGTGCAACCTTTAGGAGATTTATTTTTAAATTTGATGTTTGTGATGCTCGTTCCATTAGTTTTTTTTAGTATTTCTTCTGCAATCGCCAACATGAGTGGAATGAAACGATTAGGAAAAATTATGGGAAGTACCTTTTTTGTTTTCTTTGGGACAGCTTTAGTAGCTGCCATTGTCGGGTATATCGGTGTAGTTCTTTTTAATCCCATTCATGGAATTGATGTCGAAAGTGTAAAGATTTTGATGGGGGCACCAGAAACAGGTGCAGCAGAAAAGATGGGATTTTTAGAACGAATTGTGAATACTTTAACTGTATCTGATTTTCATTTATTGTTATCTAAATCCAATATGTTGCAACTAATTGTTTTTTCTATATTAGTTGGTGTCTCAACATCGATGGCCAAGGAGGCTGGTGCACCAGTTGCAAAATTACTTACTTCTGCTAATGAAGTGATGATGAAAATGGTTTCAATCATTATGTATTATGCACCCATTGGATTAGGATGTTATTTTGCTAGCGTAATTGGTTCCTTAGGTTCAAAGATTTTAGGGGGCTATGCTCGAAGTCTGATTTTGTATATTATTATTACGATTTTTTACTATATTTTCTTCTTTTCACTCTATGCATTTATTGCTGGTGGGAAAGACGGAGTGAAAATCTATTGGCGTAATATTGCGACACCATCAATTACGGCAATTGCTACCTGCTCTAGTGCGGCATGTATTCCAGTAAATTTAGAATACTCTAAGAAAATGGGCGTAACTTCAGATATTGCTGAAACGGTGATTCCTTTGGGGGCGAATACTCATAAGGATGGGTCGGTTGTTGGTGGTGTACTAAAAATAGCCTTTTTATTTGGTATTTTTGGAAAAGATTTAACGACACCGTCTGCGATGGTTAGCGTTATTTTAGGAGCCTTTTTAGTTGGTGCGGTCATGGGAGCAATTCCTGGTGGTGGAATGATTGCAGAAATGTTGATTGTGAATGTATTTGGATTTCCGTTAGAGGCTGTCCCAGTTATTGTTATTATTAGTACGATTATTGATATACCTGCAACGTTATTAAATTCATCAGGAAACACAACAGCAGCGATGCTAGTAACTAGAATTGTTGAAGGAAAAAATTGGCTGAAAGATTATTTGAAAAATGAAACAGTCTAATTAAAAAAGTGTCTATTTCCTAAGGAATTGAGGAAATAGACACTTTTTATTAAGGATGAACCATTTTGCTAGTATCCACCCATAAATCAAATTCAGTATCACTAACGTATTTTAATGCTAAAGCTGCTTCTTTTAAGGTTAAATTTTCAGCTAAGGCTTTTTTAGCAATTGTGGCACTTTTTTCATAGCCAATATGTGGGCTTAAAGCAGTGACCAACATTAAAGAACGTTTAACTAATTCAGACATTGCTTCTTGGTTAGCCTCTAAACCAACTAAGCAGTGAACTCTAAATGAACGCATGGCATCACTTAGAAGGGTGACTGATTGTAGAAAATTCAGGATAATTACCGGTTTATAGACGTTTAATTCAAAATTTCCTTGGCTTGCAGCAACAGTGATAGTCACGTCATTTCCCATCACCTGAGCGACTACCATTGTTAACGCTTCAGCTTGGGTAGGATTGACTTTTCCAGGCATAATAGAACTGCCGGGTTCATTGGCTGGCAACGTAATTTCCCCAATTCCACTACGAGGTCCGCTTGCTAACCAGCGAATATCATTGGCTATTTTCATTAAATCACTAGCTAGACTACGAATAGCTCCATGAGTGTAGCTTAGGTCAGAATGACTAGTTAAGGCATAAAATTTATTCGGCGCACTTATGAAAGGATGTCCAGTTGCTATACTTAATTCGTAGGCTACATCTTCACCAAAATTTAGGGGAGCGTTTAGACCAGTTCCAACAGCCGTACCACCGATTGCTAATTCTAAGATATTCTGGCTACTGTCTTCAATGAAATTCAAGCCTTTTTGCAACATTATCTTCCAACCGCTAATCTCTTGGGCAAAGGTTAAAGGGGTTGCATCTTGTAAATGTGTCCGACCAATCTTAATTAAGTCGTGATATTTTTCTTCTTTTTCTTCTAAAGTGGCAATCATTTTTTTACATTCAGGAAGTAGATTTTTTATGATCGAGTCATAGGCAGCAATATTCATTGCAGTGGGAAACGTATCATTTGAGCTTTGAGACATATTCACATGATCATTAGGATGAACGGTTAAATCGGTTTCTAGTAATTTTTGATTTGCCAAATGTGCAATAACTTCATTGAGATTCATGTTGCTTTGGGTGCCGCTACCGGTTTGCCAAGTAACAAGAGGGAATTGCTCGGCATACTCACCTGTAAGGATTTCATCACAGGAAGCAACAATTGCATTTTTACGTTGGGTGTCAAGGTTTCCATTTTTATGATTCACAATAGCCGTTGCACGTTTCAGTTGAGCGAATGCCAAAATAACTGCAGTAGGAATTTTTTCAGATCCAATTTTAAAATTAACGCGACTTCGCTCTGTTTGTGCCCCCCATAATTTATCGAGTGGGACTTGAACATCCCCTAAAGAATCTGTTTCAATGCGAAAATCTGATTGTCGATTTGCCATGCTTACAATAGCCTCATTTCTTAAAGTAGTCTTTCTTTTATTCTAGCATGTTATGAAGTAGATTTGAATTTTATTCCTATGCAAAATAATAAACTAACGATTGTTGGGCAAGTTGGAAAAGTCTTTAATGAGTAGTACAATCCAACGATGTACCTTGCTGTTAGTGAAACGTATCGAGGCAGATTTGTAAAGAGGTTACAAAAGTTCGTATGATGATTGAGGGTCAATTTATTCCTGAAGATACCAAATTAACAGGGGCTTATTTTGATTTTACCAATTTAAAAAAATATGGACTTACTCAAGATAGCCAAATTTATGTTGTTGCTTATGATACAGCAGAAAATGAATGTTTTGGAACGAATATTTATCAGAAGGAAGGTGTTGGTTCTTTTTATTGACGTTCTTATGTAGTATTGGAATTCATGACTTGCAACAGCCTGGAATATTTGTTAAAATGAATTCATTATCAGAAAAAGACAGTGATTAGGAATAGTAGTTAGGAATCTTTCGTAGAGAGTGCATGGGTGGTGAAAATGCATAGAGAGGAATAATGAACTCGCCTAAATAGTCGTTTTGTTGAACCTAAGAAGTCATTAGTAATAGACAAAAACGTAGCGCCTGCGTTAAAGGTATGAGGAGTCTATAGAAGGCAGCTTTATGCTATTTCTATGGAAAATATAGGTGGTACCACGAATTTTAATAGTTCATTCGTCCTATGAATACTAAAAATGCTTAGCGTTTTATTTAGTATTCATAGGACGATTTTTTATTTTGACTGAAATTATGAAAGAAGAGAGGAAGTACATCATGAGTTATAATCACAAGACGATTGAAAAAAAATGGCAAAAGTATTGGGCAAAAAATCATACGTTTAACACAACAGAAGATCCAAACAAGGAGAACTTTTATGCTTTAGATATGTTTCCTTATCCGTCTGGTCAAGGTCTACATGTTGGGCATCCAGAAGGGTATACAGCAACAGATATTTTAGCTCGTATGAAACGTTCGCAAGGATACAATGTTCTTCATCCAATGGGGTGGGATGCTTTTGGCTTACCAGCTGAGCAATATGCACTTGATACAGGAAACGATCCTGCTGAATTTACTAAACACAATATTGAGAATTTCCGTCGTCAAATCAATGCACTTGGTTTTAGCTATGATTGGAATCGTGAAATTAATACAACAGATCCACATTATTATAAATGGACGCAATGGATTTTCACTAAATTATATGAGCATGATTTGGCTTATGAAGCGGAAGTAGCTGTAAACTGGTGTCCAGCATTGGGAACAGTTTTGGCGAATGAAGAAGTCATTGATGGTAAAAGTGAACGTGGTGGATTCCCTGTTTTCCGTAAACCAATGAAACAGTGGATGTTAAGAATCACAGCCTATGCTGAGCGTTTGATTGATGATCTTGAAACGGTAGATTGGCCAGAAAGCATTAAAGAAATGCAACGCAATTGGATTGGAAAATCTGTTGGAGCAAATGTTACATTTAAAATTAAAGATACAGATAAAGAGTTTACAGTCTTTACAACACGTCCAGATACATTATTTGGAACGACTTTTGCAGTACTTGCACCAGAATTAGAATTGGTGACTGAAATTACAACTCCAGAACAAAAAGCTGCAGTTGATGCCTATATCCAAGAAGTTAGTTTGAAGACTGATTTGGATCGAACTGATTTGGCTAAAACAAAGACTGGTGTTTTCACAGGTGCTTACGCAATTAATCCTGTAAATGGTCAAGAAATGCCCATCTGGATTGCTGATTATGTTCTTTCGACATATGGAACGGGTGCAGTAATGGCTGTTCCAGCTCATGATGGACGGGATTATGAATTTGCTGAGACATTTGATTTGCCAATTACACCAGTCATTGAAGGTGGAGATATCACAAAAGAAGTCTATACAGGTGAAGGAGTTTACTTTAACTCTGGTTTCCTAGATGGAATTGATACAAAAACAGCAGCGATTGCTAAGATGAACGAATGGCTAGAAGAAAAAGGCTTTGGGAAGAAAGAAGTCACTTACCGTTTACGTGATTGGTTGTTCTCTCGTCAGCGTTATTGGGGTGAACCAATTCCTGTTATTCATTGGGAAGATGGGACTACAACAACGATTCCAGAAGCTGAGTTGCCATTATTGTTGCCAAAAACAGATGAAATCAAACCAAGTGGAACAGGTGAATCACCATTGGCTAATATTGCTGATTGGGTAAACGTTGTTGATCCTAAAACGGGACTAAAAGGTCGTCGTGAAACAAATACGATGCCACAATGGGCTGGTAGCTCATGGTACTTTGTACGTTTTGTTGATCCACATAACAAAAATGAAATTGCTAGCAAAGAAAAACTAGAAAAATGGCTGCCTGTTGATATCTATATCGGTGGAGCAGAACATGCGGTCTTGCATTTATTGTACGCCCGTTTCTGGCATAAATTCTTGTATGATATCGGCGTAGTTCCAACAAAAGAACCATTCCAAAAATTGTACAATCAAGGTATGATTCTTGGTGAAAACAATGAAAAAATGTCTAAATCAAAAGGCAATGTAGTCAATCCTGATGATGTTGTTGAAAAATATGGTGCAGATACACTTAGAATGTATGAAATGTTTATGGGACCTTTGGATTCAGCAATTGCATGGAGCGAAAATGGTCTTGAAGGCAGTCGTAAATTCTTAGATCGTGTATGGCGTTTGATTGTTGATGAAGATGGCAAATTACGTGATCGCATTACAACAATTAATGATGGTTCATTAGATCGTGTTTATCATCAAACGGTTAAAAAAGTTACAGATGATTATCAAAGTTTGCATTTTAATACAGCTATTTCGCAAATGATGGTTTTTGTAAATGAAGCTTATAAAGCAGATGCACTACCTGTAGATTATGTGGCTGGTCTAATTCAATTGTTAGCACCGATTGCTCCACATATGACAGAAGAAATCTGGGAAAAACTAGGACATGAAGGTGGGGTTAGTTATGTTAGCTGGCCAACTCATGAAGAAAGTTTCTTAGTAGAAGATGAAGTTGAAGTGATTTTCCAAGTAAATGGCAAACTAAAAGCTAAAGCTTTGGTACCAAAAGACATTAGCAAAGATGATATGGAAGATATTGCTATGAATGATGCAGCAGTGAAAGAAGCAATTGCTGGCAAAACAGTTCGTAAAGTCATTGCAGTACCTGGTAAATTAGTCAATATTGTTGCCAATTAATAAAGAAAAAGCTCTTTGCCAATATGGTCTGATGAGTTAAAGTGAAAAGGGCTGGTTGAATCATTTTATGATTCAATCAGCCCTTTTTTATTACAGAGTCAAATTAGCCAAGTATGCTAATTTGAAGTTTTTGGTTTTATTTACGATCAAACCAGCTTTTCTTTGCATGGTCTTCAACAGTTTCTTGAGTTTCTTTAGCAATTTCAATTTCTTTTTCAACATCTTCAACAGTGAGACGTGTAATACGACCTTCTAATTTTTGGAAGACTAACTCATTGATAAAGCGATTATCCTCTTCATCAGCAATCAAAATCAAACCAGTATCGCCCTCGTGAATCATATCTACAGTTTCTTCAAATACAGACATAGCTTCCTTGACTTCTTTAGCGTCTTGAACAGAACCAATAATACTTCCAGTGAACCAACCTAGTAGTACACCTAATGGACCGGCTAAAACTCCCACTAACATGCCAATTAAGCCGCCTTTCATATTTTTATCAGGACCATTGAAGTCAATAAATTCTTTTGGCTCTAATTGATGATTGGGTTGATGGACTAAAATAGCCATTTGTTCGCCTTTAATTTTCTTTTCTACATGTAACTTTTTAATCTCTGAAAAAGCTTGATAAGATTTACTTTCGGAATCAAAATTCATAATAATTACATTGTTACTCATTTTTTCACGCTCCATCTGCTTATTTCATTACCATTTAAGTATACTAGAAGGGGAAAGGTTCTGTCTAATTTTAAGTGTTTAAGAGGCTGAGAAAAAACTCATTCTTTTGACCGATAGTTCTTTTTTGAAAAATCAGCTAGAATAGGGAAATGATTGAAGGTTATAAAATTAGCTATAAAAACGTAGTGACTAAATTTTGTTCATTATTGTATATGGAATCATAAGTAAAAATTATAGAATTCTTTAAACAAAAAGTGGTATTGTTAAAGAGGTAAATGAGATTTTTTGAGAGAAGTAAGTGTCATCAGAGGCATTTATCAGATAGGGGGACAGTTGATTATTATGGAAGTGAAGGTTAAAAATAAAGGACTGTCGCAAAGTGAAGTTGAACAACGCCGTCAACGGGGAGAGGGTAACAAAAGTTTACCACCAATGACTAGAAGTTTTAAACGAATTTTCTTTGAGAATATTTGTACGTTGTTTAATTTAATTAATTTGATTATTGCAGGATTTATCGTCTATACAGGCAGCTACAAAAATTTGCTGTTTTTAGGTGTGATTATTACAAATACAGTGATTGGAATTGTGCAAGAAATTCGTGCAAAGCACAATATTGATAAGTTAAGTTTATTAAATCAAGCAAAAGTTCAAGTGATTCGTGATGGAGTTCAAATTCAAGTGGGCCAATCGGAATTAGTGAAGGATGATTTAATGTTGATTCGTCGTGGTGAGCAACTTTGCGTCGATGGCATCGTCATTAATACAGAAGGTTTGGAATTAGATGAATCTCAACTAACTGGGGAATCAGATCCAGTATATAAAACAGTTGGTTCAGAAGTATTATCTGGTAGTTATGTTGTCAGCGGAAATGCTCATGTGCAAGCAACGAAGGTTGGAACTGAAAGTTATTCAGCTAAAATTGCTTTAGAAGCGAAAACTGGAAAAGCAATTTATAGCGAATTAGTTAGAACGTTGCGAAAAATCATTAAAGGACTAACCTTTGCGATTATTCCAATCGGAGGATTGCTATTCTTCTCGAATTATATGGGAGGAACAGCGACGCTTAAACAAACGATTCTAGGAACATCCGCAGCAATTATTGGGATGATTCCAGAAGGTTTAATCTTAATTACGTCAATTGCGTTAGCGGTGGGTGTTATTAATTTGACGAAGCGGAATGTTTTAGTGAAAACGATGGGTTCAATTGAAACATTGGCTCGTGTTGATTTGCTTTGTTTAGATAAAACCGGAACGATTACAGATGGAAATTTAAAAGTTAAGGAAATAATGCCTTATGGGGCTATAAAAAAGGCTCAGTTAGAAGAAGTCATTAGCGCTTTAGTTGAGGGGTTACAAGATGATAATTCTACTAGTTTAGCCTTAAAACAAGCCGTAACTAATAATTTCCAATGGAATTTGACGCGGGCAGTGCCATTTTCATCTATTCGTAAATGGAGTGGGGCAACATTTGAAAATCAAGGCTCTTATATGATGGGAGCTCCAGAGTATTTATTTACAGAATTGCCATCAGAAGTACAACAAAAAATAAATCAAGCTAGTTTAGATGGTGAGCGGATTTTAGTATTTGCTAAAAGTAGTGAGGAAGTTAGTAGTCAAGGAGTTCCTGCTGATTTAACGTTCATTGGATTGGTTATTATGGAGGATACAATTCGACCAGAGGCGCCAGCAACATTAGCTTATTTCGCGCAACAAGGAGTCGAGGTCCGAATTATCTCAGGGGATAACCCTCAAACAGTTTCTCATATTGCTCAACGCGCAGGCGTCAAGGATGGCGAACGCTTTATTGACATGAGTAAATTAGTAGCGGGGGAAGATTTAACAGAGATTGCACAAAAGTATACAGTTTTTGGTCGAGTAAGCCCAGTACAAAAACGAGAATTAATTCAAGCTATGAAAAAAGCTGGACATACAGTTGGCATGACAGGTGATGGTGTTAATGATATTTTAGCTTTAAAAGAAGCAGATTGTAGTATTGCTATGGCTGAGGGTAGTGATGCAGCTAAAGGCGTATCTGATTTTGTCCTACTAGACTCTAATTTTGATTCAATGGTTGGTGTCGTAATGGAGGGACGTAGAGTAGTAAATAATATTCAGCGGGTAGCTTCGTTGTATTTAACGAAAACCGTTTATTCAGCAATTTTGGCAGCAATCTTTATCTTTGTACAGACTGCTTATCCATTTGAGCCAATCCAGTTGAGTCCAATTAGCTCACTAACTGTTGGAATTCCTTCCTTTTTCTTAGCCTTACGACCGAATTATAGTCAGATTAAAGGTGGATTTTTGAAAAATGTACTAAAACCGGCTTTTTCTGCAGGATTAACGGTTGTGATTTACACACTCATTATTTTAGGGTTGGCTCGTTGGTTTAATTTAGATTTTTCAATTTCTTCAACGTTAAGTGTTTTATTAGCTGGAACAGTTTGTTTTATTGCCTTAAGTTATGTTTCACGACCATTTGATCGTAAAATTATGGTGATGATTGGTAGTTTAGTTACCTTATTTTTAATCGCGTTTATTTTCTTTGGAAATCTATTCTCATTAGTCAGTCTTTTTAATCCACAAATTCTACTTTTCGGACTTCCTTTAATTGTTACAGTACCGTTTATTTATCACGGTATGCGTATATTAGTCACACGAATTGCAGATGGAAAATTTAACTAAATCAAAGAGGAGAAGGAAAAAGTAGCGATACTTATTGTTAAAGGAATCAACTATTTTTTTCTCAACTTAGGAATATCGAAATAGCGTGAAATATAACTAGGAAATAGTTATGTTTCACGCTATTTTTAATAAATAGATAGTTTTGTTCGTTCTAACCCACTAAAGAAGCTTTTTATTTCATTGATAATTATTCGATTGATGCCAGTCATCTCTAACTCTTTAGGCCAACATAAATAAATAGTTCGATGAGGAGGGGTTTCTGAAAAATGCAATAAACGAATTTTGTCTGTATGCAAGGTTTGCCAAAGAATGGAAGGAATAATTCCGATGCCTAAGCCAGCTTCGATAAGCCCTCTAACCGTTGCGGGATCATCACTTTCATAAATATAGTGTCCTTTAAACTCATTTTCCTTGAAATAGGTATCGACAGTTCGTCGCAATGCCTTTGCAGTTGTTAGACCGATAAATTCTTCATTGGTTAGTTCTTTTAGTTGAATAATTTTTTTTGCACTTAGATGATGGTTAATTGGAACGCCTAAATAGAATTCTTCAGATAATAAAAAGAGCTTTTCGTCATTGGGTTGTGGCTCGGTTGTAATAGCAAAATCATAGTTCAATAAGCCATCATGATTGTGCTGCATTAAATTAAGACGGACTTCAGGATGATTCTGCTTAAAAATCTGAACAAGGTTAGGTAAAGCAGGAGAACCGACGGGCATGTATAAAGAGATGCTGTTGGTTTCTTGTTGCTTTAATTCTAAAATGGCTTGTTTTCCTTGTTCCAGTGAGTTGAGGCTTTCATTTAAATAACTTAAAAAGACATAGCCAAATTTATTTAATTGTATGGTTCGTCCTTGACGATCAAATAATTTTACATCCAATTCAGCTTCTAATTGGGCAATTGCTTTACTTAATGCAGGCTGAGAAATAAACAATGCAGCAGCAGCTTTTGTCATGTTTTCAAAATTTGCAGCTGTTTGAAAATAGGTAAGTTGAAGTAAGTTCATGGGATTAACTCCTTATAACCATTTAGTTATGAATGAATGGTTTATTTATATTGTTCATTGTAACAAAAAAAGGCTAAAATAAACAGTGAAGACAATGGAGCGAAATGAGGTGAGCAGATGGAATTGACTTTTACCTTTCCAGGGCAAGGCAGTCAGTATAAAGGAATGCTTCAACAACTACCGAAGCAGCAGCTTGATTTGGTTGCTGATTTAACAGGCTTTCAACTGCAAGATACAGAGGATACGTATCACTCAATTGTTGGAATTCAATTAGCTTTATTAAGTATTGAAACGCATTATGGGCGTCAGTTAAAAGCAGCAGGATTTCATCCAAAACAAGTAGCTGGACATTCGATTGGGGCATTTAGTGGAGCTGTTTTAGCTGAGGCTATTTCATTAGAGGCGGCTATTTTAATTGTTTATCAACGCGCTACTTTAATGGCACAAGCATACCCACAAGATTATGGGATGGGAGTCGTTACGGGCTTGTTCCAAGAAGAGTTAAGCCCTTTAGTTCAACAAATACATTCATTGAAGATGCCCGTTTATCTATCTAATCAGAATGCACCACAACAAATTGCCTTATCAGGTTATTTACCTGCGATTGATGCGGTTTTAGCGTTAGCTAAAGCTAATGGGGCCGCCAAAGCCATTCGATTAAACGTTCCGGTTCCCTCTCATTGTCCATTAATGCAAGAGGTTGCTGATGAGTTATTAAAAGAGATAAAAAAAATAACTATAAAGGACCCAAATTGTTTATATTTAGCCAATCATACTGGCAGAGGAGTCCGTCAAGCGCACTTAGTAGCGGAGGATTTGGTTCAAAATATTGTGTATCCCGTAAAATGGTCGGAAATGATGCAAGCTTCAAAGGAACATGGGTATGGTCCACAAGTAAAAGTTGAGCTGCCGCCTGGACAGACCTTGACTAAGTTAGGGGAAACAAGTGAATCGAATGTTCGGTGGATCTCGATGGATCGATTAGGATTGGAAGGAACGAGTTATTTATTAACGAAATGGAAGGAGCAAGAAAATGACTAAAATACAGCGTTCATGGACACAAAATCGAGATAAAAAAAATGAAAAGCTAGCAAAAATCGCAAAATTTCGTCTAGAGAAAGGCAGTAAATTTGTTGCAACCGAAGATATTATTCAAGTGTTAGAAGAATTAATTGATTCTGGTTCAAAGGTTATTTTAGAAGGAGATAATCAAAAGCAGGCTAGCTTTCTTTCGCAAAGTTTACTGCAAGTTAACCCCTCTAGAGTAGCAAATCTCCATATGATTATGTCTAGTATCTCTCGTCCAGAGCATTTAGATATATTTGAAAAGGGAATTGCTGAAAAAATTGATTTTTCTTATGCTGGTTCTCAAAGTTTACGTGTGTCTCAGATGTTAGCGGATGGGCAATTAAAAATAGGTGATATTCATACGTATTTGGAATTATATGGGCGTTTATTTGTGGATCTAATTCCTGATATTGCGCTAGTTGCTGCAGATAAAGCAGATTATCAAGGGAATTTATATACAGGTTTTAATACGGAGGAAACACCTACTATTGTTGAAGCAGCAGCCTTTAAAGATGGAATTGTAATTGTTCAGGTCAACGAGATTGTAGCGGAGCTGCCACGAGTAGATATTCCAGCATCGTGGGTTGATGTTGTCGTGCAAGCGGATAAACCCTACCAATTAGAAGCTTTATTTACTCGGGACCCACAAAATATAACTGAGTTACAAATTCTAATGGGAATGATGGCGATTAAAGGGATTTATCAAAAGCATCAAGTTCAATCCCTCAATCATGGCATCGGCTATAATACAGCAGCAATTGAACTATTGCTACCAACTTATGGTGAACAGTTAGGTTTAAGAGGGAAGATTGCAAAAAATTGGACATTAAATCCGCATCCTACTATGATTCCGGCAATTGAAAGTGGGTGGGTTGAAAGCATTCATAGTTTTGGTGGAGAAGTTGGGATGGAGCGCTATATATCGGCTCGACCAGATATTTTCTTTGTAGGAGCAGATGGAAGTATGCGTTCTAATCGAGCTTTGAGCCAAGTAGCAGGTCAGTATGCGATTGATATGTTTATTGGATCTACTTTGCAAATTGATCAGTTTGGGAATTCATCTACGGTTACGAATGGACGTTTATCAGGATTTGGCGGAGCACCGAACATGGGGCATAATCCAGGTGGACGCAGACACGCAACGCCTGCTTGGCTGGATTTGAAAGATCAAACGGATCCTATGGCAAAAGGACGTAAGTTAGTTGTACAAATGGTAGAAACGTATGGTTCAAATAAGAAGCCAGTCTTTGTTGATTCGTTAGATGCGCTGAAAGTTCAACAAGAGGCTGAGTTGGCTAATGTACCTGTAATGATTTACAGTGAAGATACATCGCATATTGTTACAGAAGAAGGAATTGCGTATTTGTACAAGACGTCAAGTATGGAGGAGCGGAAACAAGCTATTTCAGCGATTGCAGGCGTTACTCCAATTGGATTACGAAGCAATGTAGCTCAATTAAATGCATTGAGAAGTCGAGGAATTGTCGCCTTACCGGAAGATATAGGCGTTGCTCGTGGTGAAGCGAAGCGCTCTTTATTAGCTGCCCAAACGATCGATGACTTAGTTGAATGGTCAGATGGTTTGTATCAGCCACCTGCTAAATTCAGGAGTTGGTCGTAATGGAACTAGCGACTTTTGCTCCAAATGATAGCTCATTAAAAGCTAACCAATTAGCACAACGAGCTGTTGCTGCATTAAAAAGAGAAGCTGAGTTTACTCCAAAGCCGGGTTTAGTGGATGGACGAGGAAATGGCGCTCATGAAGATATGGATTTAGAGCTATTAATGAAGTCTGCTGATAGTTTATATTCAACTTTTTTAGAAATTGCACAGGTATCACATCAACATCCTATCAATCAAGAGCTACGAGAAAAAATTGCTATGATTGGACGTCAAGGTGAAGCTAAGATGTTGACGGCTACCAATGGAGTCAATACTCATAAAGGGGCTATTTGGATAATTGGATTATTGGTGAGTGTTATTGCTAGTAATGGAAATAGAGAAAATCCAATGGTGAGTTTAAGTTTAGCTGGTGAATTAGCCAGTTATCCAGATCGATATCAACCTATGAAAAAAATTATTAGTAATGGAGAAAAAGTTAGTGCCGAATATGGTGTAATGGGGGCGTTAATGGAGGCACAGCAAGGTTTCCCTCATATGAAAAAAGGTTTAGCCTATGCGTTACGGCACAAAAATGCAGATAGATTAGATGAAATAGAAAAGCTAACGGTTTTTTTACTAGTAGTATCAGTGGTTGAGGATACGTGCATCTTGCATCGAGGAACTTGGCAAGATTTAATAAAGATTCAAGATTTGGCTAAACAAGCCTTACAAGCTCCTTTACCGAATCTTCCATTTATTCAATTAGACACTTATTGCCGCAAGCACCGCCTTTCACCTGGTGGTAGCGCAGATTTATTTGCAGCCATTTTATTTTTAGTTGAAGGGACGTAAATGAGTTAGCTTTAGAGAAGGAGGAATTCTATTTTGGAAAAATTATCATTTTCATATCAAACGAACCAAAAGATTCATCAGCCAATTCATATTGGAGTGGTGGCATCAGGTGATTTAGAAATTATTATGCGCCCCATTGATGGAACTGAGACGACTGTACTTGTTACAACAGGAAGTGACGGTTTCCAAGAAGTTTGGCAAAATGTTCTTGATCGTTTTTTTCAACGATATCCCGTTTCAGCAGCTATTAAAATTAATGATTTTGGTGCGACTCCAGGAGTGGTGAATTTGCGATTAACACAAGCGTTGGAGGTACTTAATCATGAAAAATAGCTTTGTTGAATTACGTGCTAGAGAGCGAGGATATGCCTTGTTGGATCAGGGGACGGGGAGAGAATTAGTGGGTCCATTTGATGAAATGATTTCTCCACATCTTGAACCGCAAAATATAGTTCCTGAAAGTGATGATGGAATTGTTTTGCTAAAAGGGAAACTTGCTGGTAACTCAGTGTTGGTGATTTCGATTGAAGGAACCTTTCAAGGTGGTGGCATTGGAGAAGTGGGTGGTGCTAAGATTGTAGCTGCCTTAGAGAACGTTCTAAAAGACAATCAAAGTGGAACGAGAATTTATCCGATTCTAATTTTAGATACTGGCGGAGTTCGTTTGCAAGAAGCTAATTATGGATTATTGTCGATTTCTGAGATTGGCAATGTTATTGTAGCTTTAAAAAAATATGTTCCGGTTATTGGAATTATTCCTGGTTTAGTTGGTTCTTTTGGAGGAATGTCAATAACAGCGGCTTTAATGTCTCATTTGATTGCAACAAAAAAAGCCCGAATAGGTTTAAATGGACCTGAAGTGATTGAACAAGAAGCTGGTGTGATGGAATTTGATGCTAGTGATAAAGAAATGATTTGGAGTACTATTGGCGCTAGACAACGATTGGCAACAGATTTAATTGATGAGTTGGTTGCAGATAATTGTGAAGCAATTAAAAAGGCCGTCTTCAATGGAATTAATGAAGAAAAAGACTCAAAAAGAACAGATAAGGCAGCTACTTATTTGAATCTATTGTCTCAACTAAACTTTACACAGACTATGACACCCGAAAGCTATCAAAAACAAATTGAGGAACATAGGCGATCAAAAGCTGTAGTGATTCCTGAGGCACAAGAAGGGGATTCTAATAAAAAAACTTCTTTAGGTAGCCGAGGAGGAAGTTGGTTTGCTGCATTAACTGGACTTAAATGGCCAATTAATCAAGAGTATCCAACATTGTTGTATAAAAATAGCATTATTGAAAACCAAAAAGTAGCGTATATTTCCGTAGTTCCTAATGTATCCAATTCAATGCCACGTGTCAGAAATGGCGAAGTTGGATTAGTTGAAGGTTTTGGACTAGCAACAATTGTGCATCAAATCATCACAGAAGATCAAACTCAAGTAGAAAAACGTCCAATTGTTGCTATTATTGATGTACCTAGTCAAGCTTATGGGTATAAGGAAGAGTTAATTGGGATTCATTTGGCTTTGGCTTCAAGTGCGGCTGCTTACGCTAAAGCTCGCCAAATGGGTCATCCAGTGATTGGTGTAATCGTAGGTAATGCGATTTCAGGAGCATTCTTGGCTCATGGTTTACAAGCGAACCGTTTAATTGCCTTGAATGATGCGAAAATCAATGTTCAAGCGATGTCTAAAGCAAGTGCTGCGCGAATTACCCATCGTTCCGTTGAAGAATTAGAATTAGCAACTAGCAAAGTTCCAGCAATGGCTTATGATATTCAAAATTTTGCTAAGTTAGGAGCCTTATATCGATTAGTAGATGGCATTAATGGAGATAAGCCAACAATTGAGGAACAACAAATGATGCAAGGAATTATTCTGCAGGCTATAGAAAGTACAAAAAATGCTCCAACGGATCTAAGTTACCGGTACCAGACAGAAGCTGCTAAAACAACTGGGCGAGTGGCAACCATAAAAGTTCGCCAGTTGGTAGATAAGCAATGGGAGTAGCAAGCTTAAGTACCCGGCCTCATGATTTAATTCAACTAAAACCTGGCAACCAATTGATTTATTCGCTAGATACGCCTATTCCAGACTGGATAGATGATTCTCTAATCAAGTTTCCTTTTGTAGTTGTTAGGAGACAACGAGAGTTACCTTGTGGAACAACGTTATCTGCTTCACAATTAATGAAATTGGTTCCAGTTGGGATTCGTGGAGTAGAACGCAGTCAGCGATATGGTGCATGGTTGCAGTTGGGATCCGCAATGAACGAAAACATCATTCAACCAGAAGCTTTAGTTAGGCAGCGTAGCTGGGAGCATTTGCCATTCAGCAGGCAACAATTGCCAGTCATCCAAGCATTAAAGCAAGTAGAACCAAGAATGAATCAGGAGTTTACAAAATGGGGACCAACTGGAAGTACAGGTTTTGAATTAGCTACGAGGTTAGTGACTATTAAAGAAACTAGTGACTTAGATATGGTTCTACGTTTGAATCATGAATATCCATATAAAAATGCACGAGATCTAGTGAATGAATTGAAAAAGTTACCTGTACATTGCGATATTCAAGTGGAAACAAGCTATGGCAGTTTTGCTTTGGAAGAATATGCAACAAATAAAGGCAGAAAATTACTGCTTAAGACAAATCATGGACCAATTTTAGTTGGAAATCCTTGGAAAGTTAGTCAATTAGAGATGCAAAAATTAAAAGGAGTGGAATAAATATGCCAGTAACAATTAAAGAAAAATTACGTGAGAATTTAAAAATACTTAGTCAATTAAATGGTGGCTCGGGACAAGAAGAAAATCTAATTCGTTTTATTTATCGTGAAGTGAAACCGTATATAGACTCAATCGAAATCGACTGTAATGGCAATATTATTACAACTAAGGTTGGGGAACAGGCTGGACCTAGTTTAATGTTGATGGCTCATATGGATGAAGTCGGTTTAGTGGTCAAGAGTATTCTCGAAGATGGTTTTTTATTAGTTGATAAAGTTGGTGGTGTACCGGATAATTTGTTGTTAGGTCGTAAAGTATCTGTTGGAAAACAAAATATTCCAGGCATTATTGGAACGAAACCAGGACATTTGCAAACACCTGCAGAAGCTAGCCGTGTTCCTTCTATTACTGATTGCTATATAGATTTAGCTTTGCCGAATCGCAAAGCAGTAGAAGATCTGGGAATAACAATTGGCGACCAAATTATTTGGCAAAGTGAATTTATGGAAATGAGTGATCCTGACTTTATTGCGACGAAGGCAGTGGATGATCGGATCAATTGTGGTATTTTGATTGAATTAATCAAAAATTTGAAAAAAACTGATTTTAATGGAACACTAAAAGCAATTTTTTCAGTTCGAGAAGAAGCGGGTTTGTATGGAGCAGCAACGGCGGGACATGCTCATCCAACAGATTATGCTTTAGTTTTAGATACAATTCCAGCTGGTGATACTCCAGAAATCAACACAGAAAAAGAATTGCCTATTCGTCTTGGACAAGGACCAGGGTTCCCGATTGCAGATGGTGCCCATCCAGTTTTCTTTAGTTTTGTTCATCCGGCAGTTCGTCGTTTGGTTGAAGCACAGGCTAAAAAAATAAATGTTTCCTTACAAAAATGTACAATTCTTAGTGGTGCTTATACAACTGATGCAGCTAAATTAGCTGTTACTGGAAGTGGGATTCCGACAGCAACCTTGTGTGTGCCGCGACGTTATTCTCATTCACCAGTTGAGTTAATGAATTTAAATGATGCGGTTGATTTGTACGAGTTAGTCGTTAGTATTATTCAAACAAATGGCAGTTATTCATTGAAATTTGTGGAAATTAATGAGTAAGTAGTTCTAATTTAAGGACAGTTTATCTAACTAAATTTGGTTAGAATAAACTGTTTTTATTTTTTCCTGAATAAAAAAGAAGTTCTTGAATGAATGTAGTAAATTTTAATTTAAATGATGGTATAATAATAAATAGTTTTAAGAAGGAGGAATTAGATGGGTGAAGTTGTAAAAAGCTATCAAATGGATCCTAAAGTACAAAAAAATAAATGGCTGATTTTAGTGGCTGTTGGACTGTTTACCTTTATGTCTACTTTGGATGGAAGTATTGTAAATATTGCAATTCCTGTTATTTCAGAGCGATTAAATGTACCGATGAATCAATCAGAATGGATTGTATCAGTTTACTTAATTACGATTTGTATTTTAATTTTATTATTTGGGAAAATCGCTGACTCAATTGGAAAAATTCGCGTTTTTCGCTGGGGCACGTTTATCTTTGTTCTTGGTTCACTTTTGTGTGGTCTTGAATTTAATTTAGCTTTCTTATTATTTGCTCGAGTGATTCAAGCATTAGGTGCAAGTATGACGATGGCAGCCAATTATGGCATTATTACAGAAATTTTTCCGATTAAAGAACGAGGAAAAGCTCTTGGATTGATGGGCTCTTTTGTTTCGTTAGGAAGTATTGCGGGACCAGGTATCGGTGGTGTTTTATTAGCTCATTTAGGTTGGTCATCGATATTCTTAATCAATGTTCCAGTTGGGTTAATCACGATTGTTTTAGGCATGCGCGTTTTGCCGCCAGATTTACATTTTAGAAAGACAAAAATTGATTATCAAGGATTTTTCACATTTGCAGTCTTTATTGGATCGTTGTTTATTGGCATTTTTATGGGGCAAGAAATGGGCTTTGAAAAACCGTTAATTTTATCATTATTTGGATTGGCTTTAGTTAGTTTTATTTTCTTTATTCGAGTTGAAAAGCGAGTTAAGTTGCCACTTGTAGATTTTAGCTTATTTAAAAATAGTTTGTTTTCAATTAGTTTATTTTGTGCTTTTTTGATTTTTATTACGAATTTTTTCTTTAATGTCATGATGCCTTTTTATTTACAAAGAACTTTGGCGTTATCTCCTAGTCATGCGGGATTATTATTAATGGTCTTTCCGATGGTGATGGTTATTGCTGCACCGATTAGTGGAAGCTTGTCAGATAAAATTGGCGCAGAAGTTTTAACGTTTGCTGGATTGGCGCTTTCGACAATTGTTCAATTGGCGTATATTTTTATTGATGGACAAACGAATCTTTTCCTTTTTGTAGGGATTACAGCTTTAATGGGCTTAGCTAATGCTTTATTCCAGTCGCCTAATAATGCCATTGTGATGTCTTCGGTACCTAAAAATCAATTAGGAATTGCAGGAAGTATGAATTCCTTGGCGCGAAATTTAGGAATGGTGTTTGGAATTTCATTTGCCACAACGATTTTGTATTGGGCGATGAGTGCTAAGGCAGGTTTTAAAGTTACGACTTATTTGGACAAACAGCCAGAGCTATTTGTTCATGGCATGCATGTTACGTTTATGGTATCATTTGGATTATGTTTAATTGCGACTATGTTAACCGGTTATCGTCTTTTTACGAAAGGTAGCAAGTAAAAAATGCTGTTAGAAAGTCATTCTATTCTTAAAAAGTAGAATGACTTTTTGTTAAATAAAGTGAGATATATAATAAGATAGGGGGGAAATCGATGGGGAAAATTAAAGTAAGTCATTATCAAGTATTTAGTCGAGTGGCTAATCAAGGAAATCCAGCTGGTGTTGTTTTTGGTGGTGAGAATTTAACTACTGAAGAGATGCAAACTATTGCAAAAAAGGTTGGATTTAATGAGACGGCTTTTGTATTGCCGCCACAAGAAAAAGAAACGGACTATCGTATAAGATTTTTTACCCCAGGTCATGAAATGGATTTATGTGGACATGGAACGATGGCTGCTGTTTGGGGAATTATTCAAAAAATTGAAAAGAAAGACCTCTTTTATTTGGAAACTAAAGCAGGTGTTTTGGCTGTTCGTTATCAGCAAAAAACAGAAGAGTTATTAATGGAACAAGCTTCAGCAAGATTTTTACCTTTTATTGGAGAGGTGAAGGATTTGTGTGAAGCGATTGGAATTACAATGGAAGAATTGGATTTACGTTATCCGATTCTTTATGGAAGTACAGGTGTATGGACATTGTTAGTTCCAATTAAAAAGTTAAGCAGTTTTGAAAAAATGAAGCCCAAAAATCATCGGTTTTCTGAAATTTTAGTAGATAATCCTTACGCATCAGTTCATCCATTTTCATTAGAAACGTATGATTTTCAGGTAGATTTACATGGTCGGCATTTTTCTAGTAGTTTTTCTGGTACGACGGAAGATCCTGTTACAGGAACGGCTTCGGGGGTCATGGGGGCTTACTATTTGGAACAGATTGCCCAAAATGAAACAAAGGTCTCTTTATTTATTGAACAAGGAAATGAAATGGGACGCCCGGGTTTAGTACGAGTTTTAGCTGAAAAATCATCAGTTGGAACTCAAGTAATGATTGCTGGAATTGCTAGTTTTGTGGAAGAATTAGAAATTGACTATTAAATGTCTTTCTAATGAGGGAAAAAATAGATGAAGTTAGCCAAAAGTATTCTAAACTCAAGTTAATTTTGAAATGTAGACAGATGCTCTTTTAAATTTTTCTTAAATGTCTGATGAAATCTTCTAGAATGGATTGCAACCCTTTCGATTAACAAGTAAAATAGAGAAAGACAATATATAACGAGGGTAGGTTTAAATAGAATGCCAAATGCTCCAATCAACATAGAAGAAGCAGTAGTTGAAGAAAAGAGTGCCCAAGAGAAAATGATTCGTGGTTCAGCATGGATGACTGCGGGAAGTATTTTTTCAAGAGTTTTAGGTGCTATTTATATTATTCCATGGATGGCTTGGATGGGTGGCGGCGCAACTGCTAAAGCGGCCAATGGTTTGTATGCATTAGGATATACTCCTTATGCGTTATTTTTAACGATTGCTACAGCAGGTGTACCATCGGCGATTGCGAAACAAGTTTCTTATTATAATGCCTTAGGTGAGTACAATACAGGGCGGAAACTTTTTAAAAAGGGTATGGGCTTGATGATTGTCACGGGGGTCATTTTCTTTTTAATTATGTATTTATTTGCTCCGGTTATTGGTGTTGGTGAAGCTGATCAGATTCAAGTCATACGTTCTCTGAGTTGGGCATTGTTAGTCATTCCTGGAATGAGCTTAATTAGAGGTTTCTTTCAAGGATACCAAGAGATGGCACCATCAGCGATTTCACAGCTAATCGAACAAATTGCAAGAATTATTTTTATGTTAGCTGCAGTGTATTTGATAATGCAAGTCTTTAATGGAAAAATGGTAACGGCAGTAACAGCTTCCACCTTTGCCGCCTTTATCGGAGCTATCTTTAGTTTACTAGCGTTAGGCTATTATTGGCTAAAACAAAAACCGCGCTTAGATCTTTTAGCTGCAAATAGCTTAGATCAAGTCAACGTGTCAACGAATCAAATCCTAATAGAAATGATTAAAGAAGCGATTCCTTTTGTGATTATTGGTTCAGGAATTACATTTTTTCAATTGATTGATCAATATACTTTTGAAAAAATTGTCTTGAGTACATCCAATAGTACTCAAATTATGGCACGGGAATTATTTGCAGTGTTTGCTTTTAATGCGAATAAGTTGATTATGATTACGATTTCCATTGCAGTTTCGATGGCTGTTACAGCGATACCCTTAATTACTGAAGCATTTACAAAAAACTTAATTAAAGATGTTCGTAAGCAAGTATCTACAAATATTCAGTTGTTTTGTTTTGTTATGTTTCCAGCAGCGATTGGAATGGCGGCTGTTGCGGAACCTCTCTATACCGTGTTCTATCAGCACAGTGACTTAGGAACAATGATTTTACAAATTTCTTGCTATATGAGTATTGTTTTAGGATTATTTACAGTTTTATCGGCGATTTTACAAGCAATGAATCAAAATCGTTATGCTATTTTTGCTTTAGTTATTGGTGTGGCTGTAAAGGGAATTGTTCAATATCCTTTAGTTAAATTATTCCAAGCACAGGGAGCCTTGTATGCAACTATTTTTGGCTTTTGTGTAACGTCACTAATGTTGGCATGGACATTGCGTAGGTTGACTCGCTTTAATGTCAGGTTTGTTTTAAAACGAATTGTATTAATTAGTTTAATGACGTTGATTATGGCTGTAGCGACTATTATAGTTCGTGAAGCCTGTTATCTAGTAATTCCACCAAAAAGTCGTGAATTAGCTTTAGTTGTAACAGTTGTTTCAGCAGTTTTCGGCGGATATACGTATATTTATTTAGCTTTAAAAACCCGCTTAGCGGATCGTTTGATTGGAGCTAGAGTGGCAGGATTAAGAAGAAGATTACGAATTAAATAAAGAGCAATAAACTAGTGAGTATTTGAAAGACGCTTGCTAGTTTTTTATAGTGAGAATTAAATGCAAAATAGAATCTTACTAGTAGTTAGTTTATAAATAAAAAGAAAATGATACTTGTGACGGAGGAGCTAAGTAAAATGCGTTTAGATAAATTTTTGGCCCATACAGGCTTTGGTACAAGAAAGGGTGTCAAAGGCTTAATTAAGGGTAAGCAAGTAATGATTGGCGATACAATTGCTAAAGATGGAAAACAACAAGTAAAACCAGATGTAGATACGGTTTATGTTAGAGGTGAAGCTGTAAAGTATCAGGAATTTATTTATCTGATGATGCATAAGCCTCAAGGTGTTGTAAGTGCAACGATTGATAATGTGAGCCAAACAGTAATTGAATTGTTACAACCTGAAGAGCAGTTAGTTGGTCCATTCCCAGTAGGTCGGTTGGATAAAGATACGGAAGGCCTGTTATTGATTACGAATGATGGTACGCTAGCACATAATTTATTGTCCCCTAAAAAACATGTAGATAAATGTTATCAAGCGACAATTTCAGGAATTGTGACAAAGGAACAGCAAGATCGATTTAAGATGGGAATTATATTAAAGGATGGCTTTAATTGTCAACCAGCAGAATTAGAAATTATTGAAGTTGATGATGCACAACAGCAATCTGAAATTAAAATCACGATTCATGAAGGGAAATTCCATCAAGTAAAACGGATGTTTGAAGCAGTCGAACAGAAGGTTATCTACTTAAAACGTTTGTCAATGGGCCCACTAAAGTTAGATGAACAATTAGCTTTGGGAGAGTATCGTCCACTGACAGAAGCTGAACTGGAACTTTTGACTGAATATAAATAGAATGTGAGCCTAATCAACAGAAACTGTTGATTAGGCTCTTAAATTTTAGTTACCGACTTGCACACCCATAGAAATCGCGATTCGATTCCAAGAGTTGATTTGGGTAATGAGGAAGATTAAATCTGTGTATTCTTTTTCATCAAAATGGTTGCGAGTGGCTTCGTATAAATTGTCAGAGATTTCATGCATGGATACTTGCGTTAAGGCCTCTGCCAATGCTAAGGCAGCACGTTCTTGTTCTGAATAGAAAAGACATTCTTTCCACGCATTTAAGCCATAAATTCTTTGTTCCGTTTCGCCTAATTTACGTGTTTCAGCAGTATGCATCATTAGACAAAAGGCGCAACCGTTGATTTGTGATACTCGAATTTTTACAAGCTCCATTAGTTTTTTATCTAATGTAACATGTTTTCCTAAGTATCCTTCCATATTCATCATAATCTTGATTGCATCTGGGGCAACCTTATAATAATCAATTCGTTGACTCATTTGAAATACCTCACTTTAGTTGATTTTATAGTTTTACTAATAATAGACAATAAAATTATTAAACTATATATATAGAATATCACGAGAACGTATGTTTGTAAATGCTTTTTGTAAATAAAAAATTAAACGTTATTAAAATTGGTGTTAAGTATAGATTTATAAAAAAAAGACCAACTATTTATAGAAAATAGTTGGTCTGATTTAGAGTTCATTTAGTTAAAAATCAAATTTAGTAGCAAAGTCTTTCATTGTTTTAGGTATTAACTCAATAATTTGGGTTGGAAGTGTTACGTATTGATTTTTAGCTAATTGATCGCCAATATAACTATGCAAGAAAACAGCTGCTAAAATAGCTGTTTTACGATTTGGAAATTGAGCCAAGAAACCAGCTAGCATTCCAGCTAGAGTATCGCCCATACCACCTGTTGCCATTGCTGGATTACCAGCGATATTTTGCCAAACTTCATCTTCAAAATAAATTTCTGAGTGATGTTTTTTCAATACAACAGTAGCGTTTAATTGTTTTCGATAATGATTGTTTAAATCTTTTGTTTGTTCTTCCGGTTTTAATTTGGTTAGACGTTGCCACTCTTTTAAATGTGGTGTATAGATTGCTTTTGTATTTGGTGTTTTTAATTGTTCCTGTGACATTAAAGTAATTGCTGAGCCATCAATAATAAATTGTTGAGTTTTATTGATATTTTCTAAGGTAGTCGTTAGGATTTCTAGTGATTTTTTACTGACGCCTAAACCAGGACCAATCACGACAACATCTGCTTTTTGAATTTGCATAATTAGTTTTTCAGTGTTGTAAACATCTATCACCATTGCTTCTGGCAGTCGTGCATGAAGAGCGGTGTGATTTGTTGGATGAGTAGCAACTGTCACAAGACCGGCTCCACTGTAGACAGTAGCGCTGGCAGCGATAATAATTGCACCACCCATCTCTTCATTCCCACCGATTAAGAGGACACGTCCGTAGTTTGTTTTACAACTTTCATTTTTTCGTTTTGGTAAAATTCCTTGAACAATATTTTGATCGAGTTGCTTCATTTTTTACGCCTCCAGATAAAATTGATTCTTCCCTACCATTATAGAATGAAATCTATGAATTTGCACGAGTAGTTATCAAAAATGAAAATAAAACTCGTTTTTTGTGAACTAGTACTTCATTATACATTTTTTTCACTTTTGGTGACAGTCTTATTAGGGAATTTTAATTGTATAAATCATTTTTTTTCGATTTATGGTAGCTAATTAAAATATGAGATTCTATTGGCAAAATTCTTGAAATATTGATATGATAAGAGTGTTGAGATTTATAAAATGAAGGAGTGTTTTTAGATGGGAATCGATTGGAAAAAAGAAGTAGAAGCCCGCAAAGACGATATGTTTGCTGACTTGTTTACATTACTACGCATTGATAGTGTGCGAGATGATAGTAAGGCAACAGAGGATGCTCCAGTGGGACCGGGTCCTAAAGAAGCGTTATTAAAATTTTTAGAAATTGGTGACCGTGATGGTTTTGTAACTAAAAATGTTGGTAATTTAGCTGGACATATTGAATATGGTGCTGGCGATGAAACACTTGGGGTTTTTGCCCATGTAGATGTAGTCCCAGTTGGAACAGGTTGGAGTCATGATCCATTTGACCCAATTGTCAAAGACGGACGTATTTATGCTCGTGGTTCAAGTGACGATAAAGGACCAGGAATGGCTGGATATTATGGGCTTAAAATCATTAAAGAATTAGGTTTACCTGTTTCTAAACGTGTTCGCTTTATTATTGGTACGGATGAAGAGAGTGGTTGGAAATGTATGGATCACTATCTAGCTGTAGAAGAAAAACCTGATTTTGGTTTCTCACCTGATGCAGAGTTTCCGATTATCAATGGTGAAAAAGGAATTTTATCTGTTTATTTAAACTTTGGTGGCAATAATCAAGGTGGAGCGAATGAATTAGTCAGCTTTAATGCAGGTTTACGTGAAAATATGGTTCCTCAGGATGCTCAAGCAGTCTTTATTAGTGATGAAGCAGATAAAATTAAAGCAGATTTCTTTGAATTTATTGAAAAAAATCCAGTTTCTGGAACATGTACGGTTGATGGCAATAAAGTAACGCTTGATGTTGTTGGTAAAGGAGCTCACGGTATGGAGCCTAGAGGCGGAATTAATGCCGCAACATTCTTAGCAACTTTCTTAAATAGTTATTCATTTGGTGGCGATGCGAAGAATTATTTAGCAATTACAGCTAATTCGTTACATGATGATTCTCGTGGGAATTTATTAGGTTTAAACTATGTGGATGAAGTGATGGGTGACCTAACCGTTAATCCTGGCGTCTTCACATTTACACCTGAAGAAGGTGGCACAATTACCTTAAACTTCCGCTTCCCACAAGGGGTGACAGTTGAAAAAATTGAAACAGCTTTAACAAGCAAATTCTCTGAGTTTGGTGTAACATTAACTCGTGGAAAAGCTCAGTTGCCACACTATGTGCCAGCGGATGATCCATTGGTAAAAACATTACTAGATGTTTATGAAAAACATACTGGTGAAAAAGGTAAGGAACAAACAATTGGTGGCGGAACATATGGACGTTTATTAGAACGTGGCGTGGCGTATGGCGCAATGTTCCCTCATAGTATTGACACAATGCACCAAACCGATGAATTTATGGCTGTTGATGATTTAGTCAACGCTGCAATTATTTATGCAGATGCTATTTACGAATTGATTAAATAAGATTGAAATTTATTGGAAATCATTAGAACTTAATCGTTGGATTTAAAAGGATTTGCAAAATCAGAAACCGAAATAATCCGATTAAATTAGAATAGCAGGGGGGATAAAGGCGAGATTTTTCACGAGAAAATCTTTTTATCCCCCCTGCTTTTTTTATTGATTTGAGAGAATCCGGTTCATTAGAAAAGCTGAATCTTTATTGCTCTCATCGTCAGAATGAATGTACAAATCTGTTGTACTTATATTTTTGTGACCTAACAAATCTGCAGTAACTCTTTTTGAAATTCCGGAAATGTCAGCTTGACTAGCAAAATAATGTCTTAATTTGTGAGGATGTATATCGACATTGCAGCGGCTTGATATTTTTTTCATTACAACATTTAAATAAGGAATGCTGTAAGATTCCCCTGTGATGTTATTAATAAAAATGAAATCTTCTTGATGGAGGATCCTTCCGAAGTCTGCATTTATTTCTCTAGCTTCCTGTATTGCAGCATCTAATAACCTGCTTGGGAATTGGATTAAAAAAATAGCACAATTGGAAATGATGATAAATAATGAGTATTAAAACAACACATGCGGGTCATGGCGGAATTGATCCAGGCGTAGTAGGGAACGAACGCAAAGAGGCAGAAGTAGCACGACTTTATAACAACAAAATTGTTCAGTTGATAGGTGCAACGAACACTACAGATGATTCTGCAGTTAGCGTCAATGATAATTTGAATAAAATCGTCGCTAAAGTGAATGCTATTCCTGGTAATGATGACTGGAATTTATCAATTCATTTGAATGCAGCAACACCTGTGGCGGCGGGTGTGGAAGTGTTTGCTTATAGTAAAGATGCTGCAGGTATGGCAAAAGCTGCTGAAGTATCAGTTAAGCTAGCAGCAATTTCTGGAATACCTAATCGAGGGGCAAAAGTGGGAGACGGGCTATTTGTTATTAAGAATACAAAGGGCATATGTTGTTAATTGAGCTTGGTTTCATCTCGAATGCGAACGATCTTAATCAAGTATTGAATAAAATTGGTGCAGCTTGTAATGCGATTGTGACGAGTTTTGGGCATAACAGTAGCATGGTTAGTCGTAAACCGCCTGTGTTGCGACTGCACAAAGTCCTTCAATGCCTCCAGCTGTTAATTTTTCACGCTCATATAATGAAAACGGAACTATGTATGCAACTGAACGTAATTAGGTTAAAGATAGCCCTACAAAAGCGTCTAAAATTGTTGAGTGGCAAGCAGTTGGGCAAGGTATTAAATATCATAAAGTTGTGTGGAGTGACGGATTGGTATGGCTGAAATTAACCGGCTAGGACGGTAAACAACGTTATGTTGCTTATGCGGATGCAGGTCCTAACAATACTTTTGGTCGCAAGTACGGATATTGTGAATAAAAAAAGACCCCTCGACTGAGGGGCATACATAGTTAGTTATTTTCTTAAAAAATCCATATAAGCTTGGTACATTGGTACGAAGTAATCTGTAGTAGCGTTGCCACCACTCAGGAGACCGATAACACCGTTGGTATTTAGTGGACCTCCGCTCATTCCGCCTTTGGAAAAAGTGTTAGTGGTTTTATACATACGTGTGCTGGCGTCATATTCAAATGTACCACTTGTGACATACTGTTTAAATCCTGTATGTCCTGTTTCAGCGGGATAACCGTAATTAGATGCAGTGAACTTATTAATTGTAGTTCCAACTAAAGGTCTTGCTGGAATGCCATATTTTGCCCAATTCGTTCCACCGATTTTTGCGATATCAAACATACTGACTACAGGATTATTGATATATTCCTGTAAAAGTGTAAAATTATTTGTTTCAGTATACCGATGAGTAATCGGTTGCGGAATTTCTACCAAAAGCAACTGAAGCATATGTTGCCCATCCACCAGCGGATTTATTGTATAATGCATGCGCTGCTGTTGCAACGTTATTGCCCTCAACGTAAAAACCTGAACCGGTTGCAACAAAAGCTTTATTATTTGGTTTAAGCCAATAGATATGGAGATTAGCAGTTGATAGATACGGAGTTTGTTTAGCATTTACCGCAGTCATGGCTAATCTTGATGAGATTGTTGGCTCAATAGTCTCAATTGGATCTATTTCTTGTCCAGTTTCAACATCGTAAAAAGTTATAGGATCATTAGAATTTTCTGATTCTGGATACATTTCATAATATTTCTTATAGATTTGTTCAAGTTCAAAATCTATCGCATCTAAATCGCCTACTCGAATGGGAGCTTCAACGATGTTAATACTTTTAGCATTTTTTTGAGTATTGCTAACTGGATTAATTTCTGGTTCTACTAAGAGCGTTTCTGAATTTGCAGATGCGACAGTTGGGATTATAAAACTAAGCCCAATAATTAAAATCATTAAACTATTTTTTGTTGTTTTCATTTTTTCTCCTTTTAGTTGCTTCATTTTTTTAATAGCTAAGGCGTTGAGATTGAAATGTTAACTAATTCCCCATCGATAATCGAGGGATAAATCTTTTGTTCCAGTACGCTACCTTTTTTAAAATTAAGAGTAATTAACTCTCCTTTTTTTAGAGTTTGTTTATTAATAAACTTTTTTTCTAGAGAAAATTGAGAATCAATTCTTTTTTCATCATCAACGGTTTGTATCGACAAAGTATTATTTAAAAGTAATAAATAGTAATCATCGTATTCAACTAAGTCTATAATTTTAAATTTTTTTGAATCTATATTGTTTGAACTAGCTTCTTTTTTATTAGAATTTGCAATGCTGTAATCGCTTTTTTTTAAACACCCAGTTGTGGTTAAAAGGCAAAGTGTAGCACATAATAGAATAATTTTTTTCAAAATTCACCTCCGTGATTATATTTTAAGTTGCAATTTCAGATAGCTATACCTATATAATAGTGTATCTTTTAAATTAATAAAATACAATAGTGATTTTAATATTTAAAATAGAATGATAAGTGTTGCACGTGGTTAGCTATTAGTTTTAATTATTCTCGATTAATTTTAAAAAGAATTCACTCGCTTGTGCCTGATTCGCACAATGATAAAAGACTCCTATCATGCAAAAGAGTATCTGAAATTTTAAATTAAATACAATGTTGGTATAGAAGGAATAGTTATTAATTGCTGAATTAACTTTATTAAGCTGTTTTTAACAAAATAATATATTCAAACTAAATATTAGATAAGTGTTATTTAATGCTATTATAACGCAATTCACTAAAAAGATAGTGCTATCTAATTTAATAAAAAAAGAAGTTAAAAACTTTGGATTGACATCTGTTTCTATATTTGAATAACCTTTTTGGTCCTGTCCTTGATTTTTTCAGGGGGGATAAAAGGGAGCTGTTTTCAGATGATTTAGAAAATAGCTCCCTTTTTTTCATATTAAGACAGATCCATAAAAAACGGACACTAGAGATTATAGAAAGTAATCTCTAGTGTCCGTTTTATTTATGCGAATAAATTAGGTAGCCACATAACAATGGCTGGGAAATACGTAATGAGAAAGAGAACAAATAATATAACGCCATAGAAAGGCAACATAGGTTTTAACATTTGTTCTACTTTTACTTTGCCGACACTGGCTCCGACATAAAGTCCAGTTCCAACTGGTGGTGTAATTGAACCAACACATAAATTCATAATCGAAAATAGACCATAGTGAACGGGATCAACTCCAACGCTGGTAACAATGGGCAAAAAGATTGGTGTGAATATTAAGATAGCGGGAGCGACATCCATAAACATTCCAACTAACAATAAAACCAAATTAATCAGTAGTAAAATAACGATTGGATTATCAGTTAAGCCTAAAATACCAGTACTAATTGCTTGTGGAATTCCGGTAAAAGCCATTGCAAAAGACATCATGGATGACGTTGCTAGTAAGAACATAATCGTTCCAGACATTTGAACAGCTTGAACTAACATAGCTGGTAAATCTTTTAGTTTAACGGTTTTATAGTAAAATAATGCTAAAAATAAAGCATATACTACTGAAATCGCGGAAGCTTCAATGGCAGTAAAGATACCGGTTAAAATTCCACCAATAATAATAAAAATTAATAAGACACTTGGAACAGCTTCAATTAGAACTTTCTTCACACTTGTATCAGCTGATCTAGTCACTGTAGGGTATTTTCTTTTTTTAGCAATTACAAATGCAACAATCATAATTCCAATTGACCATAATGCACCTACTAGATAGCCACCTAAGAAAAGTCCTGAAATCGAAGCGCCGCCACCAACTAAGGAAAACATGATAAAGGCAGTACTTGGTGGGATCACCATTCCTGTTGGGGCTGAGGCGATATTCACTGCTGTAGCAAATTTTCGATCATAGCCTTCATTCACTTGTTGAGGAACTAACACACCGCCAATTGCAGTAGAAGCAGCAATTGCGGAACTAGAAATAGAACCAAAAAGAGCATTTCCAATAACGTTTGTATGGGCTAAGGCACCTGGAATTCGTCCAACAAATAACAGTGCAAAGTTAACTAGCTTTTGGGCAATCCCGCCATTATTCATAATAATTCCAGAAAAAACAAAGAAGGGGATGGCGACTAGAGAAAAGCTATTGATACTGCCGACCATTTTTTGCGCGGAGCTAAAAGTTGCTACATCAAATGGAATCACTAATAACAACGTAGACATTGAAGCGACTGCAATACTAATCGCAATCGGCATTCCAACAACTAATAAAATAATAAAAACAATTAATAAAATTAAACCTGCTTGTAGTTCCATTTATTTAACCTACTTTCTCGATTTTCAATGCATGATTAAGTTTGTGACTTTGCTCCTTTAGCTAATTCAATTAAATTTAAGACGCTATAAACTATAATTAAACAGCCTGCTACTGGAACGGATAGATAAATATAGCCCATTGGAATACTTAGAGATGGTGAGATTTGTTGCATAGTTAAATTAACTGCATTTACTCCGCCGTAGATCATAATAATTGCTGCAAATAATAGAAAAAGAAGCTCAACAATTACTTCTAGTATCCATTTGCTTTTACCTATTAATTTGTCACTTAACAAAGTAACTGATAGATGACTTTTCTTGCCCACAACATAGGCAGAAGCCAGCATTGCAAACCAAACGAGGCTAAAACGAACAAATTCTTCTGTAATGGTGTTGGGATTTTTCAAGACGGTTCGGCTGATTACTTGCCAAATAACAACAAGTAGCATCACACTTAAAATAGAGCTAACGATAATTTCTAAAAAACGATCTAAGTTTTTTTTGATTGTGTTCATTTATGGGTTCTCCTATCTATTTAGTTTGATTGCGATGATTTTTAATAATTGTAAACAATTCTGAAAAGTCTGGATTGTTGGCAAATTGTTCATGAAGTGGCTTCACGGCCTCTTGGAAAGGTTGATTGTCTACTTCATTGAATTGAACAGCGTACTTTTCAGTGGCTTCAGTTTTTTCCTTTTCAACAGCCTTCTTAAAGACTTTTTTTTCATAGTTTGTGGATTCAGCTGCAGCTTCATAAATCGCTTCTTTCTGTTTTTTTGATAGTTTACTTAATGTTTCTTCATTCATAATCACAATATCGGGTACACGGGTATGCTCATCGTAAGAATAGTATTTCGCAATGGCCCCATGACCAGCGGTGACTAGAACAAATTCATTATTTTCAGAACCATTAATTAGGTTTGATTGCATCGATGTATAGACTTCATCACTGCCCATTGGAATTGGAGATCCGCCAAGAAGTTCTACCATTTTGATAGCAGTTTCGCTTTGCATGACGCGGATTTTTTTACCTTTTAAATCAGCTGGCGTTGTAATCGGTTTATCTACCATATAAAAGCTACGTTGCCCAGAATCATAATACGTTAATCCAACAAATCCTAAATCTTTTGTTGATTGGTAAATAGGCTCCATCACGGTTTGATCGTCCATCACTCGATAAAAATGCGCTTCGTTGTCAAATAAATATGGAACAGAGAAAATAGAATATTTTTTAGAGAAACTTTCTAATGCGGAACCGCTTACTTTTGTGAAGTCAACAGCACCAGATTGAGTTAACTCAATCAGTTCTCTTTCCCCGCCTAATTGACCATCAGGAAAGTAAGCAATTTCAACTTGACCTTTTGTTTTTTCGGATACAAGTCGTCCAAATTCATTCATTGAATCGATGATTGGCTGACTATTACTAGCATAGGCGTAACGCAGTATGATCTTTTCATCTAAATTTGTTGATTCTGCAACCTTAGTACTACAAGCCGTGAGAAATAAAAGCGAGCTTAATCCAAGAGCAAAACCCAATTTTTTTAATCTGTTTTTTTTCATAATAAAACTCCTTTTAGTTAAAGTGTAAGTCGATAAGTAAGTAGAGTAGGTTTAGAATAGTTCAACTTTTGGTTCCATTTCGAGATAGATATAAAGCGCTCACATTTCGATTTAATGGAGAGTACAAAACTGACTATAGTAAAAGTATAGAATTAAATATTTGGGATTGCATCACACATTTTTGGTAAATTGTTGCACAATCTTGCTAAATAAAGGCAGTCTTATCTTTAGTTTTTTATAGGAGGAAAGCAAGAGTATGAAGCTTTTTTTGACTAAAAAAACAGCTTAGTAAAAGGACTTTATCCTATATTGTAAAAAACTAGTTTCATTGCATCCAGCATTTTTATATGGTACTGATTAGGAGGATGATTATTTAAAAAATGGAGGGAATAAGATGTTAAATATAGCTGTTAGAGGACATGATATTGGAACAGTAAAAACAATTGAAGAGTTAGCGGAACGAGTAAAACAAACAGGGATTCAAAGTATTCAGTTGGCATTGGGAATTTCGTTTCCTAATGTACCAAGTGAAAAACAGAATGTTACCCCTGGAATGGGAAATTATTTTTGCAAGAAATTAGCTGAAAAAGATGTACAAGTTGGAGTATTAAGTTGTTATGTGAATCTGATTCATCCAGATTTAGCAGAGCGTCAACGATTATTAGCAAAGTTCGATGGATATTTGAAAGTAGCTAGAGACTTTGGTGCAGGAATTGTTGCTACAGAAACAGGTGGGGTTTATCCAGATATTCGTTATACCACGGAAAACTTTACTGAACAAGCTTTTTTAGAGGTAGTCCAATCGGTTGAATATATGACTGAATGTGCAGCTAATTATGGATTATTGGTGGGAATTGAGCCGGGTTTAAATCATCCAATTTACTCAGTTGCTAAAACGGCAGAGTTGATTCAAGCAGTGGACTCGAAGAACTTAGGCATTATTTTAGATCCGACTAATTTAATTACAAATGACACCTATCTAGAACAAATTGAATTAATTGAAGAGGCGTTTGCTAGCTTTGGTGATAAAATTATTGCCATTCATTTAAAGGACTTTATCATTGAGGACAATCAATTGAAGATCGTTCCAGTTGGTACAGGAATAATGAATATTGCAGCTTTTGTTAAAATTTTGCTTAGGGAAAAACCTTATATTCACGTGATTTTGGAAGAAACCAGTGAAGCATATATGATTTCTGCTAGAAAGCATGTTGAACAAATGATTCAAGAACTACAGTTTTAGAAACTAAAATACTGATAAAATCATTGTTTAAAACAAGTGATTTTATCAGTATTTTTAGCCGTTTTTCCTAAATCCTACAGGAGTCATTCCTGTTTTAGTTTTGAATAAACGGCAAAAATATGGAACATTTTCAATACCAATTTCATAAGCAATTTCATTGATGGATGCATTGGTGAAACGTAGTAAATTTTTAGAACGATTGATTCGATTGGTAATCAAATAATCATTTGGAGGTACACCAATATACTTAGAAAATTCTTTATTTAACTGATATTTATTCACCATATATTTTTTCTCTAAAAAGTCTAAGGTGATTTTTTCACGATAATGCTCATCTAAAAAAATTTGGAGTTTCTGAATATAATCAGGAATATCTTCTTCTTCAAAGGTTAATTGATTTTTTTGAATGACTAGTTCGTTTAATAATTCATGGATTTTAACTGAAATAGCATACTCTGTTCGAGCATTGGTATGGGTTTGTAAAGAAAGTATTTGTAAGATGATTTCATGAATTCTTAGCGAATCTGTATGAAAGCAATGCGTGCCATTTTTTAAATATTCTTGATAAAATTTATCCACGTTGGGACCTTGAAAGTGAATCCAGTCCATTTCCCAAGGTTCATCGCTTTCGGTATAGTAGTGTTGATAATCCATACAGTCAATAAAAAAGAGATCTCCTTTTTCAAGAGTATAGGTTTTATCTGCATATTTTAAGGTTCCTTTACCAGATAAAGTAAACTTCATTAGATAGGATGGAAGATTTTCACGCTCTGTGTAATAAGGTTTTGCTGCTTTAAAATAACCAACTTCTTGAACATAGTAAAACATTTCACGACTTTTTTTTGAAGGGGTATTAATTGAACGGATGGAATCTTTCGTCCAAGAATGACTTGCTTTTTCCCAATATTTTGACAAATGTATCTTCCTTTCAGTTGTATAAGTTAATTTTTTCTACATGTTGAAAACTGAACTAAATAAAACAAGATTGTATAATAATAAGCCAAAATAATGTGTTGTATCCTTTTTTGTTAACGATTACAATTTAAGAGTAAGGTTGATAAGTAGAGTATAACAGCTAGAAAGATAAAATGTAAATAGTGAAATTTAATAATTTTCTATTCACAAAAAAGTATAGAAATAGTCAAAATTAGAAGGAATAAAGGAAGTGAAACAAAAAATGACAGCTACCTATATTGCAATTGATATTGGTGCTTCGAGTGGTCGGTTAATGATGGGCTGTTTAGAAGATGAGAAAATAAAGTTAGAAGAAGTTCATCGTTTTAAAAATACTCTGTATTTTGAACAAGAGTACCATTGGGATATCCATCGGCTTAGCCAAGAAATCCTTATTGGTTTAGAAAAAGTTAAAAAAATGGGAATTTTAAATTGTTTTGTTGGAATTGATACATGGGGGGTTGATTATTGTTTAGTAGATGATCAAGGACAACTTATTCAAAATCCAATTTGTTACCGTGATGAGCGAACAAAAGAGGCTATGGATGTAGTCGCTAAACAGATGTCACTTCAAGCTATTTATCAAAAAACAGGTATTCAATTACAGCCCTTTAATACATTATTTCAATTATTTGTTGAGGATCAAAAGCTTTTAGCAAAAACGGATAAAATTTTATTAATTCCCGATTACTTAGGTTTCTTTTTTACGGGAGAAGCAGTGTTAGAACGGACCAATGCCTCTACAACTCAATTAATAAATCAAAAGACCCAAGAATTAGACCCAGAGTTATTAGCATTGACGGGTACTAATTTGAATCAATGGGGACGATTAGTAGATGCAGGAACGATTTTAGGAGAGTTAACGACTGAGAAATTCTCTGCATTTGATTTACCTAAAGCAACTTTTATTACTGTTGCTAGTCATGATACAGCTTCAGCGGTGATTGGTACTCCTGGAAAAGGACAGGACTGGGCCTACATTAGTAGCGGGACTTGGTCATTAGTGGGAACCGAAGAATGCCAACCAATTGCCACAAATGAAAGTCAGCAACAGAATTATACAAATGAATTAGGTGGCTATCAAACAATTCGATTTTTAAAAAACATTATGGGAATGTGGTTGATTCAAGAAGTTGCTAGAAACTATGATGATCAATTTAGTTTTGCCCAATTAGGTGAGATGGCTAAAACTGAAATAGGGTTTCAAACCTTTATTGATGTAAATGCATCAGAATTTTTAAAGCCCAATAATATGGTGGAAGCATTGCAAGACTACTGCCAACGAACAAATCAAAAAGTTCCCGCAACACCAGGTCAATTGGCTCGCTGTATTTATGATAATTTAGCTTTGTATTATGGAAAAGAAATTCAGCAGCTTCAACGACAAATCGGTCGAGATCTAACTACGATTCAGATTGTTGGTGGCGGTTCAAATGCAGAATTATTAAATCAACTAACGGCAGATGTAACAGGATTAACTATCAAAGCAGGACCAACAGAAGCAACGGCAATTGGAAATATTGTCGTGCAAATGATGACGACAAAAGCATTAATTAATCTAGTTGAAGCACGTGATTTAATTGCGAATTCTTTTGAGATAAGCACTTATTTACCAGAACTAAATCGAGCTGAAATCGTGAGTAATTATCAAGATTTTCTACAAGAAGGGAACTTAGTTAAATGAATGAACAAATCAAAGAACAATATGAAGTTGCAAAAGCAGCCTATGCTCAAGTTGGTGTAGATACAAAAGCTGTATTAACTCAATTGGATGCTGTCAAAATCTCGATGCATTGTTGGCAAGGTGATGATGTAAAAGGCTTTTTAAACCCAAATGGTGAACTGACAGGTGGTATCTCAGTGACAGGGAATTATCCTGGTGCCGCTCAGACCCCAGCTGATTTGCGTCAAGATTTGGAAAAAGCTTACTCGTTGATTCCAGGAAAGCATAAGTTGAATTTACATGCGATTTATCTGGATACAGATGAAGCCGTTGATTTAAATCAGATTGAACCAAAACATTATACTAAATGGGTAGACTGGGCAAAGGAACAAGGTTTAGGTTTAGATTTTAATCCAACTTTTTTCTCACATCCAATGTTTAAGGATGGTTTTACTTTAGCTCATCCAGATAAAGCTGTTCGTGATTATTGGATTGAGCATGGCCGACGCGCTCGTAAAGTTGCTGCTTATTTTGGCAAGGAATTAGGACAAGTTTCAGTGAATAATTTTTGGGTTCCTGATGGATATAAAGACAATCCTATTGATCGGTTAGCACCACGGAAACGTTTAATGGAGTCTTTGGATGCTATTTTTAGTGAAGAATTAGACTCAACGTATACAGTTGATGCTGTTGAAAGTAAGTTATTTGGACTTGGTGCAGAAGCGTACACAGTTGGTTCGCATGAGTTTTATATGGGATACGGATTAACTCGAAATAAACTAATTTGTATGGATGCGGGACATTTCCACCCAACAGAAGTCATTTCAAATAAGTTGTCTTCTGTGTCATTATTTAGTGAAGGGATTTTGTTGCATGTTAGTCGTCCAGTTCGTTGGGATAGTGATCATGTTGTGATTATGGATGATGAGTTGATGGAGATTGGTCGTGAATTGGTTCGGTCTAATTTGCTAGGGAAAACGCATATTGGGTTAGATTTCTTTGATGCGACAATCAATCGGGTTGCGGCTTGGGTTATTGGGACTAGAAATACACAGAAGGCGTTATTAAAAGCGATGCTTGAACCGATTGATTCATTAAAAGAGAGCGAATTAAAAGGTGATTTCACAACAAGGTTAGCCGTTATTGAAGAGCTGAAAGATTATCCTTTTGCAGCGATTTGGAATTATTATTGTGCATCTAAAGGTGTGCCGGTTGGTTTATCTTGGTTAGAAGAAGTGAAAAAATATGAAAAAGATGTGTTATTAAAACGTTAGGAGGAAATGAAATAGATGAAAAAAATTGCGATTTTAGAAGCGCCATTTGTAAAAGAAATGATGGCAACAACTACGAATTTATACCGTTTAGGTTGGGATGAGCGAAATGGTGGGAATATTTCTTATTTGTTAACGGAAGAAGAAGTGACGCCTTTTTTAGATGTCACGGATAGTTTGCGAACCATTCCAATGCAATTTGATGGCAGTGGATTAGTTGGACGTTACTTTATCGTAACAGGATCAGGTAAATATTTTAAGAATGTTGCAATGGCACCTAGCGAAAATCTTGGAATTCTCCGAGTCACAAAAGATGGCAAGGCCGTTGAATTATTATGGGGACTTGATGATGGTGGAGTGCCTACTAGCGAACTACCCGCACATTTTATGACTCATATTTCCCGCTTAAAAATTGATCCTGAAAATCGAATTGTGATGCATAATCATGCGAGTCATTTATTAGCTATGACGTTTACACATGAATTAGATGAAAAAAAATTTACTCGTACTTTATGGCAAATGTGTACAGAATGTTTAGTTGTCTTCCCAGAGGGTGTTGGAATTATTCCTTGGCTTGTACCTGGAACGAATGAAATTGGATTAGCAACTGCTGAAAAAATGAATGAATTTCGCTTAGTTCTATGGCCTCATCATGGTATTTATGGTGCTGGACGTGATATGGATGAAGTTTTTGGTTTAATTGAAACAGCAGAAAAAGCAGCCGAGATATATACGTATGTTCAAGCCCAAGGTGGTGTGAAGCAGACGATTAACGATGAGCAATTGTCGGATTTAGCCAAAGCATTTGGTGTGACACCACGTTTAGGGTATTTAAACTAACACTCAGATAGAGGAGGATTTGAAAATGGCAGAAACATTAGCGCATAAAGACGTTGTTATTCCTAAGAAGGATATAACTGCAACAATTGACTTACTCATGAAAAATCTAACAACAATTAAAGATGATAGCGGCGAATTTTTATTGAATTTTGATGGTGTGATTGTTGACGATAAAAGTTGGCATGTATGGAATTGGCCACAAGGAGTAGGATTATATGGCATTTATAAATACTGGCAAATGACAAAAGATCCAAAAGCCTTAAAAGTAGTAACAGATTGGTTTGAAAATCAATTTGAAATTGGAGCACCACCTAAAAATGTGAATACGATGGCACCGTTATTAACAATGGCCTTTCTTTATGAAGATACAAAAGACCAACGCTATTTGCCTTACCTTGAAGATTGGGCGGAATGGGTTATGTACGATATGCCACGAACAAAAGAAAATGGTTTAGAGCATATCACGTATGGACCTGAAAATGTGGAACAATTATGGGATGATACGTTAATGATGACAGTACTACCTTTGGCAAAAATTGGCAAATTATTAGACAGACCAGAGTATCTTGAAGAAGCTCGTTATCAATTTATGCTCCATACAAAATATTTGTGCGATTCAAAAACAGGATTATGGTTCCATGGTTGGACATTTGAAGAAAATCATAATTACGCAGAAGCACTATGGGGACGTGGAAATTCATGGATTACAATCGCAATTCCTGAAATAATTGATATTCTTGATTTAAAAAAAGGGGATGCTTTACGGGAATTTTTGCTGGCTACGTTAACCCATCAAATCGAAGCGTTAGCTGACTGTCAAAGTAAAAATGGCTTATGGCATACGTTATTAAATGATCCAACTTCATATGAAGAAGCTTCTTGTACAGCTGCATTTGCTTATGGTATTTTGAAAGCTGTTCGTAAACGTTATATTGATAAAAAATATGAAGTGAATGCAACTAAAGCCATTCTAGGTCTGCTAAATGAAATTGATGAGAACGGTGCAGTTGCAAAGGTTTCAGTTGGTACTGGAATGGGAGATAATTTACAATTCTATAAAGATATTCGTATTACGGAGATGCCGTATGGTCAATCTTTAACAGTTTTGGCGTTATCAGAGTTTCTTTATCATTATATTTAAAATCGGTAAAAGAGAGGGGCAGTTGCGGTAGCAAAATTTTGCCTCTCTTAACTTTATGAAAGAGAGGCTTTCTAATGTGATTAAAAAAGCGTTTAAAATGAAGATTTATCCAGATTGTCATGTGGAATATCAAAAAAGACACGATGTTCTTTGGCCTGAGATGAAAGCAATGTTAGTGAAGTATGGGGCTCAGACTTACTCAATTTTCTTGGATGAAGCGACAAGTACTTTGTTTGCCTATCTGGAAATTGAAGATGAAAGTCTTTGGAGTCAAACGGCTACAACAGAAATTAATCAAAAATGGTGGCTGTATATGGCTGATATTATGGAAACGAATTTAGACAATAGTCCAAATTCAATAGAGTTAACGCAAGTTTTTGATTTATAATGTGAATGAATGTACAAGGAGGAAATGATAAATGGTCCATCGGATGATTTTAAATGAAACAGCTTATTTTGGCAAAGGAGCCATTCAATCGATTCCAACAGAAATTGCGAAGCGTGGTTTTAAAAAAGCCTTAGTAATTACAGATGAAGATTTACTAACGTTTAAGGTTGCGACTAAAGTGACTGATTTATTAGATCAAAAGCAGCAAAGCTATGAAGTGTTTGCAGAAATTGTTCCTAATCCAACAATGGAGATTGTGAGTAAGGGGGTAGCTGCCTTTAAAGTGGCGAATGCCGATTATATTTTAGCAGTTGGTGGTGGTTCACCTATTGACACAGCAAAAGCTATTGGAGTAATTGTAGCGAATCCGGAACATCAAGATATTCTAAGTTTGGAAGGTGAGCCCGGCACGAAAAATCCTAGTGTGCCAATATTAGCCGTTCCAACAACGTCAGGAACGGCTGCTGAAGTAACGATTAATTACGTGATTACTGACGAAAATCAACAGCGTAAATTTGTTTGTGTGGATCCTCATGATATTCCAAAAGTTGCTTTTGTAGATAGCGATATGATGATGGGAATGCCAACAGCGTTGTGTGCAGCAACAGGAATGGATGCCTTGACACATGCAATTGAAGGTTTTATTACTAAAGGAGCTTGGGAGTTAACGGATATGCTCCATCTAAAAGCTATCGAAATCATTGGACGTTCATTGCGAGAATCGGTTGCTGGCAACCAAAAGGGGCGTGAAGATATGGCTCTAGCTCAATATGTTGCTGGAATGGGTTTTTCAAATGTCGGCTTGGGGTTAGTTCATGGGATGGCTCACCCTTTAAGTGCTTGGTACAACGTGCCACATGGTGTTGCTTGTGCAACGTTATTGCCAACTATTTTGAACTTCAATCAAGAGTTTACTGGTGAAAAATACCGTGAGATAGCGGTAGCTTTGGGAATTGAAAATGCAGCTGATCTGCCACTTACTGAAGTTCGCCAGTTAGCTGTTAAAGCGGTTAAACAGTTAGGGCAAGATGTAGGTATCCCTCAAACTATTTCTGAATTGGGAGTCAAGGCTGATGATTTAGCGGCAATTGCAAAAGATGCCTTGGCAGATGTTTGTACTGGAGGAAATCCTCGTGCGGCTAGTTTAGCTGATATTGAAGAATTGTATCGCTCATTATTAGGATAAAAATAGTAAGTATAGGCATAATCTTATCTAAGGATTGTGTCTTTTTTTGAAATTAGTTGTTTAGTTGCTTGTTATATGTACAAACAGAAAATAGGATGCTAAATAAAAAAAAGCCCGTGGGCTTTTTTTAAACAACAATATTTCCGTTTGAATCAGGTGTTTTAAATGCTGCTATAATTCCTTCAATAAGTCCAAGTAAAGCAGGTATAACTGTCCATGAAAATAGAATATATATAATACCAGCTAAAATTTTACCAGAATAGAATTTATGAGCGCCAATACTACCAAGTAGAAGTGCTAGAACGATATAAACAACTTTATTAACAATTTTTCCAGATGCATAAACTAATCCGTTTGATGCATTGTTATTGTCATTAACAATATTAATGTTAATTCCTTCGCCAGATTGATTCGTTTGTGTGTTTTGTTCTTCTGCTGGATGAACAATAATGTCCGTTTCTGTTTTAAAAACCTCAACGAATTGTCCCATTCTTGGTTCAAACTCAAGGCTTTCAATACTTACTTCCATAACAGAACTATCTTTTTCACCGATAGTGATAATCCCATTTTCAGCGTCAATTTTAATGATTTTTGCCATAATAAGCTCCTTCTTTTTGAATAAAATAACAGATGAGACCACTTCAAAACGTAAAATATTCATAATATAATTTATTTAACTACATAATTATATCATATGTACAATTTGGTCACTATACGAGAATTTATTTTTTTAGTTTACTCTAATTTTATTGTCTTAATTTGTACAAAAGTATCTCATTAGACTATTACAAATGTTGTTAAAAATGAAATTATAAGAGACTGTAGCTAGTTAATTTTTTCCGTTAATGAAGAATAAATGCTATAAAATTTACATACTTTATTACATTTAAATATATTTTGACCAGAAAAAAAGAATAGAAATAATAAAAGCTATCTAACTCTAACAATTAAAATAGAGAGAGGATTTAAGTCTAATGCTTAAAGTTAGATCATGGCATTTTTATAATTATCCCACAAATGAATCAACTACGTCACTATATAACCCATAATCATTGAATTGAGTTTTGGTAATTGCATGAGTTGCTTTTTCATCATTGCTATCAGTATATGCTAAACTCGTTCAGCTTATTGATTTAAGTTCATTAGATCAGAAAGTTAATTTTTATGAAATCAGTATTTGAACGAATAGATTTCATGGAATTTTTGTGATTTTAAGAATTTTTATCCAGATAATGTGTGAAATTTATAAAGAATCTGTAAGTCTTTTAGATCAACCATTTGTTATTATAAGTGTATTGAAAAGCAACGTGCTAGTGAAACCTTTTAATATAAAATTTAGGGGGGAAAAGAAATGGCAGAAAATATGACAGAAAATGCAAAAGAAATTTACTCAAAGTCCAACATATCTTGCTGAAAAAAACTATTACACAGTAGACAAAGGAGCTAACGTCTTATTAGCAACAGGAACGCAATGGCTGAGTGAAGATGATGTGAATGAACCGAGAGAACGAATTCTATTAAATAGTATATTAACTATCAAATCTACTGTAACAAAATTTTTAGATGGAGCAACTGTCACAGCAGCTGATAAAGCGAAGAGTTATTATACGATTGGGATTGAGTCACACGGTGGCACGAAAGAAAAATATTTATTAGCTACAAATGTTTATGAAATCAAGAAAACAGATTTAGTAGAATTACAATATGATTTTGGTGTAAGTAATATTGTTCTGATCCGTGAAGGAGCGCAACTTGATACTTCTGGAGTAGCAATCCCAACAGGTTTCAAAGAAAGTAAAGGGATGTCATTTTATATTGTCGACAAGCGGAATGCAGTAGTGGGTTTATCAAAATTTGCATATAAGTTAGCAACAGGAGTTCGTTGGGAAAGCATTGGTAATTTCTCAACCCCATCAAATTTAGTTGGAGTGGGATCAATTGTACAGAGTAAAACTACGCCCAACAGTTATTATGTAGCGAATATTAAATATGATGGAGCTGGAAATAAAGCGAGCTATTTAATTGCTACACAAGTTAAAGAATTGTATCAACAAGATTTAAGAGTTTAATAGAAACTAAGAATACTTGTAATGAATTATTACAAAACTATCTTTACAGAAGTAGTATTAGATAAAAGTCAGTAAATAATAAAAATCCTGTGAATTCAACATTTAAGAAAGAATTCACAGGATTTTTTAGTGATTTTTAGAGGATAATAGTTGCTTCAAATACTTTTATTTTATAATAGAGTATTTAATCGCAATATATTTCCTTATTTACTTCCATCAAAACTGTTAAAGATTTCGATAATTTTCTCTTTATCAGGATGTTCAGCAGGAATTAAAATATAATTACCATTCACTTCCACTGGGATTTTAGCTATGCCTTTAATTTCAAAAGCTTTATTTTTAGTAATTTCTTTAAGCTGTTCACTGCCTTTTTCAAATTGATAAACTTCAATATTTTTATTATTTACAGGTAAGGCAAAACCTTCTTTAGCACCAATAACTTCAGGCATCTTGCTTTTTCGTTCCCCAACAACTAATTTTTCCTTTGTTAATGCTTTTTCAAAATCGTCAAAAGTAAAAGCTGTTTTACCACCATTTCCACAAGCAATTAACCCAACCATAATAAATAATAGTAAAACTGGCAATAAATTTTTCTTTTTCATCAGTTATCCCCCCAAATATAAGATAGAGTAAGTGTATCATCTTTGTACTGTTAAATGAATCATAATTATAAAAATAAAAAAAGTTCCTTCTCTATTTGAACAATAGAGAAGGAACTGATTTTTGTGTCGTTAAAGTTTAAAGAGCATTTCGATAAATTTCACGGCTAATGTCTAAAGTTTGATCGTGACGTTCGGAAAGTTGCGTTAAGTCATGTTTTTCTAGTTGCCCTACTAATAAATCAACTACTTCACTATCTAACTCATAATCACTAAAATGAGTAGGTGCGCCTAAAATTTCAAAGAATTCACGAGTTTTGGCAATTGCTTGAGTTGCTTTTTCATCATCAGTACCAGTAGGAATATGCCAAACGCGTTCTGCATATTGAACCAATTTGCCTAATTTTTCATGTTTACGAATCTCCATTAATGAAGGCAAAACGATAGCAAGTGTACGAGCATGATCAATATGGTAAAGTGCAGTAATTTCATGACCTAAGCTATGGGAAGCCCAGTCAGTAGGAACTCCAGGAGAAAGAGTGCCATTCAAAGCATTTGTAGCAGTCCACATAAAGTTTGCTCGTAAATTATAATCATGATTATCTTCTTCAATTACTTTAGGGCCAATTTCAATTAAGGTTTGCAACAAACCTTCTGCAAAACGATCTTGAACCATCGCTCCAACAGGATAAGTTAGATATTGTTCCATAATATGAACAAATGAATCAATGATTCCATTTGCAAGTTGACGGGTAGGTAATGTGTAAGTCAGCTCAGGATCCAAAATTGAAAATTGAGGGAAAGTAACGCCACTACCAAAGCCTAATTTTGCTTTTTTCTCAACAAATGTAATCACACCACCACTATTCATTTCTGAACCTGTTGCAGGTAACGTTAAAACAGTAGCAAATGGCAAAGCTTTTGTAATAGGGTCTTTATCTCCTAATCCAGCACCAAAAATATGAATAGGATTACGATCGAATAAAGCGCCGGCTGCGATGAATTTTGTACCATCAATAACAGAACCACCGCCAACAGCTAATAAATACGTGTAATTTTCAGCTTTAACTAATTCGATAGCTTTCATCAACGTTTCATATGTTGGATTGGCTTCAATGCCACCAAATTCACCAACTTCAAATTCAGATAAAGCTGCTTTTACTTTATCCAATGTACCGAAACGAACAACGCTACCGCCACCATAAGTAATAAGTACTTTTTCACCTTTAGGAATTAAGGTAGCTAACTCTTCAATCCGATTTTTTCCAAAAATAATTTTTGTTGGATTATAATAATTAAAATTTGCAATTTCAGTATTCATGAAACACCATCCCTTAAATTTTATATACACAGTATAGCATAACTTATAAAATGGAAGCGAAATAAAGCTTTTGTGATCCTTTTTATTTGATTAACTTATACAACTATTATTAATACTAGAGGTGAATGTTCTAGCATTTAATGATAAAATAGCTATGGCGCAAAAAATTCTAGTAAATAAAATCCGTATATAGAGTATATTAAAGTTAGCCAAAATAGAGAGAAGGTACATTTTTGAAAAAAATAGAACTAGGAATTGATTTTTTAACAAATAATACAGCACTTTTTCAATGTCCAGTCTGTAAAAATGCTTTTCAAGAAATGAGAGGCAATAGTTTTTATTGTGAAAAAGGTCATTCTTTTGATGTAGCTAAAAAAGGTTCTTTATATTTTTTGGCAGGTGGTGCTAAAAATGAATATGATAAAGAGATGCTAAGCTCACGGTTTACAATTGCTCAGGCAGGATTGTTTAATCCTTTATTGGATCAGATTTATAAAGTAATGAACGAGAATGCTTTGCAAGGAGCGACATTAGATGTTGGTTGTGGAGAAGGTTCACAATTAGACTATTTAACTAAATTAGGCTTAACGGGTTCTAAAATTGGTTTTGATATTTCTAAAGATGCCATTAATTTGGCTAGCAGTCACTTTACTAGTGCTTTTTGGTGTGTGGCTGACTTGGCTCAATCACCATTTGCATCTCATCAATATGATACAATTTTAAACATCTTTTCACCCTCCAATTATCAGGAGTTTAAACGTTTATTGAAGCATGATGGTAAATTAATCAAGGTAATTCCTAATCAGGACTATTTAGTTGAATTAAGAAAACTTTTTTATCAAGATCAAGTGGACAAACAAAGCTATCAAAATAATGACGTTTTAGCTAAGTTTAATGAACATTTTCCAGATTCAGAGGTGATTAATTGCCGCTATCAGTTCCAATTAACTGAAGAATTATTTAAAGATCTAGTTAAAATGACTCCCTTAGGTTGGGGTGCAAGTCCCGCTGCAAAAGAATATGCGAATGCTCATCCGTTGAATTTTATAACAATTGATGTTAGTATTTTGATTGGTTAAGCTAAATTGTGACGACAATGTGAACGAATTGTGAACAATAAATAGTCAGATAACGCTTACAACGTTAGTTTTATATTGAATGGGTTGCAAGAGTTCCATAGTGGTGTTATATTATCAATAAGCTATTTAATTCATTCGTTTTTATCAGAGATCCATCAGATTTTGATAAAAGTTAGTGAGTCATGTTAAGCTTCACTAACGTACCATTTCGCAGTGCTAGACACCGAAGTGGTACGTTTTTTTGTTTTTTATTTGAATTAGTCCAAATAATGCTATAAAATAATGTAGGATAATAGATTGAGTTACAAATCCTAGTCAGTTGAGGAAGGGAGTTGCTGCCAATTATGAGTGGAACAAGCCTCTCACTAAAAGAACGAATAATCGCTGAGAGTCAGCGAATTGGGATTAACAAAATTGGCTTTGCATCAGCAGAACCATTTATAGAACTAGAAGAAAAACTAGAAAAACAACAAGAAGTAGGACATCATTCAGGATTTGAACATCCTAATATTAAAGAGCGGATTTATCCAGAATTGATTTTTGATCAACCGTGCTCGATTATTTCGATTGCCTTAGCGTATCCAACTAAGATGACAAATGTACCAGAACGTGTTAAAGGTCAACGGCGCGGACAGTTTGCTAGAGCATCGTGGGGAACCGATTATCATGATATTTTGCGAGAAAAGATGGATCGTTTAATTGCCTATATCAAAGAAGAAGCTCAAGAAGAAGTGACCTTTAAACCAATGGTAGATACAGGAGAATTAATAGATGTTGCTGTTGCTCAACGTGCAGGGCTGGGATTTATTGGTAAAAATGGTTTGTTGATTACCGAAGAATTTGGTTCTTATGTATATTTAGGTGAAATTATTACGAATTTAGCTTTTGCCGCTGATGAACCAGTACCTAATGGCTGTGGCGATTGTACTCGATGCATCACAGGATGTCCGACGGATGCTCTACTGGGGGATGGACGAATGAATGCCAAGCGTTGTTTATCTTTCCAAACTCAAACTAAAGGAATGATGCCTTTAGAGTATCGTAAAAAGATGGGACATATTATTTATGGTTGTGATATTTGTCAGATGGTTTGTCCTTATAATAAAGGCAAAGATTTTCATTTTCATGAGGAGATGGAACCCATTCCTGAAGATGTTGCACCACTTTTACAACCTTTATTATCCATTAGCAATAAAGAATTTAAGCAGCGTTTTGGTGTAATGGCTGGATCGTGGCGTGGGAAGAAACCTATTCAACGGAATGCTATTATTGCATTGGCTAATTACCGTGATAAAACTGCTTTGCCAGAGTTGCTCAGATGTATTGCCGAAGATCCTAGACCTGTTATTCGTGGAACAGCTGCTTGGGCAGTTGGACAAATCGCAAGTCAGGAAGATGATGAGATTGTAAGCTTTTTAATAGAAGCCTTTCAAAAAGAAAGTGATGAGGAAGCTCAACTTGAGTTTCAACAAGCGATTACTAAATTGAAAGCGTAAAATTTCGTTTCAGGAGGAAAAGAAATGCCAAATCATATTGTTTTATTTGAACCACAAATCCCAGCAAATACAGGGAATATTGCACGTACATGTGCTGCCACAAATAGTACCTTACATTTAATTGAACCATTAGGCTTTTCAACAGATGATAAACATCTAAAACGTGCAGGTTTAGATTATTGGAATGATGTGGCAATTCAGTATCATCCAAATCTTGCAGCATTTTTAGAGGTTGCAAAGTCAGGTCAGCTACATTTAATTACAAAATTTGGGCATGAAGTTTATAGTGATGTTGATTTATCTGATTCTACAGAAGATCATTATTTTGTTTTTGGAAAGGAAACAACAGGGTTACCCGAAGAATTTATGCGTGAATATGAAGAAGAATGTTTGAGAATCCCAATGAATGACGAACATGTCCGCTCATTAAATCTTTCTAATACAGCTGCGATTTTAGTGTATGAAGCACTGCGTCAACAAAATTTTGAAAATATGGAATTGACTCATCATTATGAAAATGACAAATTAGATTAATCTGAGTGAAAAGACACTTTTATGAGGTGTCTTTTTCTATATATAAATTGCGCAACTTTTTATAGAGGATAATCTAGACAACTTTTTTTATACTTTAGACAATAAGTGAAAGAGAAGAGGAATGACAATGAAAATAAAAATAAAACCATCAATTTATCAGCAAATTCATCAAAGTTTAAAAAATAATGGTGATACCCTTAAAGGGAGTCAATTAGACTTAGTTAGAAAACAAGTTGGCACACTTCAATTTGCTGCTGGCGCTCAAGATGGAATTTATTTGTACCACATGGGAACCGATTATGCAGAAGACGCTGTTAATCAAATTGTAGAATTAATCAAAAAGTTAAGCTATCATAAAACTAGATGGACAATCAGAAAATTAGAGAATTGGCTAACAGATATTCGGATCATTACACTAGCAGATCCCTTATTAACAGCTATTGTAGAGCGAATTGATGAATTCAATAGTAAGGGGCTATATCAATTAAGTGATTACTTAGTGACGGCTAGTAAGACAACAGAGTTAGTTAAATGTGGAATTATGTTAGCTAGTTTAATTGAATTAACGTTGGAAAATGAATTGCTACAAAAAATTAGAGAAGTTGGTTATTATGATGAGTTTACCTTGTTTAGTTTGATTACTCTTGAAGCAAATAATAGTAGCAATCAGATGTGCTTTGAGTATGCTAAAAGTTCTTTAGGTTGGGGCAAAGTTCATGCTATTACACGTTTAGAAGTCACTAATAATGAAACCCGGGATTGGATTATTCAGCAAGGCTGTTTAACAGGCGATTTAGCTATGTATCTTGGAAGAATTTGCGCTGAAAAAGGTCAGCTTTATCATTATTTACAAAAAGAAATGATTACGGAAGCTGAATTTAATGGAATAACAGCAATTTTCTCTTGTTTATTAGATGAAGGACCCGTTCTTGGAATTAGTTTATTGCCAGAGGCTGAGGAACAATTGGCCTTATATTTAAAACATAGCCAGACTCATCAGGCTTCTATCGATGTCTTAACAAAAGCGTATGAGTGGCTAAAAATACAAGAGGATTTAGAAGATAAACAAGTAATAATGGAATTTCAATTAGCGTTAAAAAATTTAGCCTAGTTAAATAAATGAAAGAAGAATTTGATGGAATCAAAAGATTATTTTGCCAAATATAGCAAAATTTTCTAAGTCAAAGATGACTGAATTTCATGAGTAGGGTAATCGCGTTTCAAAAGATTATTTTAATTAAATCAATAAAAAAGCGTAAAAGTAGAAGAATGACGTCTACTTTTACGCTTTTTAATCGTTTATTTTAATGTCCGCCTAAGAAAAATAGTTGAACAAAGAATAATACTGCAAAGACATAAACTAATGGATGAACAGCTTTTGCTTGACCAGTTACAACTTTAGTAATTGGGTAAGTGATAAAACCTAAAGCCAATCCTGTAGCAATACTGTTTGTTAATGGCATCGTTACAATGACAATAAAAGCTGGAAATGCTTCTGACATATCATCCCAATGAATTTCTGCGGCACTAGCCATCATCATTGAACCTACAATAACAAGAGCAGGTGAGGTAATCGCACTAACACTTGAAATTGCACTAACAAGTGGGAAGAAAAAGCTTGAAATAGCGAACATAACAGCTATCGTCAAAGCAGTTAAACCAGTTCGTCCACCTGCAGCAACTCCTGTACCAGACTCAATATATGCACTTGTTGGGCTTGTTCCAAAAACAGCTCCAACAGTAGTTCCAATTGCATCTGCAAGAAGAGCTTGTTTAGCATTTTCTAAATTGCCATCTTTCATTAAACCTGCTTTCTTAGTAATAGCAATCATGGTTCCAGTTGTATCAAAGATTGTAATTAATAAGAAAGAAAGAACAGCTCCGTATAAGCCATTTTCAATCACATCTTTAAAAGGGGTGATTGGATTTGTGATCATTAATTGATGACCAAAATCAGGCAACGCCATAAAACCATCAAATTTGATTTGACCAGTGAAAAAACTAATAATTGCAATCACAATCATACTAATAAATAATGCACCACGTACATTTAAAATCATTAAAACAACACTTAACATAATCCCAATTAACGTTAAAATAACACCTAAACTATTCAAATCACCAAGTTTAACTAAGTTTGCTTGATCGGCAACAATGACACCAGATAAACGTAAGCCAACGAAAGCAATAAATAGTCCAATTCCTGCTGTAATCGCTGATTTTAATGTTTCTGGAATCGCGATAATTAATTTTTCTCGTAAGCTAGTAAAAGATAATAGTAAGAAAAGCACTCCCGCAATAAAGACTGAGGCGAAAGCCGTTTTATAATCAACACCACTAGCAACAACTGTTACAAAGTAAGCATTCATTCCTAAACCAGGAGCAATTCCAATTGGATAATTAGCAGCTAAAGCCATCCAACCTGTTCCAATAATTGCTGCTAAGATTGTTGCCATAAAAACTTGGTTAAATGGCACACCAGCAGAACTTAGAATAACAGGATTAACAACAATAATGTAAGCCATTGTTAAAAAGGTTGTAAGTCCTGCCATAATTTCTGTTTGAATCGTTGTATTATTTTCTTTCAATTGAAAGAATTTTGACATGATAAATCCTCCTAAAAACGAATATTTACTAAAGACATCTATTATGATATTCGTTTTTAGCAGTAAAAGCAAGTTTTTTTGAGAGAAATCTCTAAAAAAATGACTAATGTTCGTAAAGTAATCGCTTTCGTTATTTTTTATTAAAATAAGCTAAGAAATTGAGGAAATAACACTCAACTTCTTAGCTTATTTATTTAAGGTTGCTTAGGAGGTGTTTCACCGCCATTTCTCATTCCCATACCACCGCCCATTCCAGTAGTAACAGCTTCTCCTGTTTCTGAGATGCTAGTATTGGTTGTTGAAAGGGTAACTTCGGTTAATTTAGTCCCACTTGTATAGGTTCCATCATGATACATACCACCTGTTTGTTTGCCTGAATGACTACCACCAGAATAAAGAGTATAGCTAGTATTTTCAGTTAGTTTTGGTGTGCTGACAATAATTGATTGAAAATCTTTTGTTGGAGAAAATGTCATAAGTTCCTCACTAGAATCAGAAGCAAGATGGATAAGAGTGCCAGCTTTTTGTGCATTAGAGAAAACTAAATTTAAAGAAGATTGAGATGAAGAATCACTAGGCATTTCAGCCATTCCTGAACTTCCAGCAGCAACTAACACACCGCCAGTTAAATCAAAAGTTCCATCATAATCCAATGCACCATTGCCACTATCTGTTGGACCATTCACTAAAACAGTTCCACCACTCATTTGAATATCACCATTTGAATCAAGTCCATCACCAGATGCATCAACTTGAATGGTTCCACCACTAATAGTTAATAAATAATCACCACTAGTACTATTACCTGGAGCAAAGTTGTCCATTTGTCCACCTGGTCCTGGTCCATCAGTAGAGCCATCACTGCCACCACCAGCATTGATACCATCATCAGAACTCACAACTTGGATATCACCACCTGAAATAGCAATAGTGGCTGCTTCTAGTCCTTCATAAGATTGTTTAATAGCGATAGTTCCATTTGTAATAGTTAAGGTATCATCAGCATGAATGCCATCGTCACCAGTAGCAATGTCAAAAATTCCTTGATTAATTGTAATTGTCCCATTTGTATGAAGAGCATCATCTTCTGCGTCAATTGTAAATGTTCCTTGATTGACGACTAAATTGCTACCAGCTTTCAGACCTTTATAACTATCTGAAGTTTCAGAATCAGAGGTTGCATTGGTTGATTGAGTCGAATTGTTTTTCTTTGTTGCATCTTCACTACCAGCACCAGTCGTAATCTTAAATGTTCCATCAGAAATATTTAAATTGGTTTCAGCTTGAATGCCGTCATGACCTGCCTTTATTTGATAAGTTCCACCATCAATATTGATTAATCCTTGCTCAAGATCAGTTGCATTGGTTGCTTGAAGTCCATCGTTTTCAGCTTCAATATCAAATGTTCCTGCTAAAATGGATAGTGAATCTTTTCCACGAATGCCATTATTTTTAGCGGTTACCTTGAAGATTCCTCCAGTGATAACTAAGTCATCTTTACTAGTGATTCCATTTTTGTAATTGCCGTTAACCGTTAAGGAACCAGTCCCATTAATCGTTAAATCATCTTTACTAAAAATTGCTGCATCTGGTTCATCTGTAGTTGCATCTGGATAGACATAGTCTGTTGCATCGCTGACGGTATTTTTTGTTCCATCAGCTAATGTAATGGTCGTCTGATCGGCCTGTTGAATATAAATTGGAGCAGTAGTAGTGCTAGTCAGGTCAACACCATTTAAAATAATACGAACAGTATCCTCTTTATTAGCATTTACACTAATTTGTCCATCACTTAAAGAGCCGCTTAGTATATAAGTTCCAGCAGCTGTAATGGTTACCGTGCTATCTGTTGCTGCTGCACCAGAGCCGTCGATTTTGATAGCATCTTGTTGCAACGTGATTTTTGTTGCGTTTCCTTCCTCCCAAGTCGTTTCTTTATCGGTATCACTATAGCTACCAAATAAGCCACTTGTATCAGCTTTTGAAACAGCTGATAATTCTTTAGCTTTGTCTGTTGTAGTGGTGGATGCACTAGTTTGAGTTGCTGTTGTTTTATTTGTATCCGTTGAACTAGTCTCATTCTTAGTTCCGCAACCAGCTAAAGCGACTAATATCAATGTTGCCAGTACAATTTTTTTAGGAAATATTTTCATAATGAAGCACCTCTTTCAGTTAGTTTAAAGTTCATCTTTATTAGTAGCGACTTTGCCACAAATAATCGTTAAGTTGCCATTCCGGCGGCGCACTTCATCAATTAAGTTTTTTTCTTGGGCAGTATCTTTTAACATAATTTGATAAACCAACTCATATAAGCTTCCCATATTCGTTGTTTTCACCCGAGTTAAACTCGAAGTATAGGTATATTTTTCAAATAAATCATCAAATAGTTCTGTGTAATCCAAATTTTCAGGAATTGTAATTTTTAAGGATTTTTCTGCTGTTTTATTTTGACCAAAATGAAGGGTGTTTAATAGAAGTAGCATTGTACCAATAATTACTGAGAAAAGCGCCACATAAACTAGGTAGCCCATTCCTGTTGCTAAGCCAATACCCATTGCCCAGAAAATACTACTGATTTCTCTTGCACCCCCGGCTACTGAACGAAAGCGGATCAAACTAAAGGCACCTAAAACAGCGACACCAGTTCCTAAATTCCCATTGACTAACATAATCACCGTTTGGACTAATACAGGTAAAATAGCTAACGTAACAATAAAACTTTTAGTGTAAACATTGCGATACATATGGACAGAAGCAGCTCCAATTCCTAAAATCAATGAAGTGGCTGTGCATAATAAAATTTGTAAAACAGTAATATCTCCGGTTGTTGATGGTAAAATACTAGCTAACATAATTCATCTTTCCTTCCATATATAAGTGTTGTTTATAGCAGTTGGCATATTTTGAGAATGAGGCAGGGTAGAGCTGGTGTTTAGCTAAAATCTGACTTAGCCAGAAGGGAATTGATCCTAGAGCTTTGACTTCCATTAAACATTCGTCTTCTGGTAATAAACAAGCTCCATAATCACCAGCACTTAAATCTAGGTCTTCATTACGCCAACGAACACGGAAATCAAAAGTAATCCGAAAATCAGGATCTTCTTTGCCAAATAAAGCCACTCGATCATAAGCAATCATTACTTTAGGGCTTAACTTATGACGTGCTAAAAACCAATCGATTTCTTGCATAATTTGTTCATTAGCAATTGGTGAATCACCAGAAGTTAGATACGCAGATGTCTCTGCTAAAGTCATTGCAGCACGACGTTTATACACAACTCCATTGAATTTTTTCTTCAGTTCCATAAAAACTTTGTCTTGTTGTGAAGGAACCCCATAGCTACGAATTCTGAATTTTTCTCGGTAAACAGGTTTATCCATAGAATGACGAATCAGCTGGAAATCATCAGTATCGTAATAGAGTGAACAAATTGTATGCAGTCCGCAATCATCTTGCTCCATATACCGTAACAAATCTTGATAGAGAGCGTCGAATTGGGGTAATGACATACGGTATTTTTTTTCACGACGTTCAAAAATATGTTTATTTTTACTCATAGTTAAACTCCTTTAGTTCATATAGTTATCATAAATAATGGCAAATGTACTCGCCTATGTATGTATCATAAAGTCTTTAACTTAAAAGTACCTTAAAATAAAAAGAACTCGTTATAAAATAAAAAAACTAGGAAGTAAGAATCAACAATGTGATTCTACTTCCTAGTTTAACAAGTTATTTTTTACATTTCGTCAGGTGCACCAACACCTAATAAACGCAAATCTTCTTTTAAGACAATCGTAATAGCTTTAACTAAAGCCAAACGAGCTGGTTTTTGAGCATCGTCATTTAATACTTTTACTTGTGCATAATAACGATTGAAGGCTTGTGCTAAATGAATAGCATGTTTTGCAATAACAGATGGTTCAAATTTTTCATACGCACGTAAAACAGTAGTAGGGTATTCTTGTAATAATTTAATAACTTCCCAACTATGTTCGTCATTTAGTGTCAATGAATCTGGTAGGGTGTCATCGAGATCACCAGCTTTACGCAAAATACTCATAGCTCTTGCACGAGTATATTGAACATAAGGACCTGTTTCTCCCTCAAAACGAACGACTTCTTCTAATGTAAAGTCAAAATTATTTAAACGATCATTTTTCAAATCATGGAAAATAACGGCTCCAATTCCAACTTGACTAGCGGTAATATCTTTGTTCGCCAAATCAGGATTTTTTTCACTAATTTGTTGGTTTGCTAGATGAACAGCTTCATTCAGAACTTCTTCTAATAAAACGATTTTCCCTTTACGAGTAGATAATTTTTTCCCACCTTGAGTAATCAGACCAAATGGAATATGATGCATATCATCTGACCAATCAAAACCTAACTCTTTTAGAACGGCTTTTAATTGTTTAAAGTGATTACTTTGTTCATTCCCAACAACATATAGAGATTGGGCAAAGTTATATGTGCGCTGACGGTAAATAGCTGCAGCTAAATCACGGGTAATATAAAGGGTTGCTCCATCTGACTTTTTAATTAAGGCTGGATTTAAATTGTATTTTTCTAAATCAACAATTGTTGCTCCATTATCAACAGTTAACAAATGTTTTTCTTCTAATAAATCAATGACTTCATCCATCTTATCATTATAGAATGCTTCACCATTAAATGAATCAAATTCAACACCTAATAATTTGTAGATATGATTAAATTCTTCCAATGATTCTTCACGGAACCATTTCCATAGCGCAACGGCTTCTTCATCGCCATCTTCTAATTTTTTAAACCAAGCACGTGCTTCATCATCTAATTCAGGCTTTTCTTCAGCTTCAGCGTGGAATTTTACATAAAGACGTAACAATTCATTGATGGGTTCAGCCTTAACACTTTCTTCATTGCCCCATAATTTATAGGCAACAATTAGCTTTCCAAATTGCGTACCCCAGTCACCTAAATGGTTAATCCGAATGGGTTTAAAGCCAATTTTTTCAACGATATTCGCAATTGAATTTCCGATTACAGTTGAGCGTAAATGTCCCATTGAGATTGGTTTGGCAATATTTGGTGAAGACAAATCGATTGGAATAGTCTGACCTAATCCGATTGATTGGTTTCCATAATCAGCGCCAGCAGTTAACACTTCTTTTAAGACAGAAGCACTAACTAATTCTTTATTTAAGAAGAAGTTTAAATAAGGACCAACAACATCAACTTTACTAACCGCTGGAGCAGCGATTTTTTCGCCTAGTTCAGCAGCAATTTGTTGAGGTGCTTTGCGAAAAGCTTTTGCTAAAGCGAATGTTGGAAATGCAATATCTCCATACTCAGCTGATTTTGGTTTTTCTAGCAAATTGAAAATTTCTTCAGTTGTTAAGGTTTCACCAATTTCTTTTTGCAATAATTCAGCAACAATTAATTTGTATTCCATTAAAAATTCCTCCAATAGTTTGTGTTTTCATTCGATTTGTCTATAAAAAGGCATAAAAAAAACGCCCAAACTTGAATAAATTCAAATAAGAGACGAGTAAAAGGGCCCGCGGTACCACTCTTGTTGCTTATAGCTGTGCTATAAACCACTTGTTTATTGATAACGGATAACAAATCCGAATAATTCTACTAAACTGTTCAAATTATTTCTTCCAAAGTGCGTTTCCTTCTTTCAACAGTTATTGGCTCCCACCGTCCCAACTCGCTTAAAACCTTATGAAAAATCTACTCTCTCTGTCAACAAAATTCTGATATGAAATTAGCTATAGTATAACAAATCAACCTCTAGATTGCCAACATTATTTTTTTATTTCACATTTTCATAAAAATGAATGGGAAATAAAAGCAGAATATCGTTTCGTTTGGTATAATGGGAGGTAGGAATTAAAAAAGGAGGTTTTCTGATTATGAAGAAAACAAATAGGCAGCTGGTGATTAAACAAATTATCAATAATCATGATGTTGCTACTCAAGAGGAATTATTACAGTACTTGAAAGAAGAAGGCGTGGATGCCACGCAAGCAACGATTTCTCGTGATATTAAAGAAATGAATTTAGTCAAAACTACTTCTTCAAAAGGTAATGTAAAATATACCTTGTTCCAACAAAACAAGCTTTCCGATCAAGAAAAATTAGAACAGACGATTGGTGAAGTAGTGATTCGATTAACACAAGTTCAATTCATGACGATTATTATGACGATTCCAGGAAATGCTCATGTTGTAGCGGCTTTACTAGATGCCATTGATTTTCCTGAAATGGTAGGAACGGTCGGGGGAAATGACACGATTTTAGTGATTTCAAAAGATGAAGATGAAGCTCAAAAAATGTATGATTACTTTAATCAATGGACGAATTTTTAACCAATAATCAACGATAATAGGGGGAATGATTGAATGAATGAGTCTAGTATTCCAATGTTAACGATGTTACAAAACGGTTCCGATGTTCGCGGAATTGCAATTGAAACTGAAAAACAAGTAGTTTCCTTAAATAGTGATCGGGTTGAACGAATTGCTTACGGATTTGCTTCTTGGTTAAAAGAAATAAAAAAGTTAGCAGTAGATGATCCACATTATCCTTTACGAATTGCTGTTGGGCATGATAGTCGTCTTTCTGCCGAAAAAATTAAAAGCGCTTTAATCGAAGGGCTAGTAAATGCGAATTTTGAAGTAATTGATGTTGGATTAGCAACAACACCCGCTATGTTTATGGCAACACAATATGTAGACTATGATTGTGATGCAGCGATCATGATTACAGCTAGTCATTTGCCTTATGAATACAACGGTTTGAAGTTTTTCACTAAAGAGGGTGGCGCTGAAAAAGAAGATATCACCTATATCTTAGAACATGCAGATTGGCAATATGTTTACTGGGGGAATATGCAAGGCTTTGTCAACCATCGATTTCTACTGAAAGATTACGCTAGTGATTTAGTTGAAAAAATTCGTGAAGGAATCAATGATTCAGAAAATTATCGAGAACCATTAAAAGGTCGACATATTATTGTTGATGCGGGAAATGGTGCCGGTGGCTTTTTTGCAACAGATGTTTTAGCTGTGTTAGGGGCGAATATCGAGGGAAGTCAGTTTTTAGAACCTGATGGTCATTTTCCAAATCATATTCCAAATCCAGATAATAAAACGGCTATGATGAGTATTCAGCAAGCAGTACGAACTCATAAGGCTGATTTAGGTGTTATTTTTGATACAGACGTTGATCGTTCGGCATTAGTAGATCATGAGGGGAAACCTTTTAATCGAAATAATTTAATTGCAGTGATTTCAGCGATTTTGATTAAAGAAAATCCTGGAACGACGATTGTCACAAATTCAACAACTTCTGAGCATTTAAAAACCTTTATTGAAAGTTTAGGCGGAAAGCAAAATCGTTATATTACAGGTTATCGTAATGTGATTAATCGGGCGATTCAGCTAAATAAAGATGGAATTCCAACTTCTTTAGCGATTGAAACTAGTGGGCATGCGGCGTTAAAAGAAAATTATTTCTTGGATGATGGTGCATATTTGGTTGCTAAGATACTCATGACAGATGCAGCCTTACAAAAGGAAGGCAAAAATCTCAGCGATTTAATTGCTGATTTAAAACAGCCAGTTGAAACAGATGAAGTTCGATTTAAAATTCTTTCGGATGATTTAACGTTGGTTGGTGCTAATGTCTTAGAGGATTTTAGAGGATTTATTTATAAATCTGTTGATTTAGATGTTGAACCGCGAAATTTAGAAGGCGTTCGAGTGAATACTTCAGGGAAATATGGTTCAGGTTGGTTGTTGTTGCGTTTGAGTTTACATGAGCCACTACTCGTTTTGAATTTTGAAAGTGATCAAAAAGGTGCAATCACACAATTAAAAGCCGATTTAAAAGCCTTTTTTGCAGATAATGAAGATTTAGATGATTCTCTTTTATAAGATTAAGTAGAAAACGTTAATCAAGTTAAATTCGACAGAATAGGACGTGACAATTAATGGAACAAGCAATTACGAAAAGTTTAACAATGGCAAATGGTGTTAAAATTCCACAATTAGGTTTAGGTGTTTTTCTAGTTAAAGAAGAAGAGGAACTAAAAACAGCTGTTAAAACAGCTATTTATGATGGCTATCGCCATCTGGATACAGCCATGATTTATAATAATGAAGAATTTGTAGGAACAGCCATTAAGGAAACAGAAATTCCTAGAGAAGAATTATTTATCACCTCTAAAGTTTGGAACTACGATCATGGTTATGAGGAAGCAAAAGCCGCTTTTGCTGCTAGCTTAGAACGTTTAGGAACAGATTATTTAGATTTATATTTGATTCATTGGCCATCACCAAACTATATTGAAACATGGCATGCATTAGAAGACTTGTATGAAGCTGGAAAAATCAAAGCTATTGGTGTATCGAATTTTCAAATCCACCACTTAGAAGATTTATTGGCTCATGCAAAAATCAAACCAATGATTAATCAAATCGAAACCCATCCAGAATTTCCACAAAATGAATTACATGAGTTTATGAAAAAAGAAGGTATTTTACATGAAGCGTGGGGGCCACTTGGACAAGGCAAACATGACTTGTTAAGCAACCCAATTTTAGTAGAATTAGCAGAAAAATATAATAAAACTCCTGCTCAAATTGTGCTACGTTGGCATGTTGAACGCGAGATTATTGTCATTCCTAAATCGGTTACACCTCATCGTATTAAAGAAAATAGTCTGATATTTGATTTTTCATTAACGGAAGAAGATATGGGGAAAATTGCAACTTTAAATACAGGTACGCGTTATGCTACTAGCCCAGATAATGAGGAATTTCTAACGAAAACATCGATTCGCCCTGAATAAGAATTTTAGTTAAACTACCACAAAATCTAATTTTTAGATTTTGTGGTAGTTTTTTTTAGTTTAAATTAAAGAATTTTTAACTATTTTTTAGAATTAAAATCTAGTTTTTTTGTAACAATTATGTAATAATACAACATGGAAAGTGGTGAGAAGGATGAGAATAAAAAAGAAAACACCTGGATTTAAAAATTTTTTAGCCAATACAGTCTTTGGCAATATTGAAGGAAACAAATTTGAAGGAAATTCAGATGGAAAAAAAGAACATCCATCGCCAATTTATATACCTAAAAATAGCAATGTTAAAAATCGTTCTAAAACTAAATAGTAAGAGTAAAAAACTACCTATTTTAATGGTGGTTAGTTTTGAAAAAAATTGAGAAATTAGAAATTGTAAAATTAAGAGATCAAATTTATCAGCAATTAGTCTTATTTATCTTAGAGAATAGACCATGTGAACAATGAAGGCGATTGTTCACATGGTCTATTTTTTTGTTTAAAGAAATGTTAAATTGATGGAAATATGGGGGAGAGATAACTATGAAACAAGTGATTGAAGATTTTGAGAAAGTTGAAGTTTTAAGTCAAGAAATAATCTAAGAGTATCAAAATAAAGTACTAGAGGAGATGTTTTTATATTGGAAGGAATATGGATTAGGGACGTTTTGCTAGGGGGTGACTTAATCATTTGGTCGGATAACTATGTCAGAATTATAAGGTTTAGATAGGGTGTTACCAATACAATTATGTCTGGTTTTAACGATTATTTTGAAGAGGAGTTAAAAATGTAGAGAACTTAAAAAAGTGAAAATGAAAGACTATATTTTAGGAATAATAAGTTTTATGGATCCAATTGTATAAACAATCTAAGCAAAAGCTAGATCTTATCAAATTAGAATGGGAAAACCTATTTATTTTTTCATAAATTCAGTATATAATGACGTTGGTAATTTAAAATAAATACAATTGAATTAGGTGGCGTATAATTTATCTAGTTTTGTTGATAGGAGAGAAAAGTTAGATGATTGAAGCTTATAAAAAATTTTGGTGTAATTATTCAAATTTTATGGGAGAATCTAGTCGAGCTGATTATTGGTATGTTAGGTTATTGAATTTTCTAATTGTTATTTTAATTTGTATGATGGGATTTCTAATTGGAGCAACAACAGGATTTGAAGAATCAACAGATACAGCATTTATTTTTATGTTGACAGGTATTTCCAGTATTTATATTTTAGCAACTATTATGCCAAACTTAGCTATTTCCATTAGACGTTTAAGAGATGCTGGATTTCACTGGTCCTTAATCTTTATACAGGTGATACCTTATATTGGTTCACTGGTTCTTTTAATCTTATACATAATGCCAACTGCACAAAAAAATAACGATTAAAATAAAAAATGTGAACTCATAGCCTGACCAAAGAAATTTCATGTACACGGATACTTGATTAAAATTGCAAGAGTCCTATTTAAGAATTTAGCAAAGCTATCTTATTTATAATTAAGATAACTTTTAAACGCAACAAACTAAAAAAGCCTAGTTTCATCACAATCAATAGTGTGGAAACTAGGCTCTTTTTTATTCGTTTTCTACTTTTGTTTCATTATTCTCAGCTTCTTGAACTTCTTTATGAATAATTTCAATCGTTTCAATGGTGCTTTTTCCAGATTTTTTAACGATAAAAATGTATTGACCTAAAGTAAGTTGATCACCTTCTGCAATATCATATTTTTCATTCATCATCCAGCCACCAATAGTATCAACATTTTCTTCATCAATTTCAAGTCCAAAAAGTTCGTTGATATCATCAATTAACATTCGAGCGCTAACGATATAATGATGATCGTCGATTTTTTTGAATTCAGGCTCTTCGGTACTTTCGTAGTCGTCATTAATATCGCCAACAATTTCTTCAACGATATCTTCAATCGAGATCATGCCGCTGGTTCCACCATATTCATCGACTAAAATGGCCACTTGATTCCGTTCTTTTTGCATTTTAACTAAAATTTCTTTAATAGGAATTGTTTCAATAACCGAAATCACAGGATGAACATAGTCGATTAAAATAAAGTTATCTGAATTTCCTGATTCTACATAACTAACATAAGCTGCGAAAATTTCTTTTGTATTGATAACGCCAATAATCGAATCTTTATCCCCATCTTCAATGACAGGATAACGCGTATAGCGTTCTGTGCGAACGAGTTCACTGATTTCACGTAAACTCATTTCACTTGAAACAGTAATCATTTCTGTGCGAGGTACCATAATTTCACGACTCATGCGATTATCAAAGGCAAAAACATTTTCAACAAATTGGTATTCATCATGATTGATTTCACCACTTTTTAAGCTTTCACTCATAATAATTCGCAATTCTTCTTCTGAAACACTTTCATCTGATTCACTGACACTTTTAAGACCAAATAAACGAGAAATTCCATTGGCAACACCATTCAATAAGAAGATAATTGGAAACATTAGACGATACCAAAATTGAAGTGGCTGAGCAATTAAGAATCCAATTTTTTCAGTTTTATTGATAGCAAAGTTTTTAGGAACCAATTCACCAACAATGACCTGAACAAAGGTTAATAGAGAGAAAGACACCACAATAGATAGAATGCTTGAAACTGAACTTGGAATATTAATAGTAGCAAAAATATCATCAAACAAACGTTTAAATGTGGGATCACCTAACCAACCTAAAGCCAGTGAAGTAATGGTAACTCCTAACTGTGTTGCGGATAAATAAGTATCCAAATGTTGTGTCATTTTTTTTAATAGAATCGCTTTTTTATTGCCATTCTCAATTAAAAAATCTAGCCTTGATGGGCGAATCCGAACTAAAACAAATTCAGACATTACAAACATCGCGGCAATTATTAAAACGATAAAAAATACAATCATACCTGTTCCTACTGACAAATGTGCGCTTACGCGATAACGTAAGCTCCACCTCCTTGAATTCTTCATTAGATTTTTTTGTAAAAGTAATTCTTCAAGGTTTATTAAGAGCAAGGACTAAAAATTAGAAAAACACAATAAAGTTAACCAACTGGCAACAGAATGACTTGTTTTCTATTCTATAATCTTTGTCCAACAATCTTGAAGAACATGTTAAATTCCAGCTATTCTTCTCTGTCCCAAGGGGCTCACCTCTTTCATCATTAGGGTCAACATTAAAAAATTTAGAGTAATCTTAAAAAAGTCTTTATGTTAATTTTACTCTCTTCGTTTAAAATTATAAAGTAAAAATAATAAAATGCAATTAATCTCACTGGATTTAAGTAATTTTTTTAAATACACATTGGAAAGGAGTCTGTTAGAAATTCAGAATCCTGCTAGAGATGTATTTCTTATCAAGGAAATGTTTGGTAAAATAGCAGATAGTAAGAACAAACATAAACGTAAACAAAAGGATGGAATCAAAAATTATGGAAGAAAAAACATTTTTTGAAAAATTCAAAATCCAAATGGTGCTCTTCTGGCAGTGGTTAAGTCCTTATTTAAGTAAGATTCATCACTGGCGAAAACGCATCTGGAAAAAATATCATATTAATAAAATTTTTTTACTAGCTATTTTATTAGTTGTTTTAGTAACCAGCATTTATTTATTGTATTTAGCTAAAAGTGCAGATGTCTCTTCTTTAAAAGCCGGTTTAGAACAAACAACAACAATCTATGACGAAAATAATGCTGAAGCAGGAACGTTATACGACCAAAAGGGAACCTTTGTTGATTTAGACAAGATTGCTCCAGCATTACAAAATGCAGTTATTTCCACAGAAGATAAACGGTTCTATCAGCATGGGGGATTTGATGTCAGAGGGATTCTCAGGGCAGCAGTAGGCTATGTCGTCAATCGTGGAAGCATTGTTGGTGGCGGGAGTACCTTGACGCAACAATTGGCTAAAAATGCTTTTCTTTCTCAAAATCAAACCTTATCGAGGAAAGCAGAAGAACTTTTTCTAGCTGTTGAAATTGAAAAAAAATATACGAAAGATGATATTTTAGCGATGTATTTAAATAACGCTTATTTTGGTAATGGAGTATGGGGCGTTGAAGATGCTTCACAAAAATATTACGGCAAGCATGCTTCAGAACTAACTGTCAGTGAAGCGGCATCAATTGCAGCTATTTTGAAATCACCAAGTTACTATAACCCGATTGATCATATGGATAATTCAATTGAGCGTCGGAATTTGATTTTAGGTTTAATGGTAGATAATAAAAAAATTACGCAAGCTGAAGCGGATCAAGCAAAATCAGAACCTTTATTGTTAGAAGATACTTACAATTCGACTAACGGCTATCAGTATCCCTATTACTTTGATGCCTTAATTAATGAGGCAATTAATGATTATGACTTAAAAGAGGAAGATATTTTAAATAAAGGCTATAAAATTTATACATCTTTAAATCAAGAATATCAAAAGCAAATGCAAGCGACTTTTGAAAATGATAGTTTATTCCAGTATGCCCCTGATGGAACCCCAGCTCAAGCAGGTTCAGTAGCAATGAATCCTAAAACAGGTGGTGTCTATGCCTTAGTTGGAGGTCGTGGTGAGCATGTCTTTAGAGGATTTAATCGAGCAACGCAGATTCGTGTACAACCTGGATCAATAATGAAGCCTTTGGCAGTCTATACACCAGCACTAGAAGCAGGCTATAAGATTGATTCTATGTTGGAAGATGAACAGAAAGCCTATGGTTCAGATAATTATATGCCAACAAATTACAACGGTGTTTATTTAGGGAAAGTCCCAATGTATCAAGCTGTTGAGCAAAGTATCAATGCACCAGCAGTTTGGTTATTGGATAAAATCGGAGTGGATAAAGGCTTCCAGAAAGTTAAAAAATTTGGAATTCCTTTAACGAATGATGATCGTTATTTAGGTTTAGCTTTAGGAGGATTAACCAAAGGTGTTTCACCAATGCAAATGGCTAGTGCTTATACCGTATTTGCCAACGAAGGTCAGCGTTCTAAAGGACATTTGATTACAAAAATTGTAGATGCAACAGGTGCTGTGATTGTGGACAATACCGAACCTAAAACTGAAAAAGTGACAACACCAGAAGTTGCGAAAGATATGACCAGCATGCTGATGGGAGTCTTTACAAATGGGACTGGTCAAGGAGCATTACCAAGTGGCTATAGTATCGCTGGGAAAACAGGTAGTACAGAACTAACCTTTGGTGTCAAAAATGGAACGAAAGATCAATGGATTGTTGGCTATACACCAGATGTTGTCTTGTCTACATGGATTGGTTATGATCGTACAGATGAAAATCATTATCTTGATGGTTTGAGTTCTGAAGGAGTTGCCCCAATCTTTAGAGCAGAAATGGCAGGGATTTTACCCAATACACCAATGACTGCCTTTAATACAAATAGCGCTTCTGAAATTGTGAAAGAGCAAAATAAAACAACTGTTGATAAATGGAAAGATGATTTTGATGAAGGAGCTAAGTATTGGAAAAATAAATTTAATGAAGGTTCTTCTTATCTCAAAGAAAAAACAGGTGATTTTTTCAATAGCCTGAAAGAAAAATTAAAGTAAGAGGTTACATTTATCGTGAATTAACTAGAAAAAACTTACTTTTCTAACTAAAGTTGTTGGATTAAATGGAATAGAAATGGTATAGTTAAAGAGTAAAACAACCAATATAAATCAGAGGAGTGTTTCATTTTTATGAGTACGAATATTTATGATACAGCTAACCAACTTGAAAGAGATTTACGCGAAACAGATGCATATAAAGCTTTGCAAACAGCTTATGCAGCTGTAAAAGAAAATCCAGAATCAGATGATATGTTTAAAGAATTCCAAAACATTCAAATCAAATTACAACAAAAACAAATGTCTGGTGAACAGATTTTAGAAGAAGAAATTAAAGAAGCACAAGAAATGGCAATGAAAACTGGCGAAAATGCAACCATTAAAACATTAATGGAAGCTGAACAAGCTTTAAGCCAATTAATTGATGATATCAACCGTATCATTATGTCACCAATCCAAGAATTATACCAAGGTTAATTCAACTAGAGTTCACTATCGAAAGATAGGTAGTGAACTCTTTTTTTGACAAAGATAGCGAACGTATGTTTAAATCCATAGTCAGGTCTGATTTAAGCAACATCTAAAAAAATAGGAGGATTGAAGAATGGTACGTTTTATTCATGCAGCAGATTTACATTTGGACAGTCCTTTCATTGGATTAAAAAGTTTACCGGATTTTTTATGGGAACAAATTTACCAATCGACATTTCAGTCATTTACAAAAGTTGTCGATTTAGCTATTGAAAAACAGGTGGATTTTTTGTGTATAGCTGGCGATATTTATGACAGCGAGGATCGAAGTGTGAAGGCACAAGCTTATTTGCGTAATGAATTGATTCGATTAGAAGTAGCCGAAATTCCTGTGTTTATTTGTCATGGCAATCATGATTACATAGAGAATCTAGGATTGCATCTAGATATGCCTGTGAATGTTGTGATTTTCAATGAAGCAGTAGAAACTCATTGGTTGACGACTAAAAGGAATGAAAGAATTGCAATTACTAGTTTTAGTTACCATCAACGCTGGATTAAGGAAAGACGCATCGAAGAGTATCCTTTACGTTCTTCAGACGCGCATTACCAGATTGGTATGTTGCATGGCTCAAGTGAAGGAATTGCTTCAGAACATGGAATTTATGCACCTTTTTCATTAGCCGAATTAAAAAGTAAAAAATATGATTATTGGGCGTTAGGTCATATTCATAAACGCCAATTTTTATCAGAAAATCCGTTAATTGTTTATTCTGGAAACACTCAAGGCCGTAGTAGTAAAGAAACCGGTGCTAAAGGTTGTGAGCTAGTTGAACTAACTGAAAATGGAGCCAAGCATGAATTTTATGAAACGGCACCGATTAAGTGGCAGAGCAAAGAGCTTTCGTTAAAAGGCTTAAAAAATTTAGGTGAGGTTTATCAAGCAATTCAAAGCTATTTAAGCCAATTAAAAGAACAAGATCAAGGACAGTTTATTGCACTTAGTTTAAAAGATTCAGATGAATTAAATCTAAGTGTTAGTAAAAAGATTCAATCTGGTGAGCTATTAGAAGCCTTACAACAAATTAATCCAGTAGATCAACCTTTTATTTGGGTATATAAATTAAGTATTATAGAAGCAACAAGTAGTCAGTCAGATTTGAATTTCCTAACGAAGGAATGGCAAGTAGCATTGAAAAAAATTCATGAGGAAGTAACATTTAATGAAGCAACAAATTTTTTATTTGATCAGATAGACAGTGGGGAGCAATTAGATTCACGAGATTCAGACTATCGTCAACAAATTGTTGCAGATGGAAAAGCATTAATTATGCAACAGCTTGGTATTGAAGGAAGTGAGATTTATGAAGATTAAAACGATTGAAATTTATGGCTATGGAAAATGGGTGAATCAAACCTTTGATTTAGCTGAAGGAATGCAAATTTTTTACGGTAAGAACGAAGCTGGAAAATCGACATTAATGTCCTTTATTCACAGTATCTTATTTGGTTTTCCAAGTAAACAGGGATCCGATTTGCAGTATGAACCTCGTAAAGGTAGCCAATATGGTGGGCGACTGAGGTTGGTGGATACAATTTATGGTGAGGTTTTGGTAGAACGGATAAAAGGGAAAGGAAATGGCAAAGTCCTAGTGACCTTGGCAGATGGACAAATAGGTGAAGAGGATTTACTGAAAAGAATTGTTTTTGGATTAGATAAAGCAACTTATCAGGCGTTATTTTCTTTTAATCTAGATGGTCTGCAAAAAATCCAACAAATGAGTGGTGGCAAGTTAAGCCGTTATTTTCTTAGTGTGGGTACATTAGGAAATGAACATTTGTTGAAAATTGCCGATAAGTTTCAACAACAAGCAGCTAAACTATATAAACCTACTGGACGTGTACCTGAAATTAATCAAAAACTTGCTAGCTTGAAGCAGAAAGAACAACAGTTAAAGACTGCAAAAGCTAAAAATACTGAGTACAATCAGTTAATGAGTCAAAAATTAGTTTTAACAGGTAGCTTACATGAGAATCAAGAAAAACGTGAGGCATTAGAAATAAACCTAGTTCAATTAAGACGTTTAAGCAATAATTGGAGTCATTTCAATGAGATTCAAGAGATTCAAAATCAAATTCAAAAAGAAAAATTAACAGATTTACCAGAAGATGGTTTGTATCAACTAAAACAAGTCAATGATGAGTTGCAACGACTGACGAAAGAAATCATTCAAGCCCAAGAGCAAATCGCTTATTTAAGTCAAAAAGCTGGGCAATCGGAAGACTTTAGTTTTTATTTGGAACACAAATTAGCGATAAAGGAAGTCGTTTTAGAAGCAAATCAAACTCAAGCTGTTCTACAAAGTAAGGAAATTCTGCAAGCACAGTATCTACAAGCACACTATTATTTAGAGCAATTATTAACAAAAATGGGATTACCAGTTTATGGTGACCTACCAGCACCATTAGCAATGAGTGAGCAAGAACAAATTCATAGTCAATTAGAGGCTGAAAAAGCACTGAAAGAACGAAAAAAAGTGTTGGCTTATGAAAAACAACGAATTGATTTTCAACTAGAATCCTGTAATCAACAAATTGATAAGTTAGAAAATCAATTATGGGAGAATAAGACATTTCATGATTTCAATCAAGGATCGACTATTGAAGACTCCAGTAACCTTCAACGAAGTAAAATAATAAAGTCAATCTCAAAAATGCCGGCTTATGTAGGTCTTGGATTGGCTAGTGTAAGCATTATTTTAGGTTTGATTTTAAATTCTGGAATCGGTTGGGGGATTGTTGCTCTGGGCATTTTCTTATTAGCAGGTAGTAGTTATTTTATCTTACCTAAACACAACAAAGAAATTAAACCACATGGAACTCCAAGCGAAGCTACTTATAGCTATGAAGAATATATTCAGCAAGTTGAAATTCGGAAACAATGGCGAGAAAAATTAGCTGAAGCAGATGAAGCGACAGAAACTCTGAATCAAATGATGTTGCAAATAGAAGAATTAGAGTCCTTAGATTTGCAGCTAAACCAAAAACAGCAAAAATTAAAAACTAATTTAGGACTACCTGTAGATTTTTCACTGGAAAGTTTAATAACAACAGATCCTTTCTTAGAGATTCGCCAACAAATTCAATTAGTAGATCAACAAGAGGCAGAGCTGGCTGAACAGGAACGACAGCTGACAAAATGGATGGATAAAGCTGAATTTTGTAAATCTATTGTCAACTATTCATCAGATCGATTAGCAGAATTTATTGTTGTTTTGCAGCAATTTTATCAAAAACAACAAGAAATTGAAAAAAGCCAGCAAACGATTAGTCAACAAGTGACAGAGATTAATCAGCAGTTAGCTGCTGTAAAAGAACAACAAGCAACATTAAAGGCAGAAAAATTACAGCTTTTTCAACTAGTTGAAGTAACCGATGAAGAAGCCTATCATAAAAAATATATTTTAAATCAACAACTGCAACAAAAAAAAGCTCGTCTTGATTTGTTGGAAGATCAAATGGCGGAGGATTTAGTTCAATTTGCTAGATATCGTGATGAACAGGCTTTGCTAGAATCTATTATTGAAGAAGAAGAGTATTTAAAAGAATTGAAAGAGCAATTCGATCAACGCTTGAATCAAAAAGTTGAATGTGAAGTTGCTTTGAAAAATTTAGAAGAAGGTGGACAATACTCAGTTCTATTACAAGAATTGGCCAATCTAAAATCAGAGTTACAAGAATTGGTAGACAGATGGAGCAGTCTGCAAATTGCTGCTGAACTAATTGAATTAACCTTAACATTGGCACGAAAAGATCGTTTGCCAGCGACTATGGAAGACACATCTATTTATTTTAAGAGATTGACTGAAAATAAGTATCTACGCGTTTTATTTAGAAATGAGCAAATTGAAGTACAGCATCAAGACGGTACATTTTTTGAAGCGCAGGAATTGTCTAAGGGAACAGCAGAGCAATTGTACGTAGCACTGCGGTTGGCATTTGTTAAAAATGCAGAAGATTTGTTGGAAATGCCGTTATTAATTGATGATGGTTTTGTTAATTTTGATAAAGAAAGAAAAGGTTTAGTTTTGCACTTATTAAATGAACTGAGTCAGACAAATCAAATTCTATATTTCACCTATGAAGCTGAAATTTACAACGAATTTCCGCAAAGCCAGGTGAAAGTGTTACAATAGAAGAAACAAATGAAAAATGACAAAAGGAAGTGGATTTAATGGATAAAAAAATTTTTGATTACAATGTAGATGATACATTTGATTTATTTCTATTAATAAAAAATGCAGATGTACGAGTAGCCAAAAATGGTAAAAAGTTTATTGCCTTTACATTTCAAGATACTAGTGGGCAGATTGATGGGAAATATTGGGATGCTTCTGATCCAGATATTGAAGCCTTTACAGCAGGTAACGTTGTAAAAGTATCTGGCAAACGAGAGATCTATCAAGGAAATCCTCAAGTTAAATTATTTAAAATTCGATTAACGAATACAGGGGAGCCTAGTACACCTGAACATTTTATTGAAAGTGCACCAGAGAGAAAAGAAGATATTGCTGAAGAAATCAATCAAGTGATTTTTGAGATTACAAACGCCAACATGAACCGTGTTGTGCGTCATTTAATGAGCAAATATCAAAAAGAATTCTTCCAATTTCCAGCAGCGAAGAAGCATCATCATGCATACATGGGAGGACTTTCGTTCCACACAATTTCGATGTTACGTTTAGCCAAATTTATTGCTAATCAATATCCAGAAATTAACAAACCATTGTTGTATTCAGGTGTTATTTTACATGATCTTGGAAAAGTAATGGAACTATCAGGAGCGCTTTCTACGGAGTATACATTAGAAGGAAATCTTGTGGGCCATATTGTCATTGTAGATGAAGAAATTATTAAAGCTTGTGCAGCCTTAAAAATTGATGATAAGTCAGAAGATATTATTTTATTAAAACATATGATTTTAGCGCATCATGGTCAATTAGATTATGGTTCACCTGTGCGACCAAGAGTTCGTGAGGCTGAAATTTTGCATCAGATTGATAATATTGACGCATCTATTAATATGATGAATTCTGCATTACAAAGAACAGAACCAGGAACGTTCACTGAACGTATTTTTGGAATGGATAACCGAACATTTTATAATCCAAATGTACCAAAAGTAACGAATGAAGAACAGATGGAATTATTAGATTAAGAAAAACACGCTAGATTCAAGCTATAGAATAGCTTTTGAATCTAGCGTGTTTTTTTAGAGAAGTAGGCTTATTTACTACTAGAAGTAGCAGCATTACTAGAAGAAGTAGTGGCACTACTAGAAGTAGCTGAGCTATCTGTTTTTAGAAACTCATCCATAACATTTTTAAGATCTTCATCTTCAATTTTAATTTTGGCATCTTTTAGAATTTTAGAAAGGACAGAATGAACATAGTTTTCATCTGTTACTTTGCTTTGAATAATACTTGCTTCTAATTCAGCTTTATGATCTTTCAATTCACCTTTACCTGGGTTTTTGATCATTTTAATAATATGGTAGCCATTAGCACCATTAACGGGTTCTTGAGTTACTTCACCGTCTTTTAATTTTGCAGAAGCTTCAATAAAGATTGGGTCATAAGGTGTTGTATGGTCAAATTCAGGAAGTTTTCCACCATCTTCTTTTGAACCAGTATCTAATGAGTTTGCTTTAGCTAAGGTTCCAAAATCTTCACCAGCATTGATTTTAGTAATTAAGTCTTTAGCAGTAGCTTCATCAGCAACTAGAATATGTTGTACAGTCATTTTAGGCAAGTAGGTTTCCCAAGCTTTGTTATAGTCTGCATCTGTTAATTTAGTATTTGCTTTAATAGCAGCTTCAATCAATAAGTTCATTTTAATTACTTCTTTATAAGAAGCTTCAGTATAATTTGAATTTTTTAGAAGTTCAGGGAATTGTTCGCCATATTGTTTTTTCTGAGTATCGAATTCTTTTGTAACTTTTTTATCAGAAACATCGTCGCCATATTTAGCTGTTAATACTTCTGAAATAATTAATTTTTGCAAGACAGATGGTCCAGCTGTTTCTTTCATTTTTTCATATAAATCTTCTTTTTTTATATCGCCAGCATTACTTGTGGCAACAGTATTGTTACTTCCACAACTAGCAAGTAGAACTGCAACGATTATAGCAGAACAACTAAGTAGAATCTTTTTCATTCTAGCACATCCATTTCATTATTTTTTATAAATTTAAACCTATACATATAAATATAACACAATTACCTAAAATAAAAAAATAATTTATTTTAGGTAAAAATATGAATATTTTATAAAGAGCGAAACAAAGTAGTGAGTTGAATTTAGAAAGAGCATAAAAAAATAGTTCCCATATTTAATGGAAACTATTTTTTTAGGTTGAAAATTATTTAGCTGAAGAAGAAGTAGCTGCTGCACTATCAGAAGAACTAGTAGCAGTATCGGAAGTTGCTTTGCTAGAATCTTTAGCTTTAGGAGCTGAACTACTTGAAGTAGCTGCAGGTTGAGTAAATGGAGCCATTGCATCTTTCAAGTCGTCTTCTTTAATTTGTACATTAGCTTTTTTGACAACTTGAGCTAAATAAGGTAGTAATTTAGTGTTGTCACTAGTAATTTCGGTAACTAAAATTTCTTTTAATTCTTTTTTACGATCTTCCCATTTCCCTTTACCAGGGTTTTTAGTCATTTTAACAATATGGTAACCACTTTGGGATTGGATTGGTGTTGGAGATACTTCACCATCTTTTAATTTAACAGCGGCAGCAGCGAAATCAGTACCTAAGCTAGAAGTGTAATCAAATTCTGGTAATTTTCCACCATCGTTTTTAGTTGTTGTATCAGTAGAGTTCTCTTTTGCAAGTTTTGCAAAATCTTCACCAGCATTGATTTTAGTAATTAAGTCTTTAGCAGTAGCTTCATCAGCAACTAAAATGTGTTGTGCTGTCATTTTTGGAGTCCAAATTTCAAAAGCACGTTTGTAATCTGCGTCTGTAAATTTAGCATTTGCAGAAACAGCAGCTTTTTTCAATAAAGTTGTACGGATATTTGTTTTTAATGCATCAAGTGTAATGTTACTTTGTTTAAGCGTTGCATCAAAACTATCCCCATAAATAGCTTTAAGTTTGTCTAATTCTGCAGTTGTATCTTTTTTCGATACTTTATCGCCATATTGATCTTCTAAGACATTGTTTAAAAGCATTGTTTGCAACGTTGTCGTACCGTATTGAGTTTTTAATTCATTGTATAATTGCTCTTGCGTAATTTTGCCTGAAGTTGTTGTTGCTACCGTCTTATCTGTTGAACAGCCTGCGATTGTAACAGCAAGTAAAAGTGCTGCACATGAGAGTATAATTTTTTTCATTTTAACACGTCCATTTCTAATTTTATTAATAATTTTATCCATAAACCAATATATCACAAATTTGCCTTCGATAACTACAAAAATAAAATATTTCATTATAAAGTCATAAAAAAATCATATTTATTCATAAGTTGTGTTTTTTATGACTCCGGGATATTTTCGATAATAATCGTTTCGGGTTCAAGTTCATCTTCTTCATCGGCTGGAATCAATTCCCCTAAATCAGTCACAAGTTTATCAGTTTTTTCTTCGATTCTGCGAAGCCGTGGTTCGTTTTGCATTGTAAATTCTTCAATTGTTGCTGAAATATCTTCCGAAAATTCGGTTGCTAAGGCTGTACCTTCGACTGTTAGGTTTTGGATAGCTCCCTTTAGAGAAGTTAGACTTGTAGAAACATCGTCAACTAAAACGGTTGTGTCATCGACATAACTTAGTAGAATATCACGATTCTCTTTACCTGAACGAGGTGTTGTTAATAGGGTGATCGCACCACCAACGAGTGAGCCAAATAATAATCCTTTAAAAAATGAATTTGCCATAATGAATCCTCCTCTGTTATTTTATGTGAGCTTGAATGGATCTTGCAAGTGTAGCTAGTTCCGCAGCTGAATAGTCTTCCATATGATTACCAAAGCGCATGGAGAAATCATCTTTTTTATCATAGCGCGGGATAAGATGGACATGGGAATGAAAAACAGTTTGGTAAGCTACTTCTCGATTATTATTAACGATATTCATTCCTTTAATTAAGTTATCAGAACTTTCAATTGCTTTTGCAATTTTTGGAATGCGTGAAAATAAGGTTGCTGCTAAATTTTGGTCATACTCGAAGATATCAGAAACATGTTTTTTAGGAATTAGCAGTGTATGTCCCTTAGTTACTTGAGTAATATCAAGAAAAGCTAGCACGTCTTCATCTTCATAGACAACATGACTAGGAATTTCACGATTAATAATTTTACAGAAAATACAATCTTCCAATTACAAAACCTTCTTTCAATTAAATGATGAATAGTATGTGTCATTGATTTTTAAAGTTACTTAATGAACGATGGTAACGACAATTCTATACTCTATAAATGTATCACAGATGAGTAAGAATGTGAAACGCAATCGTATTCATTAAGCGGATAAAGTCAAAGATAATCAGTTCCAAGCACCAATTATTTTTATGGTTAAATTTAAACAAAAATAGAAAGTTCCACTTTTCTAAAGCTATGTTATAATGAGAAGATAAAATTGGATTATGTGGGAGGAACACAAACGTTATGAGTTTAAAAGTGACTAATTTAACAGGTGGCTATAGCCAAGTTCCTGTTTTAAAAGATATTTCATTTGAAGTGAAAGAAGGGCAATTAATCGGTTTAATTGGTTTAAATGGTGCTGGTAAAAGTACGGCAATCAAACATATTATTGGATTGATGAATCCACAAAAGGGATCAATTTCTATCGATGACTTAACATTAACACAGGATACGGAAGGATATCGTAAGAAGTTTGCCTTTATCCCAGAAACACCGGTTTTATATGAGGAATTAACACTGAAAGAGCATATTGAATTAACGGCAATGGCTTACGATGTTCCTCAGGATCTTGCTTTTCAACGAGCAGAGAAATTACTAAGTTCTTTCCGTTTAAGTAATAAATTAGAATGGTTTCCAGCAAATTTTTCTAAAGGGATGAAGCAGAAGGTGATGATTTTATGTGCCTTTTTAGTTGAGCCAAGCTTGTATATTATTGATGAGCCTTTCTTAGGTTTAGATCCACTTGGAATTAACGCTTTATTAGAGTTAATGAATGAAATGAAGGAACAAGGCGCATCTATTTTGATGTCGACACATATTTTAGCAACAGCCGAGCGTCAATGTGATGGTTTTGTACTTTTACACAATGGTGAGATTAAAGCACAAGGAACTTTGGAAGATTTACGGGCAACCTTCCAGATGCCGGAAGCTACCTTGGATGAAATTTATATTCATTTAACTAAAGAAGAGGATAAGTAAATGAATATGCAAGAGATTTGGAAAAAACGGCTTCGTCTTCATGAAAAGAAAATGGCCCGCTATCTCAAATATGTCTTAAATGATCATTTTGTGATTGTTTGTTTCTTTATTTTTGGTGCATTAAGCTTAGGTTATTCCAATATAATTAAAACGTTAGATACTAATTTTTTCTGGGGACGTTGGATTGCATTACTTGTGTTTATAGCATCGGTTTCTATCGGAAAGTTAGCAACATTAATTGAAGCCCCAGATGCAGTTTTTCTATTGCCAAAAGAACAACAATTACCTGATTATTTAAAAGGAGCTAAACGCTATAGCTTCTTATTGCCGGGTTTTGTGATTGTCCTTTTAACGGCTTTTATTATGCCCCTGTTGGTGGCAACGACTTCGTATGTCTTTCTAGATATGCTTTATTTTGTTGTGACACTTCTATTGTTAAAAAACTGGGATTTAGATGCCCAATTAATTAGCTTGAAAATTAGTCATAAAAATGAACGGTTGAAATGGCAAGGAGCTAAATTAGCTGTCATTACCTTAATTGCTGTAATTAGTCTCTTTTTAAACCCTATTGTCGGTGTCGTTCTTGCGATTGCATTGCAAATTATTTCACTGCCTTTCTTTAAGAAAATGGCAAATGAACGTATTTATCAATGGGAATTAATGGTAGCAAGTGAAGAACAACGAATGCATCGTATTTATCAGTTTATTAACTTGTTTACGGATATTCCATCATTGAAAGGTCAAGTTAAGCGTCGTCGTTATTTAGATGGATTGTTAAAAGGAATTAGCAAAGATCATAATCATACATTTGATTATTTATATGCCCGTACTTTTTTAAGAGGAACGGAGTACAGTGGACTATATGTTCGATTAACTGCAATTCTTGTTTTATTAGTAATCTTTACTCAAAATTTTGTAATGGCTCTGTTATTAAGTATTTTGTTTATCTATTTAACTGGTTTTCAGTTGTTGCCGATGTATTTCCACTATGAAAACATGGCATTAACTAGATTGTACCCAATTAAAATGGAACAAAAGGCCAAAGCGTTAAAACAATTATTTGTTGTTGTATTAGGGAGTCAAGCAGTGATTATTTTTAGTACAAGTTTAGTGACACTTTCTATCGTGGATAGTTTGATTGTATTAGCAGCAAGCTTAGGCTTTGTGGGAGTCTTTACTCAAATCTATGTCCCAGTACGAATCAAAAAAATGTTGAAGGTTCGACTTTATTAACTAAACTAAGCTCATTAAATACGCCAATCGATTTTTCGATTAGGCGTATTTTTCACTAACTAGAGAATTTAATGAAAAAAACTTAAGAATTGCTATAGATTTTGAATTTTCTGATAAATAAGGTGCGTGGCTTTTAATTTTTTGATATGATAGCAACAGAAAATAAAAAAACAGGAATAAAAAGAAATGAGGGGTTTGGGATGAAGGTACTATTAGGAGATAAACTGGTAGAGCGTGAAGATGTAAAGATTGATATGGAGGATCGTGGGTATCAATTTGGTGATGGTTTGTATGAAGTGATTCGTGCATATAATGGCACTTTTTTTACAGCAGATGAGCATATTGAGCGTTTGTTTAGAGGGGCTGAAAAAATAGAATTGGTTTTACCATTTACCAAAGAAGAACTAAAAAATAGGTTAAATGAATTGTTAGTTGCCAATAATATCAAAACAGGAAATGTTTATTTTCAAGTGACAAGAGGTATTGCAAGTCCTAGAAACTTTACCTATCCAGATCCAACGAAAGTACCAGCTATTTTTACAGCCTCAGTAACAGATGTACCTAGAGATCAAGAGCAGATGGACAAAGGAGTAACTGCGATTATTCTACCTGATTATCGTTGGTTGCACTGTGATATAAAATCAATTAGTTTACTTGGCAATGTGATGGCGAAGCATGAAGCTCATAAAAAAGGTGCAGATGAAGTTGTGCAACATCGTGATGGAGTTGTTACTGAAGGGGGTTCTGCAAATATGTGGATGGTGAAGGATGGTACCATTTATACGCATCCTGATGGAAATCTTGTGTTGCCAGGAATTACAAAAATTGTCTTGCTTAAAGTTGCTAGAGAAGCAGGAATTCCTGTTAAAGAAGAAAGCTTTACTTTAGAGCAGTTAAAAGAGGCTGACGAAGTCTTTACTTCTAGCACAACAATTGAAGCCATGCCTGTTATTGAAATCGAAGGGGTTCCTGTTGGCGATGGCAAACGTGGTCCAATTGTGAAACAATTACAAGATTTATATGTGGCTGACGTAGAAAAAAATTGTGGTAAAATCCGTTAAAAAATGAAGCGTTAGTTGAGAAAGACAGTAAGATAAAAAAATTGCTATAATTTTTTATTTATGCTAAGATTATTTAGTTGAAAAGACGCTGTCCAGTTTTGGGCTAGCGTCTTTTCCTGTGGTTTATATTGAATAGGAGGAACATAGATGGAACAAAAGAATCAAAAATCCCAAATTGTTACAATATTAGGCGTCATTATAATGGGTACCTTTGTCACGATTTTAAATCAAACATTGATGAGTACAGCCTTGCCTAGTATTATGAAGGAGTTTTCAATTACCGCTACCAGCGGACAATGGATGACAACTTCTTATATGTTAATCAATGGAATTATGATTCCTATCACAGCTTACTTAGTAGAAAGATTTACAACACGACAACTTTATTTATTTGCCATGATAACTTTTTCTATTGGAACGTTGTTAGCTGCAACGTCCAGTGTATACTGGGTACTGATTATGAGTCGAATGATTCAAGCAATTGGTGCCGGAATTGTCTTACCTTTGCAAACAATAGTCATTCTTTACATGTTTCCTATTGAAAAGCGTGGTTCAGCAATGGGAATTATCGGATTAGCCATGAACTTTGCTCCAGCAATTGGTCCAACTTTTTCTGGTTGGGTCGTTCAAAATTATCATTGGAGTATGTTGTTTTACTTTATTTTACCATTTGCAATTATTGATGTAATTGTTGCTTACTTTGTTTTGAAAAATGTAAATGAAGTTGGTAAACCGAAGTTAGACTGGTTAAGTGTTATTTATTCAACACTTGGTTTTGGTGGACTATTATTTGGATTTAGTAATGCTTCTGCACATCCTTTGTTGAGTTTAAATGTAGCAGGCGCAGTTTTAGTTGGTGGGATTTCAATTGTGTTGTTAGTTGTGCGATGCAATCGTTCTGAACATCCATTATTGAATTTTAAAGTTTTTCAATTTCGTGGATTTCGCTTAAATATGATTATTTCTTTTATTATTTTAGCAGGTATGTATGGCGGAATTATTTTATTCCCAATTTATTTTCAATCGATTCGTGGATGGAGCCCAATGCAATCTGGGATGATTTTATTGCCAGGTTCAATTGTGATTGCTGTTATGAGCCCAATTACCGGTCGTTTATTTGATCGATATGGTGGGAAAGTTTTGGCAGTAACAGGATTATTCTTGATTACGATTATGACTTTTTGGATTGGATTTTTAGATATGCATTCTAGCGTTGGCTTAATCATCGGCATTCAATTAGTTCGTTCACTAGGTGTATCCTTAACCTTAATGCCACTACAAGCGGGTGCTTTTAACGCTGTCCCACTACCGATGGCAGCTCATGCTTCAGCGATGTTTAACACTCAAAGACAACTATCAGGATCAATGGGGACAGCTTTGTTTGTCGTTATTATGACGATGGTTTCAACTAGTAAATCAGCAGTAAGCTTAGGAAGTGCAACATTAGCTTCACTAAAAGGATTTCAAGTGGTCTTTTTTGTAGTCGGACTCTTCTCCTTAGCAGGGTTCATTTTAACGTTCTTTATTCGTGAAAATGAAGAAGAGATTGAAGTAGACGTACTGCGTAATTAATGTAAAAAATGATGCTGTTAAAATCTAGCGCTCTTATTCCTAGATTTTAACAGCATTTTTTAATGAATTTGAAAGAAAAAAATCATTGGAAAAGCACTAAAAACAGCCTTTTTTAATTTTTTTTCTAAAACTAGCATATATACGCTTGACGTAAGGCTTCAAGCACCCTAAAATAAAGAGTGAATAAACGATAGAATGTCTATCTTTTTTGTTTTAGGAAAACACATAGTTTTTTACAAAAATTAGTTGTTAAGGTGTGTCTGAAAATGACAGCACCATCACGAAAATATTCGCTAGTGTAGGTTTCAGATATACTCTAAGTTAAATTATTAATTAAAAGTTGCTATAAATGAAAATAGTATGCAAGTTTCAACGTACTACTTGTTTGATAGAGGACTACTTCAGTGAAAAATAGAAGCTGCAGTTTATTTAATAACTGCAAGTGCTTTTTATTTTTCCAATTATATAGCAGGGAATGATAGTTATGGATTTTGAGATTGATTCAGGGTGGAAATTACTACCTGTTGGTGGCGATACAGGTCAAGCTTATATGGGAATACGGGCAGAAGAAAAGCTTTTTTTGAAGCGGAATTCTTCACCTTTTTTAGCTGCACTTTCAGTTGAAGGAATCACTCCTAGACTTGTTTGGACGAAACGTATCGGCAATGGGGATGTTTTAACAGCACAAGAATGGCTAAATGGCCGAACATTAAAAAATGAAGAAATGTCTTCGCCAAGTGTAGCGAAGTTACTCTATAAGATTCACCATTCAGATACATTGCGGAAGATGCTTTTTCGTGTTGGTGGTGAAGAAGTCTCACCAGAAAAATTAATTCAATCATATCAAATGGAATTGCCTCATGATTTGAAAATTCATCCATTATTGACTGAGATTTTAGCCAAACTAAAATCAGAAGTTAAAACAATGGAGTCTGTTCCATCTCGTGTTTGTCACGGAGATATCTATCGGAAAAACTGGTTATTATCTGATGAAAATCGACTTTATTTGGTAGACTGGGACATGGCTGTTTTAGCAGATCCAGCATTGGATTTAAGCATGTTGTTATGCCAATATGTTGAGAAAAAACAATGGCGGGAATGGTTAGAGAATTATGGTGCAGTTGTAACCGATGAATTGATTAAGCGAATTGAATGGTATGCCCTAGTGAATTTTATGCAACAAACGAAACGCCATCATTATCAATCGCGTTTTCATGAAATGAATCAAGATATTTTAACGTTACAAGCAATTTATCAAGGAACGATGGAAAGTGACGAATAGAATCCTCTAGTTACAATAAAAGAGGGTTCTATTTTTTATAAAAAATGAGACTATTATATTTAAGAGGAGAATGAATAAAATGCGTTTAAGAAATAAACCAAATGCTCCAGCTAAAATTGCGAGCTACCCACAATACATTGCTGATACGCCTGAAAAATGGCAGGGCAAATGGCACGAACGTTTTGGCAATCAAAACCCCATTCATATTGAAGTTGGAACAGGGAAAGGTCGTTTTATTACAGAAATGGCTAAACTACACCCTGAAATTAATTATATTGGGATTGAACTACAAATGAGCGTTGTCGTTGTGGCACTGGATAAGTTAATTGCTGAAGATTTACCAAACTTACAATTGTTACATGTAAATGGTGGTTCCTTAACTCAATATTTTGAAAAAGGGGAAGTAGATCAAGTTTATTTGAATTTTTCGGATCCGTGGCCTAAATCACGCCATGAAAAACGCCGTCTAACCTCAGCCGATTTTATAGCGAACTATGAAGCTATTTTGATTCCAGAAGGCGAGATTCACTTTAAAACTGACAATCAGGGGCTATTTGAGTATTCGCTCCATAGTTTTTCAAAATACGGTATGATTTTGGAAAAAGTTTGGCTGAATTTACATGAAAGTGATTTTGAAGGCAATGTTTTAACTGAGTATGAAGAAAAATTCTCAAATCGTGGTCAACGCATTTATCGTGTTGTTGCTAAGTTTCCTAAAAGAGAAAATAATTAAATATAAAAGAGAGGAACGCCATGTTAAAATGTGGCGTTCCTCTTTTTTTTGACTAGCCCAATTTTTAATAGCTTAATTTAGTCAGTCCTCTTTTTTTGTTGAACTTCTTCTTCGATGTCTGATACATTTTTAATTCCGTTCTCTACTGCGTACCTAGTCCTATGTAGCGGACCATCGCCTGTAACATTTAAAGCTCCTTCAAAATGCTCATCATATATCCCTGCATCAAAACTCATTTCTTTATTATCATTGACATAGCCTTGTATGTGGGGAACTCCTGTAGGATTCACAATTACTTCTGTTAAGGTTACTGTTTTTATGTTTTGATAATTGTACTTTAAGTATTTTTCAATTCGTGGTTTTTCAGTTTCCATTAATTCTTTTTCTTGAATACTCTTCACAATTTTCCAACCTCCTGTTATAATTAAAATTAATATTATTATTATTATTATAATTAATTTTCTGTACATTTAAACACATCCGTAATCTTAAATTTTTAATGAATAATATAATTATACAGGAGGTGACTATATGGTACAACTAAAAGATGAAGAATATTGGGGGCTAGCAGATATTGTCTATTTAAATTCTTCTCTAAAAATTGAAAAAATTAAAAACCTATCTCTCCAACAATTAGAAGCAATAAAGCCTATGCGATTGGCTGATAATACCGAATGGGTCACCTTAAACTCAATCAATGACAAAAGTGGGCTTCAAGCTATTGCGGTGGTTTCTTTTGATGAATATAAGGCTTTATGTGCTGGGGAAATCCAAGCTCCACAAAATCTAGTCTTTGTGACTCGCGGGAGTGAGATGGGGGAGGATGTTTTTAATGATTGGGTGAAAACCAATATGGGCAATCTTGGTACCGGTGGAAAACCTGAGGAATTAAAGCAATTTGATCCAACCATTATTGAAGGATATGATTTTGATGATCCGAATGAACAGAATCAATTTATTCAATACGACCTTTTTGTTCGACAGACGTTAAAACAATTTACTCCAAAAGAACATAGTTTTACTGGACATAGTTTAGGCGGAGCGCTTGCACAATATATGGCGGTTTTAACAGATGCTTCAGCAACAACTTTTGCAGCAGCGAAAGCGTATCGCTTATTACCTAAGGAATTACAAAAAAGAGTGCAAAATGGAGAGTACGATGATTTAATTAAAGATTATCGCCATAAGAATGATCCTGTTGGTTATCTTCCGAATGGTGAAATTATTGGCTCACGAATTATGGCGAAAAGTGCCAAAAGTGATCTCTGGATTGTTGGTCATACACGTCCTAGCTTTAGTAATATGTTTGCTGGTGATGGCTCGATTCGTTTACGAGTTAGCCCAGATGAGATTCGGGATCAGCTTTCATTGTTTGACTCAGCAATCCAAAATCTGCACTTTACACATGAAATGTTGGAAACGGTAACAGATGAGTTAGATCAAGAGGTTCGGAGTGTACACCAAAATTATATAGACGAAACCGGAAGAGGTGGGTTTAGTCATTTGACTGTGACAGATGTGGACGATATCTTTGATGAATTTGCCCAATCAAGTAGCGGGAATACTTATTATTTCTGCGATAGACAAAAAAAGGAAGAGCTGTTAGACGACCTACAAAGAATAAAACTTGATTTACTTCAAAAGCAAGAATTCATCGGGCAAGCTGCTACGGAGTTTGAACGAATGGATGCAGACTGGTCTAAAAATATTGCTGGATTGTTAGGAGAATAACAATGGATTTTGAGTATGAGTTAAGAAAAATACAGCGAGATATCGCCAAGTTAGATAAAGAGACTTCTCTTGCTGTCCGCGTGGGTCTAGAAGAAGTCTTGAATTGGGCAAAAAAAGGCTATCAAAAACAAGCCTTACGTGAACAAATCAAACAAGAGTTAGCCCGTCGTGTTCAACTAAAAAAAGAGCTTGTTACTGCTCAATGGTATCAAGAAAGCAACGCCTCTATCTATCAAGCGAAAGATCAGTTAAATGATTCTTTTACAAGTCGATCTGGTGAAAATCTTCAACAAACCTTAGTAAACATAATGAACCAATTATCAGATACAACTGAACAAATTCGCTATTTCAAACAATCGATCAAAGGGTCGGATTGGCAGATTTAATTATGTAAGCTGGATAAATAAAAAAAACAGGGATAAGCTCAATCAGTAGCGTGTAATGACTCTCAAAAGTCTAACTTCTAAGGGAAATCACAATCAATGAGTGTATCCATGTTTTTTATTGGTTTTAAATACGATACAAATCTAAAATCGATCCTGTGTGGGCATCAGCAATAAACTCATACTGGGTTAATTGATCTTCTTCCATGCGAGAAACGCCACCATAATAAACGTCGGTTTTAAAGGCGAATTTACGTAAGGGAACACGTTTTAACTCAATCCAAGAACCTTCAATAGGTCCTTCTTCTAAAAATAAATTTTTGACAGTTGTTAGAATTTCATCTCCGTGAATCGTCTTGTTTTTTTGCATAAAGCGAGCAATGTGGTAGCCGCAAGTTAGCCCAGCACCAAAGATAAAACCACCAATTACGGCGTAAGCACTGTAGTTTGTTTCTTTCTTAGTCATTGTCTTTCCTCCAATCAATTTGTTAATGGATTCTCATTTATTATAACAAATTTCATGAAAAAAAGATAATTGAGGTATTGGCTATTAAATTATTTGGAAAAGTGCGATATAATGAAAAAGGTAAAATGAATTTGAAGGAGGGTAGATCACAAAATGGCTGTTAAATAGATAAACGATAGCTTTTTGTGAGTTCTAAAATGAATGAAGAAACTTTTTCTCTAGTTAAAAAAATGACTGAATTACAAGGTACCAGTGGATTTGAGCATTCAGTTCGCGAGGTTATGCGTAAAGAAATGACGCCACTTGTTGATGAAGTGGTTCAAGATGGTTTAGGTGGTATTTTTGGAATCCGTCGTAGTAAGGTTGAAAATGCACCAAGAATTATGTTAGCGGCTCATATGGATGAGGTTGGATTTATGTTGGCTAGCATTACAGAGCAAGGCTTATTCCGCGTTGTTCCTTTAGGCGGCTGGAATCCTTACGTAGTATCAGCACAACGTTTCACATTGCAAACTGCTAAAGGGAATTATCCGTGTGTTTCTTCTTCTGTCCCACCACATTTATTGAGAGGAACAAATGGTAGTGCTGGAACTCCCGATATTGGCGATATTCTATTTGATGCTGGTTTTGACTCAAAAGAAGAAGCGATGGCTTTTGGCGTTCGTCCAGGTGATTCAATCGTTCCGGCTGTAGAGACTGTAAAAATGGCGAATGGTAAAAAAATCTTAGGCAAAGCTTGGGATAATCGTTACGGTTGTACCGTTGTTGTAGAAGCCTTAAAAGAGTTGCAAGGAGAAGCATTACCTAATACATTAATCGCAGGTGCAAATGTTCAAGAAGAGGTTGGGTTGCGCGGAACTAAAGGTGCGGTACATCAATTTAAACCCGATTTGTTTTTTGCGGTTGACTGTTCGGCTGCGGATGATTTAACTGGTGATAAATCAAAATACGGTCATTTAGGTGAAGGTTTCTTATTACGTATTTTCGATCCAGGGATGATTACACTTAAAGGCATGCGTGAATTCTTATTAGATACAGCTGAAACGAATAACATTCCATATCAATACTTTGTTTCAAAAGGCGGTACGGATGCTGGAGCTGCTCATATTTCAAATAATGGTGTTCCAAGTGCTGTTATTGGTGTTTGTGCCCGTTATATTCACACCCATCAAACCATGTTCCATATTGATGATTATGCAGCTGCTAAGGAAATGGTTTTACAAGTTGCTCGCACGATGGATCGTAGCACATATGAAACAATCATGAAAAACAATTAAGAATAACGCTATTTTTCAATTTTGAAAAGAGGTTTTTGACAATGAAAAAATTAACAAGTGTAGCAGAATTCAATACAATGAAGCAATCTGGCAAACACCTCTTTTTCTTTACGGCAGATTGGTGCGGCGATTGTACTTTTATCAAACCTGTGATGCCTGAAATCGAAGCGGCTCATCCAGAGTTTACTTTTGTAGAAGTGGATCGCGATGAATTTATTGATTTATGTGGCGAACTATTTATTATGGGAATTCCAAGTTTTGTTGTGTTTGAAGAAGGTCAAGAGTTGGGACGTTTTGTGAATAAAGATCGTAAAACACAAGAAGAAATTGAAGCATTTATTACAGGGCTATAATTAGTTTCGCTGAATAAGAGTTTGAAGAAGGTTAAGGGTTAGTTGATTTGTCAGACATTTTAGAGAGAAAGGAAATAACTTTTTTTCTAAGGTGCCTAATTCTTAAAGGGAGCTGATAGAAATGAATGAAAAAATTCAAGAATATCAACGAATTATGGTAGCTGTTGACGGTAGTCCGGAATCTGAGAATGCACTAGATAAAGCAATTGAAACAGCTAAAAGAAATAATGCTGAATTGTTGATCGTGCATGTGATTGACAATCGTAATTATACAATGGGTGTTGTTAGTTTTGATATTGAAGCTAGTGGTGATGAGAGTCATACGATGCAAGAAGCGTTAGCAACGTATCAAAAGCAAGCTAGTGAAAATGGAGTCAAAAAAGTATATACAGAGTTAGTTACTGGCTCACCGAAAGAATTACTAGCGAAAAAATTACCAAAAGAATATCAAATTGACTTAATTTTTTGTGGTCAAAGTGGAATGAATCAAATCGAACGAATTATGATGGGCAGTATTAGCCAATTTATTATTCGTGAAGCATCTTGTGATGTTTTGGTTGTTCGTGGAAAAGAGAAAAAAACTAAATAAGTACCAAGAAATGGAGAAATAAACGTGATCATTAGTAGTTACAATCAAGCAGGAATTGGCGATACGTTAATCGTGATGCTTGCTAATAGTACATTTGCAGAACAAAGTTTTGAAAGTAAAGGTTTGGTAACGCGCATTTTTAATACTGAAACGAAAAAAACAGTTGGTTATAACTTCTTTGAGATTTCAAAATCAATGAAATTAGATGGAGCAGGTCAAATTATTTTAACGACTGAGGAAGTTGCAGAGTTAAATAAATTAATTCAAGCTGCGGGCTTTGCTGATTTATTAGAAGCGGATCCATCACCTAAATTTGTCGTTGGTTTTGTGAAAGAATGTGTGGCACATCCAGATTCAGACCATTTATCTATTACTCAGACTGAGATTGATAATGGCGAAGTCGTGCAAATCGTTTGTGGTGCACCTAATATTGCAGCGAATCAAAAAGTTGTTGTAGCGAAAGTTGGAGCTATGATGCCTAACGGATTATTAATTTGGGATGGCGAATTACGTGGCGAACCAAGTCACGGAATGATTTGTTCAGCTAAAGAGTTGAATTTGCCAGATGCGTCAGCTAAAAAAGGAATTTTAGTTCTAGCAGAGGATGCTGTAACAGGCGAAGCTTTTCCAATTGGAAAATAAGAATGAATGAAAATACAATCATGAATTTATGTTCATGATTGTATTTTTTTTTTACTTTTTTAAGCTTAGAGAGCTGTTAGAAAGCTCTTTCTTTTAGTTTGAGTTAGAGGATTAGACGAAATAGATGTACTTGGAAATCATAATACATTATATTTTTTAGTGATTGTAGGAAAGGAGTGTTTAGTTTAACTGGTGAGAAATGGAGTTCGTTTATAATAAATTAGATAGTTAATAGCAGATTAGTTCAAATCATCTGTTTTTAATATGGAGGAGTAAAATGAAATCTATCTTTAGCAAAAATAGCTTAACAAAAGTAAGTTTACTGGTTTTATTCATACTAACTGTTGGGCAATTTAATGGAGTTTCTGTTGAAGGCATTTCGCAAATAGAAATAACGACAGAACAACAGACTACAGCTGTATTTACGATTCAGGAATATGAGGATAGTTCTGCTTTACAGTTGGCGAAAGCCATTCGTGAAGGGAGAGTAACCAGTTCCGAGTTAGTTCGATTTGCCTTTCAAAAGATTAAAGAGCAAGATGGGACGTTGAATGCAATGATTAGTCTAAGAGAAACAGAAGCATTACAAGAAGCCGCCAAATTAAAGGATGAGGGACAGCCCTTTTTTGGTGTTCCTATGATTTTAAAAGGATTAGGACATACAATTGCTGGTGGGAAAAATACAAATGGACTAACTTTTCTAGAAGGTACTATTTCAAAAAATTCGGGAACATTGACGAAAGCTTTTCAAAAAGCGGGCTTTATTGTGATTGGTCAAACAAATTATCCGGAACTCGGACTAAAAAATAGTACAAATTCTATGTTATATGGTCCTACTGCTAGCCCGTGGAATCCATTATATCAAGCTGGTGGTTCCTCAGGTGGCTCAGCGGCAGGTGTTGCAGCTGGGTATGCTCCAATTGGATCGGGAAGTGATGCCGGAGGTTCAATCCGAATTCCGGCATCGTGGAATGGGCTTGTTGGGTTGAAGCCTTCTAGAGGGATTTTAGTTGGGAATTCTGCTAGTGAACGCAATCAAACGAGTCATTTTGCAGAGGCGAAAACAATGTCAGATACGGAAGCTTTATTCAATACTTTGTTAACAAAGGAAATTCCAGTCAACGATCTTAATAAAAATACGGCAAAAATTGCTTATTCTGTAAAATCACCTGTTGGGACAGACGTTCAACCAGAAGCAAAAAAAGCAGTAGAGAATGCAGTTCAATTTTTAAGAGAAAAAGGTTTTCAAGTTGAAGAAGTGGATTATCCGATTGATGGCAAACAATTAATGATGGATTATTATACACTAGCAGCCAGCTCGGCAGGGATTATTGATTATTTGGCAATGCAAAAAGTCAAACGACATGTTACTAGTGAGGATGTTGATATCACAACTTGGGCATTGTACCAAACAAGCAAAGACCTAACAAAGAATGATGTAGATGAAGCCTGGTCATCAATTCATGTAGCAACTAGTCAAATGCAACAATTTTATCAAGAATATACTCTTTTCTTAACGCCGACAACAGCGTCAACAGCTCCGTTAGTATCGGATCGTTTAATTAAAGATGGCGATAGTCAGCGAATTGAAAACATGGTGACTTTATCAAAGGAAGAGAAGCGAAAATTAATTTATGAACATTGGTTGCCTGCATTAACCTATACCCCGTTTACGCAATTGGCAAATTTAACAGGAGAGCCAGCAATTAGTTTGCCTACATTTGTAGCAGAAAATGGTTTGCCTCTAGGGATTCAATTCAGCGCAGCACGGAATCAGGATCGTCTATTAATTGAAGTAGGGAAGTTATTTGAAACAAATAATCGTTTTAAACAATGATTGGCTGAAAATAATTAAGATGGTTTCAGAATAATCTAATAGTGAGATTAGTTAAAAATAGTAGATTTTATTTTTTATAAAAAGATTTAACTTAAGCTGATTTGCTGATAGAGGAAATTCTATTAGCAAATTATTTTTTTAGTTTCCCAACCTTTTCTTAATCGTTTTTAGCTATAAACTAGGGCTAAGATATGTTAAACTAAAAAAGAATAGTAAGGAAAGGAAAGGTGTTATCATGCCACATTATGATGGACCACGTTATCAAGATGACCACAACAATTCAAAGAAATTTAAATTTCCTTTCTATACGGATACTGACAAAGTGACGCAGAAAGAAAAAGAGGAATCCTTAGATGATGAAAAAAAACATAAAGTAAATTCAGATAGTAAGCCAGTAAAGCGTTCAAGAGAAGGACGACATTCTGTTCCAGATGCTGTTTTTTCAGAGTTTTTAACTCGAACAGAGTCGTATTCAAGAACTGAAACAAAAGCTGTTGAAAAACAGGAACAAAAGGCTTTTGAAGAACGCAAAAAACAAATTGACAAACGAATTGCCGATAAAAATATGGTCCGGACAGCTCTTGAAAAAAATGCAACAGCGTATGTCGAATCTAGAAGTTCAACGCCTTTTAAAGTCCAGAAGATACCCTCACCAATTTATGGTTTCCAAAAAGAACGTACAACACTAAAATCTGGTGTAGATTATGAAAAAATGGCAGAATTATTAAAAAAAGAATTTGATACATTTATTTTATTGGCAACGGATGATGAATTAGAGGAAGAGTTCAGTGAAGTTGAGATTCCAAAATTAACGTTGGAAGTAACAGATAGTGAAGAGATTGAACTAGAAGAAGTACAGGATGTACCAGAAGAAATTGAAATTATCGAAGAAGAAGTATCGACAGAATTTGAAGTTTTAAATGAGTCTACTGACCCATCAGAGATGGAGTTAAAAGAAGAAGCGAAACATGAAAGACGTTTGCAACGCTCGTTACAAGGGATGATTGAGGAAGAACAAGATATTCATTTAAATCGTGGAACGAATGTGGCGCGTTATTTTGGCGAAGAGAAGGAAGAAATTGAAGAAGAGCTTTCTGTTCAACCGGAATTAGTAGTTCCTGATGTTCAAGAAGAGGATCAACTAGATATAGAGGAATCAGGATCTTTGGAGAAAGCTAAAAATGAGGAAGAAAGTGAACTTGAATTTCAAGCTGCTTTAAGTCGTTTTAACTATTTAAGGAAACAACTAGAAGAGCAACAAGAAATGAGTCAAGAATCTGCCGAAAGTCCAATGATAATTGAACCTGCTAATGAACCAGATGAGATTTTGATTGAAGATATAGAAGAATCTGACTTTGATAATACCAATTTAGAAACTGATTTTTCTGAGGAAGAATTGCCAAGGGAAATAGACAATGAGTTCAGTGAAGAAGTTGAATTATCAGATGAACCAGATTTGACTCCTCAGTTCATTGAAGTTGAAGAAACTCTGAAAGAAGAAGTAGGACTAATGGATACTTCTGAGATTGAATTAGAAACGCAGCAGGAATTACCTCAAGTCCCAAGTCAACAACAAAAGGTTGAAACAATGAATGAGCCTGTAGCAACAATGGATTCTATTTCAGAAAATGAAGAACGAGAATTACGCCAATATCAGTTGCCTTCATTAGATTTATTGAATCCACCAGTTGAATTTACAGATAATGTTATTGATGATTGGGTTTTGGAGCAAGCGGAACTTTTAAATGAATCTTTAGATGCTTTTGGGGTAGATGCGCAAGTGATTGGTTGGACGATTGGACCAGCAGTAACTCAATTTGAATTGCAATTAGGACGCGGAGTTAAGGTAAATAAAATCACGAATTTATCAGATGATTTAAAACTTGCTTTAGCGGCTAAAGATATTCGGATTGAAGCACCAATTCCTGGAAAAAGCTCGGTAGGCGTGGAGATTCCCAACTGTTCATCAAGACCAGTGATGCTTTCAGAAGTAATGGGGAGCCAAGTTTTTAAAGAGAGTAAATCACCATTAACGGTAGCGTTAGGAGTCAATCTAGCCGGAGAAGCAATGGTAACAACGATTGAAAAAATGCCTCATGGTTTGATTGCGGGTGCTACTGGTTCAGGTAAAAGTGTCTTTATTAATTCGTTGTTAATCAGTATTCTTTATAAAGCAAAACCAAACGAAGTCAAATTGATTTTAATTGATCCTAAAGCCGTTGAATTAGCTCCTTATAATGATATTCCACACCTGCTTTCACCGGTCATTTCTGAGCCGAAAGCAGCCGCAGAGGCTTTAAAATGGGCTGTTAATGAGATGGAAGAACGTTATCAAAAACTAGCTGCAGCGGGTGTTCGGAATATTGAACGTTTCAATGAGAAAGCAGAGGAAACTGGCGAATATGGTTTGAAGATTCCTTATATTGTGATCATTATTGATGAGTTAGCTGATTTAATGATGGTGGCTAGCAATGAAGTGCAAGATTATATTGCACGGATAACACAAAAAGCTCGTGCGGCAGGAATTCATTTGCTTGTTGCAACACAACGCCCAAGTGTCGATGTCATTACGGGTACGATTAAAAATAATATTCCAACTCGAGTAGCTTTTATGGTTTCTAGTCAAATCGATTCGAGAACAATCTTAGATATTGGTGGTGCTGAAAAATTATTAGGTCGTGGAGATATGCTCTTTATGGAAAATGGATCGGGTAGACCCATTCGGATTCAAGGCACTTATGTTGAGCAAGAAATTGACTCAGTCGTAAAACACATTAAAGATCAAAGAGGTCCTAATTATTTGTTTGAGCCAGAAACTTTGTTAGCTAAACTTGAATTAATTGAAGGTCGAGATGAGTTATTTGAATCGATTTTAGAATTTATTGCTGGAGAAGAAACGGTTTCTGTTTCGCTATTGCAACGTAAATTTAAAATAGGTTTTAACCGAGCCTCAAATTTAATTGAAACTTTAGAAAATCAAAATTTGATTTCTGGAAACAAAGGATCAAAACCTAGAGATGTCTTTCTAACACAGGCAGAATATGAAAAAAACTATTTATAGAGCTTCGTTGATTAAAAGCGACAATTAATTTTGTAGCTTTTTTCAATTTTTTAATCCTAAGAATCTGTTCATTTAGGATAAAATCAGTAGGCTAAAAAATAAAATCGTGCTATACTGTATTCATTGCATTTTAACAAGTGAAAGCATAATGACTAAAAGGCTTTCATTTAAAACAACTATATTGATTGTTATTTTTCTCACTGTTTTTTTGAAATATGATCAAATGAAATTAAATTTAATGAAGTATAAAAATGATTGTTATAAAAGCTTGGAACAAAAAATTTGGAGGCATTATAATGAATAAACAAACAACGTATCACTTTGTCGGAATTAAAGGATCTGGGATGAGTGCTTTAGGATTAGTTTTACATGATAAAGGATTTAAAGTACAAGGATCAGATGTTGAAAAATATTACTTCACGCAAAAAGGCATTGAAGAAGCAGGTATTTCGATTTTGCCATTTTCTAAAGACAATATTCATGATGGTTTAACGATAATTGCTGGAAATGCGTTCCCTGATTCACATGAAGAAATTCAAGCGGCTATAGAGATGGGCTTGCCAGTTATTCGTTACCACAAATTCATTGGAGAATTTTTAAAAGAATATACAAGTATTGCAATTACAGGTTCTCATGGTAAAACAACAACAACAGGTTTATTAGCTCATGTATTAAGTTCAATTGAACCAACGAGTTATATTATTGGAGATGGAACAGGTCATGGTGTTCCAGATGCGGACTTCTTTGTTTTAGAGGCTTGTGAATACCGTCGCCATTTCTTAGCGTACCAACCAGACTACGCAATTATGACGAATATTGATTTTGATCATCCTGATTATTTTACTGGAGTGGAGGATGTTTTCTCAGCATTCCAAACATTGGCTAATCAAGTTCAAAAAGGAATTATCGCTTGCGGAGAAGACGATGAATTGAAGAAATTAAAAGCTCCAGTTCCAATCTATTATTATGGTTTTTCAGATAACCATGAATATCAAGCTAAAAATATTGTTCGTAGTACAACAGGATCAACGTTTGATGTTTATGTAAAAGGTGTTTTTTATGGTCACTTTGCGATTCCAACTTTTGGTGAACACAATGTATTAAATGCTTTAGCAGTAATTGCTGCTTGTCAATTAGAAGGAATTCCAGAAAATTTAATTGCCGAAAATTTACAAACTTTCCAAGGTGTAAAACGCCGTTTTAGTGAAAAAGTAATTAGTGATATGGTGATTATTGACGATTATGCACATCATCCACAAGAAATTCGTGTAACTCTTGATGCGGCTCGTCAAAAATTCCCTGAAAAAGAAATTATTGCTGTTTTCCAACCACATACATTTACTCGAACTATTGCGTTATTAAGTGACTTTGCTGAAGCATTGAACTTAGCTGATCGCGTTTATTTATGTGATATATTTGGCTCAGCTCGTGAAGAACAGGGAAATGTAACGATTCAAGATTTAGCGGATAAAATTACTGACGGAGCGATTGTCTTAAAAGAAGAGAATATGTCTCCACTTTTAGATCATCATGATGCAGTTGTTATATTTATGGGTGCAGGAGATGTTCAAAAATTTGAATATGCCTATGAAACCTTATTAAGCAGATCAATTTTAAGAAATAACTAAAATAGAGTGATGCAATAAAACGATGACAGAAAATTCTGTTGTCGTTTTTATTCATTTAAACTTAGAAATTTATGGTAGAATAAAGACTAAACTAAAGTAAATAGTGAAAAAATAAATGAATCTGGGGAGTTAGAAAAATATGATGGGGAAACCTAGAAAGATTGGGAAAAAGATTAATGAACTAGCTGAAGGCGATAATTTAAGCGTAACGGAAATTATCGAAGATAAAGATATTTTGCTTTATTTAGGTTTAACGAATGATGCCAACCCTTTATTTGTCCAACATGATTATGCTAGCAAGACTGCTTATGAAAAACCTCTTGTTCCACCGGTTATGCTCATTGGAATTATGACGAGCGCCATTTCTAAGCATTTACCAGGTCCTGGTTCTAATGTAGTCAATGTTTCCGTGAATATGGTCAATCCTGTTTTTCATTATGAAACCATTACGTTTGATTTTGAAGTGATTCGCGTGGATTTAATGAAGGAAGTGGTGACAATTACGGTAGATGCCAAGAATATGTTAGGAGAACGTGTGATTGATGCAGTCTTTATGGTGGAACCACCTAAGGTTGAATTTGGTTTAAGTGACGATCTTGTTGAATAAGTTAATAAAATAAAAAGAGGAACTACGATTATTTTTATGATTGTAGTTCCTCTTTTTATTTTAATGGCTCTTTGTCAAATCGTGTTGGTGAAGAATCAATTGACTAAAATCATGGAATAGGTGAGGCATTTTAATTCGTCACCTATTTTTCTTTTCTCTTGTTTTTGGTTAAACGTTCTCCTTGAATGAGATAAATTCGTGTACGAAAGTTGATAAAGTTCCGGTACCCATAGGCAACTCGTTTAATGACTTTAATTTTATTGTTTAGCCCTTCAACGATTCCATTAGAATAAGGAAGATGAAGGGCATTTGAAATGCCTTCCTTATGCTTTTTAAAGAAAGTCAGTTTCTTACGAAACCAATCAGGTAAGCTCTTAGGTAATTGGTCGATTAAATCGAAAAATAACTCACTATTTTTACAAAGTATGGCATACTTAAGCAAGTGCATTTCATCATAAGCTTGTTTGAGAAGTGGATGATAGGTTAAGAGTTCATCCATGATATCTTTTTGGCAGAGTGGTCGTTTTAAACAAGCGATTATAAAAACGTTTTTCTGTGTCTAACTGATTGGAATCTTAAAAAAATAAAGACCAGTATCGTTTTAAACGACGATACTTTTTTGCATCCTCCGAGTTGCTTTTCTTTAATCGATTCATTAGTTGAATCCGTAAAGTATTAAAGGTTCGTTGGATATGCTGAATAATATGGAATCGATCACTAACTAAGTGGGCATTTGGAAAAACAGATTTTACTAATTGTCCATAGCTGGCATTCATATCCATCACCAAGTATTTTACGTGGGGTCGTGCCTTATGAGAATAACGCATAAAATGAGCGAGCGGATAACTTTTATATGAGGACTCTTTTTTAAAGATGTGACATGAGATTACTAGTAATTGTTCAATATTAAATTAATATTTTTTCCACCTTTTAAGTAGATATATTTATAGTTATATTTGTAATAGATAAAAAAGATGTACCTAACAGGTACTGATAACTACTAGTAGATAATAATTATAAAATAAATAACGTTCATTTTGTAGAGTGGTAGCACTTATGATAAAATTAAAAATATCATAATTGTAAATGTTTTAATTTATGATATACATTCAAAAAAATACATTAACCGTAAATTTATTAACTTACAGGAGGATTTTATGGAAGAAAAAGTAACCACTAATTCAACTATTGTTACCATGGTAACAATAGGGATGACTGAATCAAGTTCTCACGTTTCATTTGATGTAAAAAAAGACATTTCATATTCTAAAAGTACTGCTGTAACAATTTTATCCGAATGTTTAGGAGACATGAAAAAAGCGACTACACAATTTAAGTCAGCCATTAAAGTGGATGTTGGAAATTTAGTGAAGATTCATGAAGCGATTCAAAAAACAGATGAAAATTTGTAGCCACTTGAAAGGGAGTTGAGAATGAAGAAGAACAGTCGAGTAGTGAACGAAGAGTATTTGGACATAGAAGATGAATTAAAAGGTTTAAAAAAAGCGAATTTGTCAATTGAAAATGCCTATTCAGATTTTCAAAATTATTCGAGAAAAGAGTTCGATTTATGGGAATCAATTCGCCGATTGAGTAGTGGTACGGAAGCCGAAGCGTCAGTTTTAAGGGAATTTGATTATTTGGAAGAAGAACGTCATTTTTTTTATGGGAAATTAGCAGAAGGCGAAGAGGAGTTAGAACAAGTAATGAAATCAAAAATAAAGAAAAGAGTTGAGTTGGAAGAATCTCTTTTTGAAGTCAGAAAAGAGGAAAATAAATGCCACGAATAGACTACCAAGAACTAAAAGCTCTTTCTGAGGAAGTTACCAAATTGAGACAAGAAACGGTCTCTTATTTAAAAGAGTACGACAAGTCAAATGATTTATTTACCGAAGATAGGGAGTTATTGGGAGCGGCTTGGTCGTCTGGTAAACAGTATCATGGGCAATATAAGATGATTTCAGATGCTATTTTTAATGCTCTGTACGATTTGGATGATTCGATTAAGAACTATCTAAAAGAATTTAAAAATGTCGTGGGAGAAGCTGAAAATAAGCTAGATACAGACGAGTTACAAGAGTTAGAAAACGATTTAAGACGCTTGCAAACACAAAAACTAGAATTTATGGAAGCTATGGCAGAAGTGTTCAAAGACGTTCCAGTCTTAAAAGAATTTTTTGGGAATAATACGATGAACGGACGAATGAAAGAAATCGAAGTGTTGAAACGATATGAACACTTTGAAAATACAACACAAGGGAATTTTGATGGGGTAAGAGAAACAATCCAAGCGATTTTAGAAGGATTGGCGTATTTAGGTCAAAGTAAACATTTTGAGAGCGGGGCAAGTGGGTATCGTGTTGAGGACATTTCGGGAAGTAGTTGGTATAAACACATATCTGGTTACAATAAAGCCAACGAAAAAGATCGTTATGAAGTCAAAGAAGTGAAGACAAAATATGGTACGTTTTATCAAGTGTTGAAAAATGGAAAAGTTGATAAAGATGCAACAGAAGCTTATAATGAAATTTTATTGGAAGAGCAATGGGATGATGTAAAAGATAAAGTGAATACGGCAAAAGATGTCGTTGATATTCTGTCCTATTTAATTGGAAATACGGTAAAAGTTGTCGGAGGTGGAACAACTGCGATAGTGGGTGTAGTTGGGATTACAGGCGCTTATGCGGTTGTAGAGCTTGCGAGTGGTGGAACAGCAACTATTTTTCTACCAGGAGTTGCGACAGCAGGTGTAGCAGTGGCAGGAACTGGAACAGCGATAATGGTAGATGGGCTAAACGGTTTTCAAAATGGTTATGAAGGCAATGTGATGTTTTCCAATAATGGGAAGATTACGAGTAAGACTTTTGGGAACAAACCAATTGAAACAACCGTAGATAGTACAAAATTAAAAATACGAGTAGATGCAGAACCTGACGGAAATAAAATTCAAATTCAATCTGGTGGAGGAAAGAAATCAACACGAGATGATAGAATTAAGCTAGAAAAAATAACAGACAAGGAAAGCATAAAAAAATTAATTGCAAAAGATCTTAAAAGATCTTTGAGTAAAGGTCAATTAGAAGATTTAATCAATCGAATATGGAAAGCTTATATTTGGCTAAAGACAAAATAAGGAGAAAAAAATGAGAATATATATAATAATTAATAAATCATCAATAGAACTAGACTATCGAGAGTTATCAGAAAAAATGTGGTTCAAATGTTATCTAAATAAAAAACTAGAAATTTCTCATGGTGGTAACACAGAAACTTTGAAGGAAAATTACAGATTAACTTTAAAATGGGATAAATGGTTAAACGATAAGCGATGGAATGTTTTGAATACCGATTTAGATTCAGAATATATATATGTTGCTCCAATTAGAGATAAGCATATTTTGTATTTTGAAACCGACCATCTCGATATTCTAACAGTAGATAAACGAGCTCTATACACCATGGTATGCGAACTTGCAAAAGAGGTTCAAGGAACGATCAGTGATGACAATGAAGAAAATTGGTTAACACTTGAAGAATTTAAAGAAAAGCATCAAGAAATATTAAACTTAACATTTGAAGAAGCGAATGAAATTAGTTTAAAAGAAGTGGAAACAATGACGCCATTAGATGAACCTGAAGAAAATGAAGTTGATTACTCATGAAGAATAAAGTAAAAAAATAAAAAGAAGTTAGCAAGGGAAACCTCAACATTTGGTGGTGAAAAATCAACTTGAGATGACAGAATTGACATAAAAGATATTACGGATAAGTCAAGTATAGAAGGCTTAATTCCAAAACAAGTGAAGCGAAGTTTAAGTAAAGGAAAACTTGAAGAGCTAATCAACAATATTTGGAAAGCTTATGTTTGGCTAATATCAAATAATGACTTTAATTTTATTGTTTAGCCCTTCAACGTTTCCATTAGAATAAGGAAGATGAAGGGCATTTGAAATGCCTTCCTTATGCTTTTTAAAGAAAGTCAATTTCTTACGAAACCAATCAGGTAAGCTCTTAGGTAATTGGTCGATTAAATCGAAAAATAACTCACTATTTTTACAAAGTATGGCATACTTAAGCAAGTGCATTTCATCATAAGTTTGTTTGAGAAGTGGATGATAGGTTAAGAGTTCATCCATGATATCTTTTTGGCAAAGTGGTCGTTTAAACAAGCGATTATAAGAACGTTTTTCTGTGTCTAACTGATTGGAATCTTAAAAAAATAAAGACCAGTATCGTTTTAAACGACGATACTTTTTTGCATCCTCCGAGTCGCTTTTCTTTAAGTGATTCATTAGCTGGCATTCATATCCATCACCAAGTATTTTACATGGAGTCGTGCCTTATGAGAATAACGCATAAAATGAGCGATTAGATGTGGTAGTTTTCGGTCTTCAAGAATATCAATGAGCTGATGAGTTTCTCCATCTACACAAATAAAACTCATCTATTGAATTATATTTTAAGAAATACTCAACAGGTAGTCCAGATGAAGTTCAGTCAGCTTTCCCAAAATTAGTAAAAATCATTTTAAGTAACTATGAAATTTCTTCTTCGCTATCTGGCTTTTTTTTTGGTAAAATAGAAGAGATAAAATTTAGTGAAGAATTAAGTGGAAGAATGACTAAAATTGAGACACGCACTTATAGCTAAGGCACCCTATGAAGAAGCGGACCTAGGGCTGCCTATCGACTGTTTTCCAATAGTGAAAAGAGGTCATTTTATCCAGCACCATTTTCAAAAGAAAAAATAGCAGAATGGATTCGTTGGTCAATGGAACATTTATCGGTGATTGTGGCTTTGTCAAACAAGTCGTCGACGGTGACCAGAGAGTTGAATGAGGCTACCATATTCACCGATCTTATGGCGTAAAGGATTTGGAAGAGAAGCCTGTAAAGCGATGTTAGAGTATGGCAAATACACATTGGAATTACACGAGGTTATTAGCATTATTGATCCACTAAATAGAGCATCGATTCAATTGGCTAAAAAAAATCAATTTCATAAAGTAAAATCAGCTTTTATTTTTAATAAAAATCACGATATTTATCAATCGTTTTTATAAAATAAACTTGAGGAAAAAGGGAGTTTTTGCAATGACACAAAAAAACAAGTTATTATTAATTGATGGGAGCAGTCTAGCCTTTCGTGCATTCTATGCCATTCCGGGTTCGGTCAATAGCTTTATCAATAAAAATGGATTACACACAAATGCTCTTTTTAGCTTCCATCGTATGTTGGAAAATGAAATGGCAAAGGAACAACCGACTCATGTTTTAGTTGCATTTGATGCTGGAAAAACAACTTTTAGAAATGAATTTTATGATGCCTATAAAGATGGTCGTCAAAAAACTCCAGGTGAATTTAAAGAACAAATGCCTTATTTACGCGATTTATTACAAGGATTTGGCATTGCTCATTATGAATTAGATAACTACGAAGCTGATGATATTATAGGAACATTAGCGACTCAAGTTGACCCGAATGAATTTGATGTTGTTGTGCTTTCAGGCGATCGTGATTTAACCCAACTAGCGAAAGAAAATGTTCGAGTAGATATCACGGTTAAAGGCGTTAGTGAGATTGAGGAAAACACACCAGAATATTTGATGGAAAAATATGGTTTAAATCCACTTCAAATCATCGATATGAAAGGTTTAGCAGGAGATTCTTCAGATAATATTCCTGGCGTTACCAATATTGGCGAGAAAACAGCCTTAAAATTGTTGCATGAATTTGGTTCTGTTGAAGGCGTTTATGAAAATGTTGATGGCATGAAACCGAGTAAACGTAAAGAAAATCTAATTAACGATAAAGAACAGGCTTTCTTAAGTAAGAAATTAGCAACGATTGAAGTCGAAGCTCCGATTGATGTGCCGCTGGATAGTTTAGCCTACGAAGGCAAAGATGTTGGCAAATTAATTGAATTTTATAAAGAGATGGACTTTAAGAAATTTTTAACTGATTTAGATACAACAGCTTATGACGAAGAAAATCAAATTGAAAAGGCTGAGGTTAATTTTGAATTTGTCACAGAGTTTACGCCAGAGATGTTTGGTGCTAGAGGCGGATTGTATGCTGAAATGCTAAGTGATAACTACCATACTGCCGAAATTGTGGGCATTAGCTGGAGCAATGGGGATAAAATTTATGTTTCTGAACCAGATTTAGTATTGTCTTCACCATTATTTCAAGAATGGGCTGTCGATCCTGAAAATAAAAAACAAGTCTTTGATGCAAAACGAACAATTGTCGCTTTAAAACGTTATGGCGTTACCTTAGAAGGCATTGATTTTGATGTATTATTAGCTTCATATATTCTAAATACAAATGACAATAGCAAAGATATTGCTGAAGTTGCAATGGATCATGACTATTATGATATTTCCTCAGATGAAAGTATCTATGGAAAAGGTGCTAAAATTGCGGTTCCTGAAGATGCAACTAGTTTACATGAACACTTAGCTCGTAAGATTAAGGCAATTGAAGTATTAAGTGATAAATTAAAAAATGATTTGGCAGACAATGAACAAACAGATTTATTTTATGAGATGGAATTGCCTTTATCAATTGTTTTAAGCAACATGGAAATGACTGGAATTAAGCTTGATTCTAGCCGCTTACGCATAATGCGAGATGAATTTGCAATTCGGTTAACTGAGATTGAAAACCGAATTTATGAAGAAGCTGGGGAGACTTTTAATATTAATTCACCGAAGCAGTTAGGTGTTATTTTATTTGAGAAGATGCAATTACCTGTTATTAAAAAAACGAAAACGGGATACTCAACAGCGGTAGATGTTTTAGAACAATTACGCGCCCAGGCACCGATTGTAGAAGATATTTTACAATATCGTCAAATTGCCAAGATTCAATCAACTTATGTTGAAGGTCTATTGAAAGTTGTGAATCCATCAACTGGAAAAGTTCATACTCGTTACGTACAGACATTAACCCAAACAGGGCGCTTAAGTTCAGTAGATCCTAACTTACAAAATATTCCAATACGTCTTGAAGAAGGGCGTAAAATTCGTCAAGCATTTGTACCTAGCCATGAAGGTTGGAAAATGTTTGCTAGTGATTATTCTCAAATTGAATTACGTGTTTTAGCCGATATTTCAGATGATCAGCATCTAAAAGAAGCCTTCTTAGAAGGACAAGATATTCATTCAAGTACGGCAATGCGTGTCTTTGGTATCAAGGATGCTGCTGATGTTACAGGCAATATGCGTCGTCAAGCCAAAGCCGTGAACTTTGGGATTGTCTACGGGATTAGTGATTATGGTTTATCACAAAATTTAGGCATTACTCGCAAAGAAGCTCAGACTTTTATTGACACGTATTTTGAAAAATACCCAGGTGTGAAACAATACATGTCGGATATCGTCCGAGAAGCGAAAGATAAAGGTTACGTGGAAACATTATTCCACCGTCGTCGTTTCCTAAAAGACATTAATTCGCGAAACTTTAATTTGCGCTCATTTGCTGAACGAACAGCGATGAATACACCGATTCAAGGGAGTGCTGCGGATATTATTAAAGTGGCAATGATTCAAATGGATGAACGCTTAAAAGCAGAAAATCTGCAAGCAACGATGTTATTGCAAGTACACGATGAGCTGATTTTTGAAGCGCCAGTAGAAGAAATTCCGATTTTAGAGAAATTAGTTCCTGAAGTAATGGAGGCTGCTGTAAAACTAAATGTACCTTTGAAAGTCGATAGTAACTTTGGCGATAGTTGGTACGATGCAAAATAAAGTGATTTAATGTAGTTGAATTAACCTAAGTTTTTTTACCGGATATTTGTCAAATCGTGTTGGTGAAGAATCAATTGACTAAAAGCATAGAGTAGGTGAGGAAGTTTAATTCCTTATCTACTTTTCTTTTCTCTCATTTTGAATTAAAAATTCTCCTTAATAGGAGTTGAGTTTCGGTTCGATAAGTTTCATACCGAATAAGTTTTTCTTGGTTTTGATTTCCACAATGTTCACAGTGAGAAGGGCGGTAGTCCAGTTTTCCATGAATAATCAAAAGAGTTTGTCCTTCTGGTGATTTGGTTTTGGTCGACTTTATTTTATCAATTGGATGTCTTTTTTGTAGTGGAACGCAAAGAATTGTTGGCGAGTGTACCCACCAATAAGATATATTATAGAACCCTAAATTTCAGTATCGCTACAACTAATGTTGCAAAACTAATTGCAAATATCAGCGCTTGAGAATCCAATCTAGGGATAAAGTCATGAACCATCGTTATCACCCCTTTTTTAAGAGATTAGTCACCATCTTTTTAACTTTTATACACGAATTAATTATAGTATATCCACAATTATCCGTCTTCTAAACAAAGAAAGTGGCAAAAAGATGAAATTTTTCTTAAAAATACTATTGTAAATAATGAATCGTATGCGTTATACTAATTTCTTTAACATGTTTTTTTAATCTATTTTTAATTATAATGTTTTTTAAATTAAAAAGAATTTCAACTAAAAAAGAAAATTTTTAATTTTAAAACACTATATTCAAAAATTTAAGATTTTAAATAAGACTAAAAAAGGAGGCTTAATATGGTTAAAAAATTTTTGGTTATAATTGTTTCTGTTTCAATTTTAATTGTTTCATTTTTACCTCAAGCATTTGCTGCATCAGCTTCAGTATGGGTTCAGTGGCAGACATACGCTTCTGGTAATGGAAGGTCAAATGGTAAAACAAATGGTAAATTTTATTATTTAAATTCTGGAAGAACTGCTAGGCTGAACATTTCAAGTAAAAGTGGTCCTGGCACAGCACAAGTAACACTATATAGAAATACATGGGCTGTTGATAAATCATTTGGAACAGTGAGTGCAACTACAGGTAGTAAAAATTTCCCAACAAAAACTGATCAAACTGGTTCAAATTATTATTTACTTTTTTTTAGTGGAAAGAGCAATACTACACAAACAGTAAGTGGAACACTTTCTGATTAGTAAAGATGGTGAGTATAAATGATATTAATAGATGGAGAATTTTATGCTCCGGACTTATTCTTAAATACAATATTGTTATTTTTCCCAATATTTGTTGGATTCATCCTATTAATTATTTGGAAACTAGCAAAAAAACAAAAACAAAATTGGTTGAAAGCAATTTTATTTACTTTCTTTCTTATATATTTATATAAACTAGCAGATTATACTATTTTTCCAATTTCAATAATTAACAGTACCATTATTGAAAATTCATCAAGCTACGGTACTGGTTATATGTTTGAAAAAAATCCGTTTGAATTACTGTCAACTTTAACTTACTATTCTGCATATAACCTATTGGGAAACATCCTTTTATTTGTTCCATATGGATTTTTTGTACCATTATTATTCAGCTCATTTAATAATTTAAAACGAATTTTCTTTTCTTCTTTTATTTTTAGTATTTTTATAGAAACCACTCAATTGATATTGAATTATTTCTATTTAGGGAATAGAGTTTTTGATGTAATGGATTTGGTAACAAATGTATTAGGCGGTGTGATTGGATTTTATTTGTTTAAAATATGTAACAAATTATTGGAATTGGAAAATTCAATCGAAATTAAATAAATTCACCTAACTAAAATATTCGCTTCTATAAATAGAAATACCAATAAAAAAACAACATCATGTGAAAACAATTATGATGTTGTTTTTTTATATTGAGACTCTTTGTCGAATCGTGTTGGTGAAGAATCAATTAACTAAAATCATGGAGTAGGTGAGGAATTTTAATTTCTCACCTACTTTTCTTTTCTCTTATTTTGAGTTAAAAATTCTTTTTGGATCAGATAAATCCGTGATTGACTTTATTAGTCACTTCCAAGATTCTTTCGATGCAGATTAGCAAAACTCATGAATCCTATAGACACTTTCCAAAATTTGGAAAGTGTTTTTCTCAATTGAGATCACTTAAAAGAAATAAAAATGAAGCAAATTTCTATAAAAAAGTGTACAATTATTTATGTAATTGCGAAAGATTACAGCTTAACCTTTCTATAAATAGGAAAATTAAGCAAAATAAGTGAAGCATAATCAAATGGTTGAAAATTATTTGATTTAAAATACGAAGAAAATACTCTAGCTTGTTGCAAACAAGTTAGATCGGAAAGAGGTTAAAATCATGCCAGAATTACCAGAAGTCGAAACTGTCCGCAAAGGATTAACGAATCTTGTAGCAGGAAAGACGATTGCCGATGTAGATGTTTATTGGGATCGAATCATTACGCCGCCGTTCTCTAGTGAAGCGTTTAGAAATGAGCTGTTAGGTGAAACGATTCATAGAATTGATCGACGAGGAAAATACCTGATTTTCATCTTAGATCATTGGGCGATGATTTCTCATCTACGAATGGAAGGAAAATATGAAGTTGAACAAACAGGTGAACCACTAAAAAAACATACGCATGTCGTCTTTCATTTGACTGATGGACGAGATTTGCGCTATCTAGATGTTCGGAAATTTGGACGGATGACTTTGGTTCCAATCGGCACGCAACATGAAGTGACTGGAATCAGAGATTTGGGACCAGAGCCAATTCCAGAAATGTTCAAATTACAACCGTTTAAAGTAGCCTTAAAAACGAAAGCTAGAGCGATTAAACCCTTACTATTAGATCAAAAAATAGTTGTTGGGTTAGGGAATATTTATGTAGATGAATCATTATATGAAGCTAAAATTCACCCTTTACGTCCGGCGAATTCTTTAACATCAGCTGAGGTTAAGCGACTATATCATGCGATTATTGATGTTTTAGGTAGAGCCGTTGAAGCAGGTGGAACGACTATTAGAACATATCAGAATGCTTTAGGTGAAGCTGGGAAATTCCAAGTTGCACTATTAGTTTATGGCAAAACGGGTGAACCTTGTGTTCGCTGTGGTACCCCGATTAAGAAAATGAAAGTTGCGCAACGAGGAACTCATTATTGCCCTCAATGTCAAATTTTAACAGATAAAAATTCTTTGCCAGTGACTTAATTAAAGACTTAGATTGAAATGAGGAAACAGGATGACCTATATTTTAGGCCTAACAGGTAGCATTGCAACAGGGAAATCAACAGTCAGTCAGTTATTTAAAGAGTATGGTTTTCCGATTGTTGATGCAGATGTGGGTGCGCGAGCAGTTGTTGAATTAAATACCCCAGGTCTTCAAGCGATTGCTGATTTTTTTGGGCCACTGATTTTACAAGCAGATGGACAATTGAATCGAAAGGCTTTAGGGAAGATTATCTTTGAAGATAAAGCCAAACGGGTCAAGCTAAATGAACTATTAAAACCTTATATTCGTGCTTGGATTGCGAAGCAGAAAGACTTAGCTATTCAAAGTGGAGCAGATTTAGTAGTGATGGATATTCCGTTACTGTATGAAGCCAATTATCAAGAAATGATGGATGAAGTTATGGTTGTAGGAATTCCAGAAGAGTTGCAACTAGAGCGTTTAATGAAACGGGATGGAATTACTAAAGAAGAGGCCTTGCAACGAATGGACTCCCAAATGCCAATTGAAAAAAAAATGGCATTAGCCGATACGATAATAGACAATAGTGGTACGCCAGAAAATACGAAAAAACAAGTAGATGATTGGTTAAATCAAAAAAACTTTCTAACTAGTGATAAAGACTAGTTAGAAAGTTTTTTCTTGTTTCTATAAGGCTTTTCACACTATAGACAGCTATGTTATAATCAATGTAGAAAATAAGTTAAACTAGAGATCGTGTGCCTATTTTGAAAATAGAATAGGTCTTGATAAATGAATTCATTAAAGCACCATTAAAACATAAAATAACAAAAAATTAGATAGAATATAAAAAAGGATGATGAAAATGCAATGTCCAAGCTGCCAAAATAATGGTTCTAGAGTAGTGGATAGTCGCCCAGCTGATGATGGACGAGCTATCCGAAGAAGGCGCGAGTGTGAAGCCTGTAGTTTTCGTTTTACAACATTTGAAAGAATTGAACAATCTCCGTTGTTAGTTGTGAAGAAAAATGGAACAAGAGAAGAATTTAATCGTGAAAAACTTCTACGTGGATTGATTCGTTCTTGTGAAAAAAGACCTGTCGCAATGGAACAAGTAGAGCGGATGGTTGATGAAGTTGAGAATAAAGTTCGCAGTTTAGGCGAAAGTGAAGTTTCAACAACTTTAATTGGTGAGTATATTATGCAGCGATTGGCTGAAGTTGATGAAGTCGCCTATATTCGCTTTGCGAGTGTATATCGTGAATTTAAAGATATGGATTTCTTTTTAAAGGAATTACAAAAGTTAAAAGATAAAGAAAAATAATCAAAGAAAGGTGTGAATGACTATGAACTATCCTTGGAAAAGTATAAGTCCTAAAGATGGGTTTAAAGTAAAACAAAGTACAATGCTAACGGATGCTGATCAAAAGATTCTCACCTTTTTATACCAACCATTAACAGGGGCAACGGCGTATAGTTTATATATGACATTGTGGTCTGAGGTTGGTGAAGAAACGTATTGGAGTGATGGAATTCTTCATTCTGAGTTGTTGTCCATTCTCAATATTGGCATTCCAGAGCTTTATCAAGCGAGAATTAAGCTAGAAGCTTTAGGTCTGTTAAAAACTTATTTAAAAAAAGAATCAGATAAATTATTTCTTTATGAATTAAAATCACCCTTATCGGTAGAACGATTCTTCAATGATGATCTCTTGAGTTTATTATTATTAGAAACAGTTGGCAAACGAAAATATAAAAATTTACGTCAACGATTTACAGTGTCACCAATTGATTTAATAGAGTATCAAGAAGTCACAAAAAATTTCTTAGATGTCTTTAGCTTTGATGAACAACGACTTGAAGAGGAACGCACTCTACTCAAAGAAAATACAGCAATTATCGGTGTCAATCAAGAAGTTGCAGGAATTCAATTAGATACAAAGACCTTTGATTTGAAATTTTTCTATGCGGGACTGTCTAGTCAATACATTAAACGTTCATCCATTACAGCTGATATCGAAAAAGTAATGCTAGTATTGCATACAATGTATGGGATTGATGAGTTAGAAATGCAAAAATTAGTTCTGCAAGCTTGTGATATTGATACAGGAATGGTGGATGAAAAGAAACTAAAACAACTCGTATATGCTAGTTATCATCAGGATCAAAAGCAACCAATTGAAGTTAAGGAAGTTGTAGCAAAAGATATTTCTAGTGAACAAAATAAAAAACAATTTAGGAAAAATGATTTGCGTCATCAAGGATTCTCTGATGCCGATATTGCTTTGATTGAAACAAGTGAAGCCATCACACCATTTGATTTTATTGCTAGTATAAAAAAACAAAAGGGCGGTTATGTTGCACGTAATGAAGAGTGGGCAGTTGAGAACCTGATTCGTCAATCAAATTTGCCAAAATCAGTGATTAATATCTTGATTCATTATGTTTTAGTAGCTAGAGGAAATCCAACATTAACTCAGAATTTAGCGGATAGTATCGCAAATGATTGGAGCCAAGCAAAAGTTACGTCTCCAGAAGCAGCCATCAAAAAAGTTAAAGATTTATATCGTGAAAATGAAGCAAAAAAACAAAAACGTGAGGAACAAAAAGCGTCTTATTCACGTCCAAAGGCAGCTCAATACAACAATGGTAGTTCAACTAATCAACGGAATCGTCAAGAAAGTTTGCCAGAATGGGCGAAAGAAAATCAGGTCGTTCCTGAGGAAAAACCAATGAGCGAGGCAGATCAAAAAGCCTTTATGGAACGTATTGCCCGTATTCAAAATGTAGGAAAGGAAGGTGACAACTAATGGAAGATATGGGAAAAGGTCTAACTAAAATTATTAAAGAGCGTAATTTAACTTCACAATATGAAAGTTTGATTCAAGAAGTCTTGAAAGATCCAGATGTATCGGCCTTTATTGCTGAAAATCGTGAGAAATTAACCGATAGTCAGATTGAAAAAAGTTATGCAAAACTATATGAATTTGTACAAGAAAAGAAAAAGTTTGAACAAAATCAAGGGATGTTAGCGCCAGGTTATCGCCCAACCTTATTTATGAATTTTCACGTTATTGATGTAACCTATGTTCCTACTGCAGAATTAATTGCTAAGCAGAAGGAATATGAAATTAGACGTCGAGTGAATTCAATGGATATGCCAAAAGATGTTCGTACTGCTACATTAGCTAATTTCCAAATGACAGATGAACGCCGTGAAGCGTTATCAGAAGCTTTAGATTTTATCGATTCTTTCTTAAAAGATCCTAAGGGATTCCATAAAGGGTTGTATTTACAAGGTTCATTTGGTGTTGGGAAAACGTATTTATTAGGTGCAATCGCCCATGACTTAGCTAAAAATGGCTATACAACAACCTTGCTGCACTTTCCTTCATTTGCAGTAGAAATGAAACAATCTATTGGGAAAAACGATATGAGTGAAAAATTAGATACGATTAAAAAATCAGCAATTTTAATGCTAGATGATATTGGGGCAGATTCGATGTCTAGCTGGATTCGTGATGATGTTTTAGGGGTTATTTTACAATATCGAATGCAAGAACAACTGCCGACTTTCTTTTCATCTAATTTTGACATGAAGAATTTAGAAAATGAACATTTACGAACGAGTCAACGGGGAGAAGATGAACCCTTGAAAGCCAAACGAATTATGGAACGAATTCGCTATTTAAGTAAAGAAATCAATATGACGGGGAAAAATCGTCGTAATTATTAACAGAATGAAATTTAAAACTTGAATTTCACAAAGAAAAGTGGTTTAATAATACCAATAGATTAAATCAATGAGAAAGATACCAAAATTAGAATTCTATTTATTAGAGAGGAATACAGTTGCTGCAAGTATTCTATTTATGAGCTGATTTTGACCACTTTCAAGTGTTGCTGTGAACCATTTATTGAATTAGCAGTTGACCGTTTTGCTGACGTTATCCAGCCTAGAGAGAATTTACTAGTGATAGTAGGTTTGAAATTTGGGTGGAACCACGAAATTTTCGTCCCTTTTATAAGTTTATTTGACTTATAAAAGGGACTTTTTTTATGGGGAATTTAGTGGCGTATCTAACTTATCATTTAATCAACAAACATAAAAAATTGGAGGAATAAAAAATGTCAGAAATTAAAATTACATTTCCTGATGGCGCAGTAAAAGAATTTCCTGTCGGTTCATCAACGTTAGACATTGCAAAAAGCATCAGTAACGGTTTAGCTAAAAAAGCTTTAGCCGGAAAATTCAATGGAGAATTGGTGGACTTAGTTCGTCCGTTAGAAGCAGATGGCTCTATTGAAATTATCACACCAGATCATGAAGATGCATTACAAATCATTCGTCATTCATCAGCTCATTTAATGGCTAATGCCCTACGTCGTTTGTATCCAGATATTCACTTTGGCGTTGGTCCAGCAATTGATAATGGTTTCTACTATGATACAGATACAGAAACACCAATTACAGAAGAAGATTTACCAAAAATCGAAGCTGAAATGATGAAAATTGTTAAAGAAAATAACCCAATCGTACGTAAAGAAGTTAGCCGCGGAGAAGCTTTAGATTTATTCAAAGATGATCCTTACAAAGTTGAATTAATTACGGCATTACCAGAAAATGAAACAATTACCGTTTACGATCAAGGCGATTTTGTTGATCTTTGTCGTGGAGTTCATGTTCCTTCAACTGGTCGCATTCAAGTCTTCAAACTATTGTCACTAGCTGGCGCTTACTGGCGTGGCGATTCAAATAACAAAATGATGCAACGTATTTATGGAACAGCCTTTTTTGATAAAAAAGAATTAAAAGAATTTATCAAAATGCGTGAAGAAGCTAAACTTCGTGATCACCGTAAATTAGGTAAAGAACTTGATTTATTTATGATTGCTCCAGAAGTTGGATCTGGTTTACCATTCTGGTTACCAAGAGGAGCAACAATCCGTCGTGTTATCGAACGTTATATTGTTGACCGTGAAGTCAGTTTAGGTTACCAACATGTGTACACGCCAATTATGGCAAATGTTGATTTATATAAAACATCTGGTCACTGGGATCATTACCATGATGATATGTTCCCACCAATGGATATGGGTGACGGTGAAATGTTAGTTTTACGTCCAATGAACTGTCCACATCATATGATGGTATATAAAAATGATATCCATAGTTACCGTGAATTGCCAATCCGTATTGCCGAATTAGGCATGATGCACCGTTATGAAAAGAGTGGAGCCCTTTCAGGTTTACAACGTGTTCGTGAAATGACCTTAAATGATGGTCATACATTTGTCCGTCCAGATCAAATTCAGGATGAATTCAAACGAACTATGGAATTAATGCTAGCAGTCTATGATGATTTCGATATTACTGATTATCGTTTCCGTCTAAGCTACCGTGATCCTGCAAATAAAGATAAATACTTTGATGATGATGCAATGTGGGAAAAAGCTCAAGAAATGCTAAAAGCCGCTATGGATGAAATGGGACTTGAGTATTTTGAAGCTGTTGGGGAAGCAGCTTTCTACGGTCCTAAAGTCGATGTACAAGTAAAAACTGCGTTAGGTATTGAAGAAACATTATCAACAATCCAATTAGATTTCCTATTACCAGAACGTTTTGATTTGACATATGTAGGTGAAGATGGTGAAAATACTCATCGTCCAGTTGTTATTCACCGCGGTATTGTTTCAACAATGGAACGTTTTGTAGCGTATTTGACTGAAGAATACAAAGGTGCATTTCCAACGTGGTTAGCTCCTGTTCAAGCAACAATTATTCCAGTGAATATGGATTTACATGCGGATTACGCTTATGAACTAAAAGAACGTATGACTGAAATGGGCATGCGTGTAGAAGTAGATGATCGTAACGAAAAAATGGGCTACAAAATCCGTGCTTCTCAAATGCAAAAAATTCCTTATCAATTAGTGGTTGGGGATAAAGAAGTCGAAGAAGCGACTGTAACGATTCGTAAATATGGTGAAAAAGAAACAACTACTGAAGAATTCAATATGTTCTTAGATGCAGTTGTCGCTGAAATCAAGAATTTTAGTAAATAAAATTTATTTATAGGAAGGGGAACTAATGAGGGAACTCAATTAGTTCCCCTTTTCTGAATAGTGCAAGGAAGGACAGTCGAGGTGACGTTATCCTTCATAAAAACTTAGTTTTCATCATTGCGTTGATTCAATTTTATCGTGAATGCAGTGGAGTAAGAAAAATTATAGCGATGCCTATCATATAATGAACTAGTCATTTAAAAAGCCAGAAAGACGATTTTCGTGTCTTTCTGGCTTTTTAATAATGAGATTTGAATAATCGTGTAGATAGTAGCAGGATTTCATTTAGACTGTATATTCAATTTTTCTAAGAGGAGTAGAATCTTTAGAAATAAAGCGATTGGTGAATCAGTTTATCTTTCTAGCGACACTTGACCAGATATTCAAGTAATGATTTACATAGGAACAAGCTAATATTTAGTAATGTGTTTGGGCGATAATAAATAGTTATAAGATAAATTGATAGAGCCAGAAATAAGGCTATTCTATGTTTTCGTTCGGTTTTTTGTAGGAGGATATAGGTTTAATAAAATATAATGAATTCTTAAAGTTTTTATTATTGTAATGTATATTACAGAAATGTTACAATTATAACTGTTGGAAGTTACTATAAATAAATGGAATTAGTACTATAAGAAATTGGAGTGAAGTATAGTGAAGTTGTTAAAAGTTTGTATACTTGTGGGTATAAGTGTTGGTAGTTTCCTTTTTTTTACAAAAAATCAAATTCAAGCGGAAGAAAATTTATATCAAAGGACAGCTTATACTGAATCCGGAATGGCTTTTTACTATATAAACAATACAAAAGATTTGGTTTCAAAAAATCAAATTCAAGACTACATTCAAAGAAGAGTTGCAGAAATTAAAGCAGGTAGGGTATTAAAAAATTATTTACCAGAATTAAAAGGCTACTTAATTGATTGGGGAAAAGATGTTACATCAACAGGAACAACCACCTACCAAATTAAAGAACAATTAATGCCTAATTTAGCTGTTTTTCCAGTATCATTTGCACGTCTTCCATTTAAACAAACAGAATTTGAAACAATCTCTTCCCAAACAGGGAATAATTTAACTTTAGCAGAACTATTCACTGATCCACAACATGGAATCAATCAATTAAGTGAACGATTAACTGAAAAAATTAAAACAGATACTTATTTTCCTGATACGATTAAAACAGAAATACGTCAACAATTAACTCAACAAGTAAATGAAGAAACAACTCATTACCAAGTATCGAACCAAGAAATTCTCTTTCAGTTTGCGTCAAGTCAGGGAACGGTTAAAATAGGACTAACTAAGAACGAGTTGCGACGGAGCTTAAAAACGGAGTATATGACTCCGGAATTAAATCAAAAAGTAGCAGCTGAAATTCAACAAGAAGAGCTTGAGCGTCAGCAAGAAGAAGAACGTCTAAAAAGAATTAGAGAACAACAAGCCATTGCACCTGTTGAAGGAAAAGTCATTGCTTTAACTTTTGATGATGGACCTGATCCAGCATTAACGCCAAAAATCTTAGCGACTTTGGCAAAATACAATGCAAAAGCAACCTTTTTCATTTTAGGGAAAAATGCGTCGGCTTATCCTAATTTGTTACAACAAGAAATTGCTGGTGGTCATGAGATTGGCAACCACAGTTGGAGTCACCCTGATTTAGCTTCGTTACCTAAAGCAGCAGCACTAGACCAAATTAATAAAACCAATAAAGCTGTTTTAGATGCAACTGGGTATCCAGTTCAGTTTATGCGTCCACCTTATGGTTCAATTAAAGGCCTGACTAAAGATGTAAAAATGCCAATTGTGGAATGGTCAGTGGATACGCTAGATTGGAAAACAAAGAATTCTGAGGCTGTTTATCAAGAAGTGATGAGAAGTTCAGGGGTTGGTTCAATTGTATTGATGCATGATATTCAACCTGCGACTGCAGATGCTTTAGATCGAATTTTAAAAGAGTTAACCGCTAGAGGATATAAATTTGTTACAATCAGCGAATTGTTTGGAACACCGATGCAAGCAGGGACGCAATATTTCAGCAAAGGAAGTACTCGCTAAAAATTATATAAAATAGTTTGACACAATGATGAAATCATGGTATTATTTAAAAGTTGAGAAAATAAAGCAGGAGCACCCGCTTCTCGCCTTAGTAACCCTATGTTGCTGGGCTAGATAATATAAACGATGAATACTTATATTTTAACGTATAAGTTCGGATATTTATAGGCGGGTTCAGTAGAACTCGTCTATTTTTCTGCTGTACTTTCTCTGAAATTAATGGAGGTGAATGACCATAGCAAAAGATATGATGGTAAATGACGGCATTCGTGCTCGTGAATTACGTTTGATTGGTAGCGATGGAGAACAACTTGGAGTGAAAACAAAGAGTGAAGCTTTACAAATTGCTGAAACAGCTAACTTAGATTTAGTCTTAGTTGCACCAACAGCAAAACCGCCAGTTGCTCGTGTCATGGATTACGGTAAATTCCGTTTTGAGCAACAGAAAAAAGAACGTGAAGCCCGTAAAAACCAAAAGATCATTAATGTAAAAGAAGTACGTTTGAGTCCAACAATTGATTTAAATGATTTTAATACTAAATTACGTAATGCTCGTAAATTCCTTGAAAAAGGGGATAAGGTTAAAGCATCAATTCGATTCAAAGGTCGTGCCATTACTCATAAAGAGATTGGTCAAAAAGTTTTAAACAGATTAGCTGACGAAACTGCTGATATTTCAACAGTTGAATCAAAAGCTAAAATGGATGGTCGTAGTATGTTCTTGGTGTTAGCACCAAAGAATGATAAGTAATATCGATGGATTTTTAAGGAGGAAATACAAATGCCAAAACAAAAAACACACCGTGGTTCTGCTAAACGTTTTAAAAGAACTGGTGGCGGCGGACTAAAACGTCATCACGCTTTCACAAGCCATATGTTTGCAAATAAATCACAAAAGCAAAAACGTAAATTACGTAAAGCTGGTATGATTTCAAAAGGCGATTTCAAACGTATTCGTCAACAATTATCACAAATGAAATAAATCTTTTCATTTGCTGCACATTTACGCTATGAAGTCGGTACTTAGTACTAAGATGGATAGCAGATTAAAAAATTAGTGAAAAGAATTTTCTAAAATAGAAAATTTCTTATAAGGAGGAAATTACTATGCCACGTGTTAAAGGTGGAACAGTTACCCGTAAACGCCGTAAAAAGATTTTAAAATTATCAAAAGGTTATTACGGAGCAAAAAGTAAATTATTTAAAGTAGCAAATCAACAAGTGATGAAATCTTATCAATATGCTTACAGAGATCGTCGTCAAAAGAAACGTGATTTCCGTAAATTATGGATTGCTCGTATTAACGCAGCAGCTCGTATGAATAACATGAGCTACAGTGTATTAATGCACGGTCTTAAATTAGCTGAGATTGATATTAACCGTAAAATGTTAGCTGATATCGCAGTACATGATGCAGCAGCATTCACAGCGTTAACTGAACAAGCTAAAACAGCTTTAGGTAAATAAAGTTACGATTGTATTAGGAATGTTTTAAAACCCACTCGATTACTGAGTGGGTTTTTTTATTTATTCTAGGAATATAATAAAAAATGCAAGTACAAAATTATAATAGAATAACTGCATGCATTTGTTACAATGAAGCTAAGAAATTCCGATTTAGCTGACAATTAAATCATGGTTTAGTAAAAATTCTGAATAAAATAGATAGTTATATTTTAAATCAGAATAGCAACAGATAAATGAAAAGTGAAAATTTTTTTAAAGACTAGTAGTTAGTACAAATGAATGAAGGTAAACTTTTTTAGATAATTGATAACATGTGTTTTTGTTATGGCGTAAGCTATTTTATAAAATAGAAGGAGTTTATATTTTAGCCTCTGAATTAAGTTCTGCTGAAGTAAAACAAGAAAATATTAAAACATGATAAAAAGCAAGTGGCACAAGAGCGTGACTATTGTTTTTAGTGACGAATTGTCAAGATTGCCAAGCCTAATTCACTAGATACCTATACATTAATGTCCGATACATTGACGAATCCAAACACATTGAATTCAGCTGCAAAGTTTAACTTTATTTTAAAAGAAGATGAGGCTCTTTTTATCTACACCCTATCAGTTGTTCGTGATGGTCAGGTGGATAGGATAACAATATTAAGGTTCTAGACCATGTTCGGGAAAAAATCAAGATAGTGTTGATAATGAAAAAAGTGTTACAGTTCTGATTCATGATCGGCATTTGAATGATATATTCTTACTTGAAACAATAATTAAACGTAATTATACTAAAGATAGCATTCGTACTCTTTTTTGATAGTTCTATAAATATCCTTTTTTGAGTTAAAAGTTCTTAAAAATAATGAATATCGTTCAGTTGAAATCTTAGTGATGAAAAAAATTAAAATAAATTTGCTTTCAGGATACAGTTTTATTTTAGCTTGAAAAATTGTTTATTTAAAATCATCTGAGAATAGTCCTGTAACTATTAAAAAATTAAGTGAAAAACTCATTTAATTTTATTTTTTAAACTTTTTTTTTGATTTTGTTGAAAAAAAGTTTGAAAGCTTGAAGGAACAAGCTTCATTTTTAAACTTTTTTACATTTAGATTGTGAAAAAAATAAAAAGCGTTTTAACGCAATTTAACGTATGTTTTTTATTTTGAATAGCATAAATCAGATAAGTCCTACTTCTTATTAGAGCTTGAAATTAGCCGGAAAAGATTAATTAGTGGAATTGACTAATTAATCAGCATATACCATATATAGTTGTCAATAGTTAAATAGAAAGAAATTCATACTAGATATGGTTTGTAAAAAAATAGAATTGTGCTAAAATGATGTAGAGCAATAATTAAAGGAGTGTGGATCACATCATGGACGTAACAACTAGTGATTTAGAGGTAGATAATTTTGATAGTAAACTATTGAACTTGTCAGTTATTAAAAGAGATGGTCGTTTAGTGAAATTTGATGACCAAAAAATTTATGAGGCTTTAGTAAAAGCTGAAAGACAAGTAAATGGTGAGTTAACATCAAAAACGCAAGCAGAAATTCAAGCAATTATTGATAAAATTGACCAAGAAATTGCAGAGCGTTTTCCAACGGATATTAAAATTTATGAAATTCAAAATATTGTTGAACATATTCTTTTAGATGAGAAAAAAATAGAATTAGCTGATCACTATATTAATTATCGCACAAAACGTGATTTTGATCGTACTCAATCAACGGATATCAATTTTACTATTGAGAAATTAATCAATAAAGACCGTTCTGTAGTGAATGAAAATGCGAATAAAGATAGTGAAGTATTTAACACACAACGTGATTTAACAGCTGGAATTGTTGGGAAATCGATGGGACTAAAAATGTTGCCAGCACATGTTGCCAATGCCCATCAAAAAGGGGACATTCATTATCATGACTTAGACTACCAACCATACTCACCAATGACAAACTGCTGTTTAATTGACTTTAAAGGCATGTTAACTGAAGGGTTTAAAATTGGAAATGCAGAAGTTGAAAGTCCAAAATCAATCCAAACGGCAGCAGCTCAAATGGCACAAATCATAGCAAATGTGGCTTCTAGTCAATATGGTGGTTGCAGTGCAGATCGAATTGACGAAACGCTAGCTCCATTTGCTGAATTGAACTATACGAAGCATTTAGCAGCCGCTAAAGAATGGATCGATGGTGAAGAGCGTCAACTAGAGTTTGCTGAAGAAAAAACTAAAAAAGATATTTATGATGCGATGCAAAGCTTAGAATATGAGATTAATACGCTTTATTCTTCACAAGGTCAAACTCCTTTTACTTCATTAGGATTTGGGTTGGGAACTAGCTGGATTGAACGTGAGATTCAACAAGCTATTTTACAAGTCCGAATTAAAGGGATTGGTAAAGAACATCGTACCGCTATTTTTCCAAAATTAATTTATACATTAAAACGTGGATTAAATTTAGAGTCTACGGACCCTAACTATGACATGAAACAATTGGCAATTGAATGTGCAACAAAACGCATGTATCCAGATGTCCTGATGTATGACAAATTAGTAGAATTAACAGGTAGTTTTAAAACACCAATGGGCTGTCGTTCTTTCTTACAAGGTTGGAAAGATGAAAATGGCGTTGAGGTCAATTCTGGACGTATGAATTTAGGGGTATTGACATTAAATTTACCAAGAATTGCCATGGAAGCTGCAGGCAATCAAGAAAAATTTTGGACCTTGTTAAATGAACGTTTGGAAATTTGTAAAGATGGTTTAGTTTATCGTGTTGAGCGAGTAAAAGAAGCTACACCAAGTAATGCACCGATTCTGTATATGCACGGCGCTTTTGGAGAACGACTAACTAAAGATGAATCGGTTGATGAGCTATTTAAAAACCGTCGAGCAACGATTTCTTTAGGCTATATTGGTCTCTATGAAGTCGCTACAGCCTTTTATGGTGGCGAATGGGAACATAATCAAGAAGCAAAACAATTTACCTTAGACATCCTTAAAAACTTAAAACAACATACAGATGCTTGGTCAGATGAATATGACTATCATTTTAGTGTTTATGGCACACCAAGTGAAAGCTTAACAGATCGTTTCTGCCGCTTAGATACAGAGAAATTTGGTTTAGTTAAAGATATTACGGATAAAGAATACTATACAAATAGTTACCATTATGATGTGCGTAAAAGCCCAACGCCATTTGAAAAATTAACCTTTGAAATGGATTATCCTAAATTTGCTAGTGGTGGTTTTATTCATTATTGTGAATATCCAAATATGCGTCAAAATCCCAAAGCTTTAGAAGCTGTTTGGGATTTCGCTTATGATAAAATTGGTTATTTAGGAACAAATACACCAATTGATCATTGTTATGAATGTGATTTTGAAGGTGATTTTGAACCAACTGAACGTGGATTTGAATGTCCTCAATGTGGCAATCATGATCCCAAAACGTGTGATGTTGTGAAACGTACTTGTGGCTATCTAGGGAATCCTCAAGCTCGCCCAATGGTTCATGGTCGTCATAAAGAAATCTCTTCTCGTGTGAAACATATGAAATAAAGCAAAATGGTATGTAAGAGTCTTAGACTATTTACGTACCATTTAGTTTGAAGAAAAAGGTGAAGAAAATGCGTAATCCAAAGCCAAAAGAATGGCAATCTAGTCAAGTTTCTCAAAATAAAATTGCAGATTATAAGGCATTTAATTTTGTGGATGGGGAAGGTGTTCGCTGTAGTTTATATGTTAGTGGTTGTTTATTCGCTTGCGAAGGATGTTACAATAAAATTGCGCAATCTTTTAATTATGGAACGCCCTATACTCAAGAATTAGAGGATCAAATTATTGCGGACTTGCGTCAACCTTATGTTCAAGGTTTGACCTTATTAGGCGGTGAGCCGTTCTTAAATACAGAGATTACAATCGGTTTAGCCAAACGGATTCGTCAAGAATTTGGTCAAACAAAAGATATCTGGTCATGGACGGGCTATCGCTGGGATGAGCTGATGGAGGAAACGCCCGATAAGTTGGAGCTTCTTTCCTTATTGGATATCGTAGTAGATGGTCGTTTTGAATTAGCTAAAAAGGATTTAACGTTACAATTTCGCGGAAGTTCCAATCAACGAATTATTGATGTTCCTCAATCTCTAGCAACCAATTCAGTTGTATTATGGGCTAAGGCTGTCGATTAAACTAAATAAAAATACCTACTCTTTGATATAGTAGCAACTCCCAAAATACAATTTGGGAGTACTACAAAGTCATAAAAGAGTAGGTATTTTTGATTAATCCGTTGTTAAAAACTGGCTTTCTTGATTTTCTTCATTAAAATAGGTGAGGAAGGGAAAGAGTATTTTAAATGTGGTTCCCTTACCAACAGTCGATTCAACAAATAACTGATGACCTAATTTTTCACCTAGATTTTTTGCAAGATAAAGTCCTAACCCAGTAGAATGATGACTTGTATCATTCCGACCATTAAATCCAGTAAATCCTTTATCAAAAATTCGACGCTGATCTTCTTCAGGAATTCCAATCCCCGTATCAGTAATAGCAAGCCAAACACCTAGATTATTTTTGCTAATTTGGATTGAGATTTTTCCGCCCTTAGGAGTATATTTTATACAATTTGAAATGATTTGTTCTAAAATAAAATGCAGCCATTTTTCATCAGTGAGAATTTTTTGATCGTCACCAGTTAATTCAAAAGCCAACTGATTTTGAATAAAATAAGTCGCATTATTTCGGATGATATTATTGACAATCCTTTCTAAACTATATTCATGAAGTAAGTAATCTCTTGAAAAACTATCTAATCTTGAATAATAGAGAACTTGTTCGACATAATGATTGATTTTCTTCAATTCACTTTCTAATTGATAATATTTTTTTTCAGAAATATCATCTTCTACTGATTCAATAATTAATTTTGTACCTGCTAATGGGACTTTAATCTCATGGACCCAACTATCAACAAAATCTTTTTGATCCTGTTGATTTTTACTTAAGCGATTCATTTCCTTTTGATGAAGAATAAGGAGATCATTGATATATCCTTGAATAAATTTTTGTTCTTCGTTCATTGCTGCATCTAGTGGTGAAAGCAGCCCGTCTTCACCGGCTTCACGTTTTTCTTCAATTACTCGGAACCAACGTGAGTAATAAATATAAAGTCCAGTTAATAGGAAAAGAAAGAAAACTGTTAAAAGTAGGGATACATATACTAAGTTATCCGTTGTGAACGTTTGATTCGGGTCTAAAATGAGGACTAAATTCAGAATGAGCAAGCCGAAAAACCAAAAAACAATTAAAATCCATTGATCTTTTAAAAATTTAAATGCATTCATATATTCACCTCAGTACTATGGAATAATGTATCCTTGTCCAATTTTCGTTTCAATATATCCAACAGCACCAGCTTGTTCAATTTTTTTTCGTAAACGATTAATATTTACAGTCAAGGTATTATCATCCACATAACGTTCATCATCCCATAATCCTCGTAATAGTTTTTCTCGACTAATAATTTTTCCATGATTTTTCATTAAAAGGTGCAACAATTTATATTCATTTTTGCTAAGGTCAATATGGGTTCCTGAGACAGTAGCAGAACCATCTTGCAAGTTCAAAATAACTTCATTATGCTGAATCGCATCGGTAGTTTGATCTGCATAATTGTATGTTCTACGCAATAAGGCATTGATTTTTGCGATTAAAACCTCAATTGAAAAAGGTTTATTGACAAAATCATCGCCGCCCATATTCATGGCCATTACCATATCCATATTTGTATTGCGACTGGAAATAAAGAGTATCGGTACTTTTGAAATTTCTCTAATCTTTTGACACCAATAAAATCCATCATAAATGGGTAGATTAATATCTAACAACACTAAGTGTGGCTTTTCTTCAATAAAATCATTTAAAGTATTCGCAAAATCAGTGGTAGTATAACAATCAAAATTCCATTTTAGTAGGCTATCCGCAATATTATCACGAATTATATCATCATCTTCTACAATCATCACTTTAAACACAGAAATTCCTCTTTTCTATCAAGATTGTACTTTATTTTTATCTGTATAATTCTATGTTAAACAATGTGGTCTGTAGATGCAACCATCATAGAAAAAAATTTAATAAAACCTAACAAATTTAGTGAGAAAATTTTAATTTTCATGTTATTTATAAATGATATTCATAAAATGTCTGAAAGTCAAGGATGACAATACTGTAAGTTAAAAAGAAAGGTTGTAAGAGAATTCACTTTCCCAATGAGTAGTTTCTTGTTAAACTAAAATAAACAAAATGACAGAATGAAAGGAGCCTCTTTGAAATGATGAATCGAATAGTTGAAGTAAATCAATTAAAAAAACATACGGACGAAAAGGTAACTTATATACAGCTTTGGAGAATATCAGCTTTGATATTCAGCAGGGAGAATTCATTGGTATTATGGGTCCAAGCGGTGCTGGAAAAACAACCTTATTAAATATTATGTCAACGATTGATACACCCACTTCAGGAAATGTAAAAATTGGTGGTCAAGATATTACGTTGATGAAGGATAGTCGTTTAAGCCAATTTAGACGGCATGAATTAGGGTTTATTTTCCAGGAATTTAACCTAATGAACTCATTAACAGTGAAAGAAAATATTCTATTGCCCTTGGCATTAGATAAGCAAGAAGTATCAGAAATAGAAGCACGAGTTGCAAGAGTAACGAAAATTTTAGGAATTGATGCAATCATTAATAAATATCCAGCAGAGATATCAATTGGACAAAAGCAACGTGTTTCAGCAGCAAGAGCCTTGATTACAGATCCACAATTAATTTTTGCAGATGAGCCTACAGGTGCTTTAGATTCAAAATCAGCAACAGAACTTTTGCAATACCTTTCTGGAATTAATCAAAAGGAAGCGACAACAATTTTGATGGTGACCCATGATGGATTTGCTGCCAGCTATTGCAGTCGAGTACTGTTTATAAAAGATGGTCTTTTGTTTGCTGAGATTGTTAGAAATGGAACGCGAAAAGAGTTTTTTCAAAAAATAATTGATATGCAAGCAACAATTGGCGGAGGCGTGATTCATGACCTTAGCTAAGCTTGCTTATAAAAATATGAAGACCCAGTTCCGTGATTATTTTGTTTACTTTGTTTCGATGTCTTTTTCAATCATGGTTTATTTTACCTTTATTTCTATGTCATATAATAAAACATTGCAAGATGCCGCTGAAAAAAGTTTTAAAATAGAGGCAGTATTGCAAGCAAGTAGTATTTTGATCTTATTATTTGTTATTTTGTTTATGTTTTATTCAAATGCTTTCTTTATTAAAAAACGCAAAAAAGAAATTGGTTTATACAATATATTAGGAATGCGTAAGTGGCAGATTGCTGAACTCTTTTTTTTAGAAAATCTTTTTTTAGGAGCTTTGGCTTTAGTTATCGGTATTATTTTTGGTAGTTTATTGTCAAAACTATTTACAATGATTTTATTTGCTACGATGCATTTAACGATACAGCTGCCTTTTAGATTATCGTTCCCTACTATTGGTCAAACGATTACGGTTTTTGTTATTATTTTTATCATTGTCGCGTTGCAAAATGCTAGCTTAGTCTATCGATATAAAATTGTCGATTTATTTAAAGCGAATACAGTTGGAGAACGACTGCCGAAAACAAGTTGGGTGACGAGTGTATTAGGTTTCTTAGGAATTGCGATGATGATTTTTGGTTATGCGATTGCATTAAATTTAATTACGATTATTGATTATGTAGGGTATAAAAATAGTGGATATATCTTTTTGTTTGCAGTCTTAAGTATTCTTTTTAATGTTGTAGTAGGGACTTATCTATTCTTTAATTCTTTTTTAATTCTAGTTATTAAATTTGGTCAAAAGCATAAAAAAATTTATTATAAGGGTATGAATTTGGTGACAATCGGCAATTTGTTATTTCGCTTAAGACGAAATGCTGCTACATTAGCAACTATTGCTGTTTTAAGTGCTACCACTCTCTGCGCAGTTGGAGGTGCAGCTCTTATTTATTCTTTTTCAGAACGCCAGATTAACTATGAAAGTTCCTTTGATTTACATTACGAATCCAGTAATCGTGAAGCAAAGGGGATCATAGAATCAACACTCAAAAAATATCCTGAATTTCCTATTACAAATAAATTTACAGCCACGTATAAAACAGTTCTTGCAAACGATGATGATTTATATCCTAATCAAAAAGGGGATTCATTTCATCTTTACAGTATAATTTCAGAATCAGCTTATAATCAAGCAGTAGAAATCTCACGTTATGGTTCTAAAATTCAATTAAATACACCTGAATCTACTTATTTTATTAGTCAATATTATTTTGCAGCAGTGTTGGGTGATCCGGTATCAAAACGAATTGAATTAAAAAATGAATCTATCGACTTAACTATTCAAGGCGTTTCAACAGCTTTTCCGTTTGGCAGTCCAGCAGCAAATGGGGATGTCTTAGTAGTTACAGATAAAACCTTTGCTGCAATCAACCATCCAGTCACAAGCTTTAATCGAACGGGATTAATGTTGAAAAATTACGAAAGCAGTCAAAAATTAAATCAAGAACTTACTGAAAAAATAAAAGATAGTAATAATAATATTTTTATTACTATTCCTGATCATGATGAAGCCTCTCTTCCAAGGAATTTAATTAATTTACGATTGCCATTTGAAGAAACCATTTATCTATCTATTGGATCAACGATGTATATCGCCGTTTTTCTAGGACTAGTATTTATGTTTGCTACAGGTAGCATTATTATGTTGAAGCAATTAACAGAAGCAGAAGAGGAAAGTGAACATTATCATATTCTAAAAAAAATTGGGGTAAGTTCTGAAGAAATAAAAAGTTCAATTTATAAACAAACGGCATTTGTTTTTGCGTTACCAATGATTATTGGCTTGATGCATACCATTATAGCCATTCGAGCAATTTCATTTTTTCTAATGGATACAAAGTCTTTCCTAGGATATATTGCCTGCGGGAGTTTCATTTTTATTTATTTCATTTTTTATCTATTTACTGCTAGAGCCTATAATAAAATTGTAAATAGTCGCTTATTTTAATGAGCGAATAGGTTGTGGGAGGATAAAATCACAATTTTGCATAAAACTCAATCAATTAAAAAGTAAACATCCTAAGAAATCACCATTTGGCAAAATGGATGTCTTGGGATGTTTACTTTTTTGAGAATTTGCCCCAGGTTATTGTATAAACAAATAGTTAAAGGAGATTTTAAGTGTTTATTAAATAAAAGTCTTTTTTTTTAATTTTTATGATAATTTTTAGAAAAATGAGAAAATAACAAAAAGGCAGTGTTAATAGACTTTTTTGTAAAGACAACAAATGTGTTTAAATGAATATGTTAAAATAAGGTTAAAAAAAAGAACAAATATATTGAAAATATTAAAATTAGGTGATAATATGTTAAAAAGTGGTTAAGGAAATGCTGCTACTTAAAAGTTTGGAAAAAAAGTTAACCTTTTAAAAGGTATGAAGTTGGAGGAATGAAGATGAAAAAAGGGAAATTATTTAGTATTGCAGGAATTACTTTTGCTTCAGCAATAGTTCTAGCTGCTTGTGGTGGGGGAACTAGTTCTACAAAAGATGATTCAGCTTCAAAATCAACATCAAGTAGCGAATCAGGAAACATGGCGAAAGAACAGGTTTTAAATCTAATTGAAGGTGCTGAAATTCCAACAATGAATAGTGTCATGAATACAGATGCTACTAGTTCAATTGTTATGAATAACGTATTTGAAGGTCTTTACCGTCAAGATTTAAAAAATGACTCTGTTTTAGGTATGGCTTCTGAAGAACCTAAAGTTAGTGATGATAAATTAACCTATACATTTAAAATTCGTGAGGATGCAAATTGGTCTAATGGTGATCCTGTAACAGCAAAGGACTTTGTTTTTTCTTGGAGACGTTTAGTGGATCCTGCAACAGCAGCGCCATATAGCTATATGATGGCAGGTGTTATTGAAAATGCAAGAGAAATTACTGCCGGTGAAAAACAACCTGATACATTAGGTGTTAAAGCGATTGATGATAAAACACTAGAGGTTAAATTAGAAAAAGCAGTACCTTACTTTAAAGGATTATTGTCATTATCAATGTTTTATCCACAAAATGAAAAGTATGTAACAGAACAAGGAGATAAATTTGCTTCAAATAGTGATACAATTATTTATAATGGACCATTTAAATTAACTTCTTGGGATGGAACTGGTTTATCTTGGAAATATGAAAAGAACGACACTTATTGGGATAAGAAAAGCGTAAAATTAGATAAAATCAATGTTGATGTGGTAAAAGAAGTTTCAACAGCATTAAACTTGTATGATAATGGCCAAATTGATCGCATAGGATTATCTGGTGAGTATGTACAAACACGTCAAGATGATCCAGATATTAAAAAATTACCGACATCATATAGTTTCTATTTCAAATTCAACCAAAAACGTGATGGGAAAGATACACCATTAACGAATGAAAATATCCGTAAAGCTATCGCTATGGCTTATGATAAACAAGCCTATGCAGATACTGTTTTACAAAATGGTTCAATCCCATCAGGTGGATTAGTACCAGAAGGATTAGCAAAAGATCCTAAGAATGATAAAGATTTCCGTGAAGAAAATGGCGATTTATTAAAATTTGATGCTAAAAAAGCTCAAGATTACTGGAAAAAAGGTTTGAAAGAATTAGGCGTTGATAAATTAGACTTAGAATTGCTTTCTGATGATACTGAAAATGCAAAACGCTCATCTGAATTTATGCAAGGTCAATTAGAAGAAAACCTTCCTGGCTTATCGCTTAAATTAAAAAATGTACCATTTAAAGTGCGTATTAACGATAATGATAAGCAAAATTATGATATTCAATTATCTGGTTGGGGCGCAGATTATGCTGACCCAATTAACTTCTTAGAATTATTTGGTACAACTAATGGAAACAATAAATCTGGCTATTCTAATGAAAAATACGACGATTTATTGAAACAAATTTCTACAACAAGTTTAGCTGATCCAGAAAAACGTTGGGGTCAAATGCGTGACGCAGAAAAACTTCTAATGGATACTGCTGGAATTGCACCAATCTATCAACGTTACTTGACAGTTTTACAAAAACCTTATGTTAAAGATATCGGTGCTCACTTAGTGGGAGCAGATTATTCGTACAAATGGGCTTATGTAACTGAAAAATAATCATTATAAACCTAAGTGAAAGTCATTAGACTTTTACTTAGGTTTTTTATTTTGTCATATTTTTATAAAATTAGTTTGTTTTTATTTACCACTATTATGTTATTTTATTAGAAAAAAAGAATTTCATTAAATTTTGGCATTGGATATGAGATGCTGATTAGAAATTCAATAATTCAAATTGCTAGGTTTAGAATTCAATGATAAAATTTAGGCTGTTAGAATAGATAGACTATATAGTAGTTATTAAAAAAGTTCTTTCAATGCGGATAACTTACTTATGATGTAGTTATTTCAAAAATGATCAAATTAGGAGGAGTTAGATTTGAAAAAAAGTAAATTAATTGGTTTAGCTAGTATTGCTTTACTTTCAACAGTCGTATTAACAGCATGTGGTGGTAGTAAAGAAGATACATCTAAAAATGAAAGTGGCAAAGATACAAATAGTGAGTTAGCAGATAAACAAGAAATAAACTTGATTGAAACTGCTGAAATTCCAACAATGGATTCAGTCTTAAATACAGACGCAGTCGGTTCAATTGTGATGAACAATGTTTTTGAAGGTTTATATCGTAAAGATTTAAAAGGTGAAAATGCTTTAGCTATGGCTGCGGAAGAACCAAAAGTTAGTGAAGATGGGTTAACCTATACCTTTAAAATCCGTAAAGATGCAAAATGGTCAAATGGCGATGCGGTTACAGCAAATGATTTTGTATTTGCTTGGCAACGTGTCATTAATCCAACAACAGCAGCACAATATTCTTATATGATGTCTGGCGTTATTGAAAATGCAACAGAAATTGCAGCAGGTGAAAAAGCTCCTACTGATTTAGGCGTAAAAGCGATTGATGCAAACACATTAGAAGTAAAATTAGCAGCAGATATCCCTTACTTTAAGGATTTATTAAGCTTAACAATGTATATGCCTCAAAATGAAAAATATGTAACTGAAAAAGGCGAAAGCTATGCTAAAAATAGCGATAACTTAGTTTACAATGGTCCTTTCCAATTAACAGACTGGGATGGCACTGGTTTAAGCTGGGCATATAAAAAGAATGACACTTATTGGGATAAGAAAGCTGTAAAACTTGACCGTATCAATGTAGACGTTATTAAAGAAACAGGAACAGCCTTGAATTTATACGATTCTGGCGATATTGACCAAATGAAATTAGCTGGTGAATATGTTCAAACCCGTGATGGAGATCCTGATTTAATTAACATTCCAACGGCTTCTGTTTTCTATTTAAAATACAATCAAAAACGTGATGGGAAAGATACGCCGTTAGCCAATGAAAATATCCGCAAAGCTCTTTCAATGGCGTTCGATAAGCAAGCTTACTCAGATACAGTATTGCAAAATGGTTCGATACCAGCTGATGGATTCATTCCATCAGGATTAGCTAAAGATCCTAAAAATAACGAAGACTTCCGTGAAGAAAATGGGACTTTATTAAAATACAATCAAAAAGAAGCAGCAAAATTATGGAAAAAAGGCTTAAAAGAACTGGGAACAGATAAAATTACTTTAGAAATGCTTTCAGATGATACTGAAAATGCAAAACGTTCATTAGAATTTATGCAAAATCAGTTAGAAGAAAACTTATCAGGCTTAAAAATTAACCTAAAAAATGTACCATTTAAAGTTCGTGTTCAATTAAATAACGAAATGGACTATGATATACAAGTTGCAGGTTGGAGTGCTGACTATCCAGATCCAATTAACTATTTAGAGCTGTTTGGAACAGACAACAGTAACAATCGTTCAAATTATTCAAATGCTGAATATGACAAACTATTAAAAGAAATTGGAACAACAAGTTTGGCAAACCCAGAAAAACGTTGGGAACAAATGTTAGAAGCAGAAAAAATCTTGATGAAAACAGCTGGAATTGGTCCAATGTACCAACGCTATAACGCTGTACTACAAAAACCATATATTAAAGATATGGTACGTCAATTAGTTGGTCCAGAGTATTCATACAAATGGGCTTATGTAACAAAACAATAAAATTAAATAAAAAATAACGAAGTAGGTGAGAAAATTTATTTTCTCACCTACTTTTTTTATTGTGCTAGAAATGTCCCTTGAATGAGATAGATTTTTGTACGAAAGTTACCAAAATTTCGACAGCCATAAGTGATCTGTTTGATAACTATGATATTGGTGTTTATCCCTCCACAACATCGTTAGAAGTATTCTTGAGTTACGCAAACGAGAAACAAAGGTATAGCTTAATTGACAAATTAAATATAACAAAAATAAAGACAGCTAGGCAGAATTCTGCGTAAACTTATCAAGTATTCTGCCTAGCTTATTTACTTTTAAGAAGAGTGTTAACTAAATAAATTATATATATATTGAAATAACGTTGTAATTTTTTGTATTTATTGTAGAGGATATATGCTGGAATTTTAATTAACTGTAATTATAAAAAAGGGAGATTTGTGTTGAAAATAAAAAGTGATTTAACCAAAGCACCCCAAAAAGCAACCGGATTAAAAAATGCCGCCAATAATCTAAAACAGATTTCAACGATAGAAACAGACAGGCAAACAACGATTGTGGGAAATCAAGAAGCGCAAGAAAAAGTTCAGCTAGCACAAGAGACCGCTAAACAAATTGCTGATGCGGTTCAGGATACTATTTAGATCTGACGATGTTTGAATTTATCTCATTGGACGAATGGGATAAAAAAGTGAAAGCTGATTTTCGGAATGGAATGAATCTTGAAACTGGGGATCGTTATTCTAGATTTCTGGGTGGAGTTGTGTCCAGTTCGCAAGTTGTGGAGGACGTCTATACATGGTCGACGGAAGCAGAATTACAAGTTTAGATTTTAGTTATGCGTCCTATCGATTGGCTGTGGGAAGCGGGAGTAAGACGGTTGGTGGTAGTGAGAAAGTTAGTGGACTGAAAACTTGAAGATACCTCAAGAGTTAAGCCAACAGCAATTCGATGAAATAAGTACTTTACTAAAAAAGAATTAGGTGATAGTGGTGTGCAATCTAGTCGATAACAATTTGAGGATTCGATTTAAATAAAGAAGTGAAGTAATTTGGAAGATTTATAGTGTAAATTGTTTATTAAGAGTTCTATGTCTATTGAGGAGTTGTCTCATGAAATAGGTGTTTTTCTGAAACTAACTACGGATAAGTTTTTATCAATTTTGCTAAATGGAGAAAGTAAAGCAAACGGCGGACATGTTGTGCTAAAAAACTCAAAAAACAAATCAAGGCTAACTATTTTGTCAGTTTTTTATGAACAGACAAACAGGTAGGCCTAAGAAGTATTGGCGAGCGTTCTACTTACCAACACGATATATATATATAGAAAAAATTAATGAATTATTCATACTTGAGAAATGTAAAAAGACTATGAAAAATGCTATAATTATTATTGTCTATTAATCATAGAATGAATGCAACGAATTAAAATAGCATAATAACTTAGGGGGAACGATTTAAATGGAAGCAAAAGAATTAGAGTTGTTAAAAAAATTAACAGATGCTAAAGGTGTACCAGGAAATGAAGGTCAAGTTCGTGAGGTATTCGTAAAATATGCTGAAAAAAATGCCGATAAGATTTTTTACGATGGACTAGGAAGTGTCATTGCTAAGCAAGTTGGTGACAAAGAAGGACCAAAAGTGCTATTCGCCGGACATCTAGATGAAGTCGGATTCATGGTGACAGCCATTACTCCAGAAGGATTTATTAAGTTCCAAACACTTGGAGGCTGGTGGGCACAAGTGATGCTTGCACAACAAGTTGAAATTACAACAAGTAAAAATAAAGTCATTCATGGTGTTATTGGATGTAAACCACCTCATGTTTTAACAGCTGAAGTACGTAATAAAGCCTATGATATCCAAGATATGTTTATTGACATTGGTGCTACTAGTCAAGCTGAAGCACTAGAATGGGGTGTGAAACCTGGCGATATGGTAACCCCTTATATTGAATTTAAACGCTTAAACGAATCGAAATTCCTTTTAGCGAAAGCTTGGGATAATCGGATTGGGATGGCTGTAACCTTGCGTGTTTTAGAGAATTTAAAAGCAAGTGGTCATCCGAATATTGCTTTTGGAGCTGCTAATGCACAAGAAGAAGTAGGACTTAGAGGTGCTAAAACAGCAACCTACTTAGTGGACCCAGATATTGCCTTTGCATTAGATACTGGAACAGCAGGAGATACGCCAGGAATGACTCCTAAAGAAGCAGATTCTAAATTAGGCAATGGGCCGCAAATTATTATTTATGATGCATCAATGGTGGCTCATAAAGCCTTACGTGATTTTGTTGTAAGTGTAGCAGAAGAATTAGAAATTCCTTTCCAATATACCGTAATTGCTGGTGGTGGAACAGATGCGGGAAGTCAACATGTTACTCGTAATGGTATGCCTGCATTAGCAATAACAGTTGCTACACGCTATTTGCATTCTCATACTTCAGTTATTCATGAAGATGATTATTTAAATACAGTCAAATTAGTAACAGAAGTTGTAAAACGATTAGACAAAGAAACTGTTAAAAAAATTAAATTTAGTTAAAACAAGAATTAGGAGGCAGGATAAGGATGAAAATTAGTGATTATCGTTTGGCTGCCAGAGAAAAATTAAGAGGTCGATGGGGAGTCTTTGCTTTACTAGTACTGATTTCAGTTCTTTTAAGTAAAGGGATTAATGTAGTATTTGATGTTTTTCTGGGGAAAGATTATCCTTGGATAATGTTGCTTTCCAGTTTATTTTTAACCTTTGCTTTTAATTATGGGTTATTTTATGCTAGTTTATTAGTTAGTCGAGGTCAAGATATTTCCTTGAAAATGATTTTTAGTGGGTTTAATGAAGGTCGGTATCTTCCTTTATTGTTAATTAATATTATGGAACAATTAGTGACTATAATTTTAAGTTTAATTCTTGCGTTGCCATTTATGGGGATTTTAGGGGCTAGTATTCTTTCAAGTATTTTTCTTTCAAGTGGTGGTATAACAATTAACTCAGTTTTTGAACTCGCTGGAGTGGGTGGTTTTAGTGCCTTAGCATTTTTGACGATTTTATTTGTACTAATTATTGCTGGAATAGGATTATTAGTGGATGGTTTCTTTCAGATTATCGTTTTAATGAGATTAGAGGATTCTAGGCTCTCTTTTCGTGATTTAGTAAAATCTAGTTTGGCCTTATTAAAAGGAAACTGGTGGAATTTATTTTTACTTCAGATTTCTTTTATTGGTTGGAGTCTGTTAGGGATTTTTCTGGTTCCATTATTATGGGTAATCCCTTACCGATTAGTGTCCATTACGGAATTTTATCAAGCGACAAAAAAATAATAAAAAAACGATTTACTCCGAGATTGAAAGGAGTAAATCATTTTTTATTTAACGCAATTGAAATGTATCAGCATAAGTGATATCAGATGAACGTGTTTGATGATCTGTAATATATGGAATAAGAGGCTTGAACTGCTCTGACTTTGTCCATTTATTGAAATAAATATCAGACGTCCAAAAAGTCAAAACAACATAGGCAGTCTTTTTCTCAGAGCGTAATAAGTAAAGTGCTGCTAATCCTGGTTGTTCCTCTAATCCAGTTTTAATTTTTTCAAATTGTAGTAAAAAGCTCTTCTCATTTTCAGGTGCTAAGCCAATATGTTCAAAAACCGCTACTCCATCATGAGGTTTTTCGCCATATTGAAAGCGATTCTCATAACCGAAGGGCGCATTGAAAACAGAAGCAGCATCTGTTTCATCTAGTAATAAATAAATATCAGATGCATTTGTTTTTTGCATAAGTGTAAAATTGTGAAGCACATGCTTTTCTTTCAAATAATTAGTTAAATAAGGGCGAGTACCTGTTGTGGTATATACATATAAACTCATAAAACATCCTCCTTGTATTAAAAGTTAAGAGTACTAGATTCATTTTTGAAAGAAGAATAAAAAGAGGGAATAGCTTTCTTTTTTTGAATCATTAGGGCTCAAAAATAGTTCGTAAAAAGTCAGTTCACCCTAGTATACACTTTATTATAAGAGAAGTGTATTAAAATTAAGTTTTAATTTAAAAAATAACAAATTAAATGAAAACGGAATCCTGTAATGAAGAAAAAATAGCTTTTTTAATTAAACAATCTAATAAAATTATTTTTATTAATATAATATAGCTATTTTATATTAATAAAAACAAGTATAAAAAACTAAAATAGGTTTCTTTTTTTTGAAAGAACAAGTAAAATAAAGAGGACAGTTTTGAAAGATTGGTAGAGGAGAGTGGCGCTTAATGGAAAGAGCCAAAAAACGAATTGCTATCATCGGTGGAGGAATCACAGGACTAACTGCCGCATATCGAATAAATGAACAAATAAAAAACGAGAACCTGCCATTTGAGTTGATTTTATTAGAAGGCTCAAGTAGAGTTGGCGGAAAAATCCGAAGTTTGCAAATAGAGAACCGTTTCATTGACGTAGGAGCAGAATCAATTGATGTGCGTTTTTCAGAAGCCCTATCATTAATAACAGAACTTGGTTTAAAAAATCAGCTGATATACAGTTCTGGAGATAAGCCGGATGTTTATTTTTACAATGAGCTTCATCAATTAAACTATCCAACTTACAAAGGAATTCCTATTTACCCAAATGACATTTGGAAAAATGATATTTTAACTTTTAATGGAAAACTGGCAAATTATAAAGATATGTTTATGCCTAAACTAGATTGGATTGAAAATGATATTCCTTTAAGTGACTTTTTAAAACGTAGACTTGGTGAAGAACAAGTTGAGCATGTTATTGAACCTTTCTTTTCTAAAATATACGCAGGTGATTTAGATGAGATGGGTGTGAGAAGCTCGAAGGAATTTGTTTTTGACGTAGAGCGAAAACATCGACGGTTTTCAAAAGGCTTAGCTAAACATCCAGAATATTTCGACGGTGATGGAAACTATATTACCTTTAAAGAAGGTTTAGAAGTATTACCTAAAAAACTCGCAGAATCTTTAGAATCTCATATTCAATATGGAAAAAAAGTTTTTGACATTAAAGAAAATAATGAATCTACCTATATTATTGATGTTAATCACAAAGAACAAATTCGAGTAGGAGCAATTATTGTTGCAACACCTTTAACTGAATATAGTCGTTTATTTAAATCAAAAGAATTAAGTAATTTCTTAAATCAAACAGTGACGGCTTCAATTGGCTTTATTTTATTTAGCTTTCCTAAGGGAGCGATAAAAAAAGAACCAAAGGGCTTTGGTTTTGTGACTCCTAGAAGAAATGATTCTCATGTGACATCGGTTGTATTTTTAGACAAGAAATGGCCTAGTTTAAAACAATCAGATGATGAAATTTTAATTGGAGCTAATTTTGGTCGCCGTGGTGAAGATTCAATTGTTTCTTTAAGCAATATGGAGATTGAAGAGCATATTTTAAAAGATCTAAAACAAATATTAGGAGTTGAAGTGGCTCCTAATTATATGAAAATAGCTCGTTGGCCAAATGCAATTCCCCAATATACAGTTAACCATGAGAATCTTAAACAAGAGGTAATGCAATCGCTAAGAAAAGACTATCCAGGTATTTATATTGCTGGAAATGGTTTTGGTGGATTTGGTATTAACCAATGTGTTGAAGAAGCGAATCGTGTTTCAAAAGCTGTTGTTGAGTATATGAAAATACAAAATTGTATTTAGACCGTAAAGAAATGAAATGAGAACAATAAAAAAGTACTTATTCTAATGGAGGATAGGCTTTTTTATTTTCATTTTTGAAAGAGTAGTGTATGGTAAAAGAGAGGAATTATGAGAGGAGTGTCTATTGAGATGAAAGTAACAATTTTAGGTTATTGGGGTGGCTATCCAATCAATAATGAAGGAACAAGTTCGTATTTAATTGAATCAGAGGGATTTCATTTATTAGTAGATGCAGGAAGTGCATCTTTGATTGCCTTAGAAAATCATCTTGACCCACTAGAGCTAGATGCCTTGATTTTATCCCATTATCATCATGACCATATTGCTGACGTGGGAGTGTTACAATTTATGCGTCAATTAAAGCGTAAAAATAATGGAGAAGACAGAGCACCATTATTGCCTATCCACGCACATACTGAGAATCCAGAAGGGTTTAAAGCGCTGACGATGGATTTAGTTAGTGAAGGAGTTGCTTACAAGGAAGAGGATAAGGTAGCCATAGGTCCTTTTGAAATTACTTTTATGCGTACCTTACATCCGGTACCATGTTTTGCTATGCGTATTGAAGAAATAAAAACAGGAAAAGTAGTCGTATACACCGCAGATTCTGGATTTTTACCTGAATTCATTCCATTTAGTCAGAATGCGGACGTTCTATTGGCAGATACGAACTTTTTTGAAGGAATGGAAAATCATCGAGTTCATATGACTGCTGTTGAAGTTGGAAGAATTGCGACCAAAGCTGGCGTTAAAAAATTAGTCTTAACTCATTTGCCACAAACAGGTGATTTGGAGTTACTAAAAGCACAGGCTATCAATCATGCTCCTGATGTTGACATTGTTCTTGCAAAAAAGGATTTAACCATTGAATTATAAATGAATGAAAAGAGGATGCTAGTATGTATTTTGTAAATAACGATGAAATTACAGACCCACGAATTAATCTTGCAATTGAAACGTTCTTATTGAAAAACCTTACGTTAGATGAACCAATTTTACTATTTTATATTAATGAACCTTCTATTATTATTGGTCGTAATCAAAATACCATTGAAGAAATTAATACAGAGTATGTTGAAAAAAATCATATTCATGTGGTTCGCCGCTTGTCAGGTGGCGGAGCCGTTTATCATGACTTTGGCAATTTATCCTTTAGTTTTATTATGCCAGATGATGGCAATTCTTTCCGTGACTTTGCAAAGTTCACTGAACCAGTAATCGCTTCTTTACACAAAATGGGTGTAGAAGGAGCCGAATTAAAAGGTCGGAATGACTTAGTTATTGATGACAAAAAGTTTTCTGGGAATGCGATGTATGCAACAAGTGGCCGAATGTTTGCTCATGGGACTATTATGTTTGATAGTGATATAGAAGCCGTTGTAGGAGCGCTAAAAGTACGTAAAGACAAGATTGAATCGAAGGGTATTAAATCAATTAGAAGCCGTGTAACGAACATTAAACCCTATTTAAGTGATGATTACCAATATATTTCAACAAAAGAATTTAGAAATCAATTATTATTAAGTATTTTTGGTGTGGAAAAACGTGATGAAGTGAAAGAGTATCATTTAACGCAGGATGATTGGAATAAAATTCATGAAATTTCCAATGAATATTATGGAAATTGGGATTGGAATTATGGAAAATCGCCAAAATTTGAATTAAATCGTCGACAACGTTTTCCAATTGGATCAATTGAATTTAAAATGAATGTTGAAAAAGGTCATTTAAAAGAAGTTCGCATTTTTGGTGATTTCTTTGGATTAGGTGAAATTTCGGATGTTGAAAAAATTCTTGAAGGCACAAAATATGATCGTGGAGAAATTAATGAGAGATTAAATCAAATCGATATAAAAAAATATTTTGGCAATATTGAAAAAGAAGATTTATTAAATTTAATTTATTAAAAAAAACTAAGCTAGAATGAGTCGTCATCTCTCATTCTAACTTAGTTTTTTGCTTATTTTCGGCCTAGACCAACGGCATTTTTCATTTTTCTTAGAGTTTTGTTAGCTACTGTATTTGCAGCTAATGCACCATTATCTAAAATAGTGGTTAATTCATCAGATGTTAACAAATCGTTGTAACGCTCTTGAATGGGTTCCATCACAGCAATGACAGCATCTGCTAGTTCGTCTTTAAAGGTTCCATAACCAGCTCCAGCATAACGAGCAACAAGGTTTTCAATTGATTCTCCAGAAAAAGAAGAGAAAATAGTTAATAAATTAGAGATTCCCGGTTTATTCTCAACATCATACTCAATTACACCACTTGAATCAGTGACTGCGCTTTTTAGTTTTTTGCGAATAACAGTAGGTTCATCTAGCATAGAGATAAATCCTTTTTGATTAGTGTCTGATTTACTCATCTTTTTAGTAGGTTCTTGAAGACTCATAATTCTACCACCAAATTTAGGTATTTTAACTTCAGGTAAAGTCAGGATTGGCTCTCCGTTACTGTATTTATTATTAAAGCGGTCTACAAAATCTCTTGTTAGCTCTAAATGTTGTTTTTGATCTTCCCCAACAGGAACAAGATTACTTTGGTACAAAATGATGTCAGCTACCATTAGAGGTGGATAAGTTAACAGACCAGCACTGACACTAGTACGACCAGATTTAGAAGATTTATCTTTAAATTGAGTCATCCGTTCTAATTCACCTAAAGGTATGTTACATTGAACAATCCATGCTGCTTGAGTGTGAGCAGGTACCTCAGATTGAATAAAAATAGTTGATTTTTCTGGGTTTAACCCGACTGCTAAATAAAGTGCAGCTAAACTCTTTGTTTGTTTTCTTAATTTTAAGCGATCTTGTGGAACCGTAATTGCATGTTCATCAACAATACAATAATAGCAATTGTATTCTTCTTGCAAAGCGATAAATTGTTTCATGGCACCAATATAGTTTCCAATTGTTGGTGTGCCACTAGGCTGAATGCCGGAAAAAATAGTTTCCATGGTAAAAACTCCTTTTAAATGAATTCAGAAATATTTTCTACTGTCTAGTATATAGTAGAATCTGTATTTAGTATACGTAAAAAAATTTTAGAGATAAAAGCCTACTAGAGAAAGGATACTGATACCTAATAGAATTGTTCCTGCCAGCAAAACAGTTTTGTAACCAGTTCCAACAGATTTAGAAAGTGGCTTAACTTCTAGTTTTTCAGAACCACCTTTAATGATATGAGCACTTTTTTTCATACTAAAATTAAAAAAATCGAAAACTCCAGAAGACAGGGTGTACCAGAAAAGACCAATAATCAATAAAATACCAGCAAATAGAAAACAAAGATTTGATGTTTCTAGGAAGGTTACTTTTTGAAACTGAACAAGTTGCCATAATAAAGTGAATAAAAGTGGCAATCCAATTAGAAGGGTTATTTTTTTTGAGTATTTCATGTTATATATCTCCTTTCAATAGGTTAAACAAACTAAATTTAATTTACCTTAAATAAAATTGAATTACAATGATATCTTTAATAATGAGAATAATATGAGTTTGACAAGGCTTTTTTTGAATAATTTATGGCTGTTTTTTAATATTTGTAAAAAAATATTTAAGAATTAGTAAAAAACTTTTGCATTATTGCTCTTAACGAGCTATTCTATATAGTATATTCATTTTTAAGAAAATGATTAAAATTTAACATGGAGGTGCTTGAATCGATGAAAAACTATGCTAAGTTTTTGGGAAAGCGAGTCTTTTTCATGCTAATCACGCTTTTACTAATAGCATCGATTACATTTTTTTTACTGAAGCTTTTGCCAGGTACGCCATACAGTAACCAGGAAAAACTTTCACAAGAGCAAATAATGATAATGAATGAAAAGTACGGATTAAATAAACCAGTAATTGAACAATATTGGGTTTATATAACAGGACTATTCAAAGGTGACTTAGGAACATCTTTCCAATTCAATAATACACCTGTAACAACCTTGCTTTCTGCAAGAGTAGGTCCATCGCTCCAGCTAGGGGTGCAGGCAGTTGTTTTAGGAACCATATTGGGGATTGTTCTAGGAGTAGTCGCAGCAATGAACCAAAATACATGGATTGATACATCTGCAACATTTGCAGCTATTTTAGGACGTTCCATTCCTAACTTTGTTTTTGCGGTATTATTACAATTAATTTTTGGGGTTTACTTAAAATGGTTCCCAATTGCTATGTGGAAGGACGGCTTTCTATCTTCAGTGCTGCCAACCATCGCTTTAAGCATATCGCCACTAGCTGATTCAGCCAGATTTATTCGGACTGAAATGGTGGAAGTATTAAGTAGTGACTATATTGAATTAGCACGTGCTAAAGGATTAGCTCGTTGGGTTGTTTCCTTTAAACACGGTGTTCGTAACGCTCTAATTCCTTTAGTAACATTATTAGGACCAATGGCAGTTGGTTTAATGACAGGATCATTAGTAATTGAAAATATTTTCTCAATTCCCGGAATTGGAGAACAATTTGTAAAATCGATTATGACCAATGATTATCCAACAATCATGGGTGTAACAATGTTATATTCTGCAATGCTTGTAGGAATTATATTATTAGTTGATATCTTATACGGAATTATTGATCCAAGAATTCGTGTAGCGGGAGGGAGCAATTAATGAGCAATCAAGAAACTAGCTTAAATGAAGAAATGAAAAATTTGTCTCCTAGCATGTTTGAACCTGCGAAGGATTCTGATACAAGTGATAAAGAAAAAATCGTTGCGCCATCACTGAACTTTTTCCAAGACTCTTGGCGTCGATTAAAGAAAAATAAAGCAGCTGTTGTAAGTTTATTTATTCTAATTCTTATGATTGGTTTAAGTATAGCAGCACCAGTAATTTCACCCCAAAATCCAAATAAACAAACAGTAGCCTATGCAAACTTGCCTCCACGAATTCCAGGAATCAATATTAATGGATTAAACGGTACAAGTAAAGTAGGAAACACAGATAAACGTGTTGATAAATACAAACAAAAAAATGTTCCAGATAATGTAAATTACTATTTTGGAACAGATGGCTTAGGTCGTGATTTATTATCACGTATTTTAGCTGGAACACGAGTTTCATTAATGATTGCTTTTATAGCAGCCTTTTTCGATTTAACAATTGGAGTATCTTATGGGTTGATTTCTGGAATGAATGGCGGTCGTATTGATAATGTCATGCAGCGTATTCTCGAAGTAATCTCAGGGATTCCAAATATTGTTGTCTTGATTCTGATGTTATTAGTTTTACAACCAGGTATTATGTCAATCGTTTTAGCGATGGCAATTACAGGCTGGATTACAATGGCCAGGGTTGTTCGGGCTCAAACACTAAAACTTAAAAATCAAGAATATATTTTAGCAGCCAAAACTTTAGGCGAGTCTAACTTTAAAATTGCGGTGAAACATTTAATCCCGAATCTTTCTGGTGTAATCATTATCAACACAATGTTTACTATTCCAGCAGCGATTTTCTTTGAAGCTTTCTTAAGTTTCATTGGTATTGGGATTCCAGCTCCACAAGCTTCACTAGGTACGTTATTAAGTGATGGATATAAAACTTTCCGTTTCTTACCGCATCTAATGTGGTATCCAGCGGCAGTTATGTGTATTTTAATGATTTCCTTCAACTTATTAGCTGATGGTTTACGCGATGCATTTGATCCAAAAATGAAAGATTAGCGAGGTAGATACGAATGAGTAATATATTAGAAGTTAAAGATTTAACCATTACGTTTGACACCTTTGCTGGAAAAGTAAAAGCAATTCGTGGTGTCAGTTTTGATTTGAAAAAAGGGGAAACGTTGGCAATTGTTGGCGAATCCGGTTCTGGAAAATCAGTAACAAGTCGTAGTATTATGCGTTTATTGGCTAAAAATGCCAATATTGAAAAAGGCGAAATTTTATTTAATGGGAAAGACATTATCAAAAAGTCTGAAAAAGAGATGCAAGGAATTCGTGGAAAAGAAATTGCGATGATTTTCCAAGATCCAATGACGTCTTTAAACCCAACCATGACAATTGGTAAACAAATTGCTGAACCAATTATTAAACATCAAAAATTAGGTAAAAAAGAAGCTTTAGAAAGAGCGTTAGAATTATTAAAATTAGTTGGTTTACCGGACCCTGAAAAACGATTGAAACAATATCCTCATCAATTTTCAGGTGGGCAGCGTCAACGGATTGTTATTGCCATCGCATTAGCCTGTAATCCAGAAGTATTGATTGCTGATGAACCAACAACAGCATTGGATGTAACAATCCAAGCTCAAATCTTAGATTTAATGAAACAATTACAAAAGAAAATTGCAACATCTATTATCTTTATCACTCATGATTTAGGAGTTGTAGCAAACGTAGCCGATCGTGTAGCGGTTATGTATGCTGGGAAAATTGTCGAAGTTGGAACAGTTGATGAGATTTTCTATAATCCACAACATCCTTATACTTGGGGATTAATCAGCTCAATGCCAACTCTTGATATCAAAGGGAAATCATTATATGCAATTCCAGGAACACCTCCAGATTTATTGGATCCGCCAAAAGGAGATGCATTTGCACCTCGTAATGAATTTGCTATGAAGATTGATACAGAGTTAGAGCCACCATTTTTCAAAGTTTCTGATACCCATTATGCAGCGACTTGGTTGCTTCATCCAGATGCGCCAGCTGTAACACCACCAGGTGAAATTCGTGCGCGCCAAGAGTTATATAGAAAAGATGAGTTTACTCATGTTTCAGAAGTAACTCTTGAACCAATTGAGGATGCCGATGCTGGTAAGGGGGTTGAATTATAAATGGCTGAGATAAATACAGAGAAAAAAGAAAAAATTCTACAAGTTAAGGGCTTAAAACAGTTCTTTAATGTAGGACAGACAAATGAAGTTCAAGCGGTTAATGATATTAGCTTTGATGTTTTTCAAGGAGAAACTTTTGGATTAGTTGGTGAGTCTGGTTGTGGAAAATCAACAACCGGCCGTGCGATTATTCGTTTATACGATCCAACTTCTGGAGAAATTATTTTCCAAGACAAAGAAGTTCATGATATTAAAGGTAAAAAAGACATGTTGAGCTTTAGACGCGACATGCAAATGATTTTCCAAGATCCATATGCATCGCTGAATCCAAAAATGAAGGTTCGTGACATTATTGCAGAAGGAATCGATATTCACGGCTTAGCATCTTCAACAGAAGATCGCAATAAGCAAGTTGATGATTTATTAAAAACAGTTGGTTTGAATCCAGATCACTCAACACGTTATCCACATGAGTTCTCAGGTGGACAACGTCAACGTATTGGGATTGCTCGTGCGTTAGCTGTCCAGCCTAAATTTATCATTTGTGATGAACCAATTTCAGCTCTTGATGTATCAATTCAAGCACAAGTAGTTAACTTATTGATGGAATTACAAAAAGAAAAAGGGTTAACGTATCTATTTATTGCCCATGATTTATCAATGGTGAAATATATTAGTGATCGTATTGGCGTAATGTACTTTGGTAAACTTGTTGAATTGGCATCTGCGGATGAAGTTTATAACAATCCGCTACATCCATATACAGAAAGCTTGCTATCTGCTGTACCACTTCCTGATCCTAATTATGAGCGTAATCGTGTACGTATTCCGTACAAACCAAGACCTGAATCTGGTGCAGAAGAAAAACTAAGAGAGATTACACCGGGTCATTTTGTTTATTGTGCTGAAGCAGATGTTCCAGCCTTACAAGAAAAAGCAGCAAAATATAAAAAATAATCATTTAAAGCGAAGAGAGTTGAGTAATCAATTTTTCTTCGCTTTTTTTATTTTATAAACTAGGACTATCGGAATAAAAAGAAAGATGCTATAATATAATATAGAACTTACTAAAAATTAGTTTTATACAAATAGATTATAATTATTATTTATTTGTAATAATTATCAATATACACATTTTTAAAAAAATATGAGCTTAAATACACTTTTTTTTAATCAAATGTGAACAAAAATCATTGACCTATAAATGTTTTAATAATAAATGTCTGAAAAGTGACAGAAATATGTCGAAAAGGGTAGATATTTTCTTTTGGATAGATTATAATACTAATATAGTTAAGTAAGTAAATTAGTTTGAATTTAACTTTCAGAAAATAAATAGCTAAAGGAGCGAATTAAAATATGGTCACATTATATACTTCACCTAGTTGTACTTCTTGTAGAAAAGCTCGAGCATGGTTAGAAGAACATAACATCCCTTATAAAGAAAGAAATATTTTTTCAGAACCTTTGAACGTTCCAGAAATCAAAGCAATTTTAAGAATGACAGAAGATGGAACAGAAGAGATTATCTCTACCCGGTCAAAAGTATTCCAAGAATTAGACGTGGATCTTGAAGATATGCCCTTACAAGACCTATTTGAATTAGTACAAAAAAATCCTGGCTTATTACGTCGTCCCATTATGTTAGATGAAAAGAGATTACAAGTTGGCTATAATGAAGATGAAATTCGTCGCTTCTTACCAAGAGAAGTTCGTGCTTTAGAATTACAACAAGCACAATTACTAGTTAGCTACTAAAAAACATAAAATTCTAAAAGTCCCCTTTAACATTTTTGTTAAAGGGGACTTTTTTAGTCTTTTTTAAAGGTAGTTTCATAAAAGTTAGCAGTTTGTTTGATTGATGGTTAAGGGGATTGTTTTTTTTAATAGCCAACCAGTCTGATAAAGTTCCTTTAAAGAAAGGGAGATGCGAGATTGAGAAGTTCGACAAAATTTGGCAAGAATATCTTGTGTAATGAATTTTGGCAATTCTAATTCATTATGTAGATTAATAATGCCAATATAATCACTTAAGTAGTTCAATGTATAGTGAACGCGATTTGTAGGGGATAGATGTAGAAAATCGAAATAGCCATAATGTCGTTGAAAGATATCGGCGAAGTTTGTCAGAATCAATTCATAATAATGTGGATCGTGATTGAGTGCCGCCAGTAGAGCGGTTTTTTTTATGCTAAAAATCGTTGCAGTCGGGCTAATGATCCGAATAGTATGGGATTTTTGCTTAAACGTGGAAAAACTATCTATGCCGAAAAGATCATTCTCAAAAATAAATGCTGAGATATATTGTTTATCATCACTTAGTATTTCAACGGTTGCTGTTCCTTCTAGTAGAAAATAAATAGTTTCAGCTTTTTTATATTCGCCGATCACAATTTCTTGTTTGACATAGTTTTTTTCATTCCAGTTATTTCCTTGGGGGATGCGGTTCTTTAAGTATGTAATCAGTTGCTGATTATTTTTAAAAAGCTCCATTTTTTTCCTCATTTCTATCAATCATTTAGGAAAAGTATAACACAATCGGTTCTTATTTTTCTGAAAAATATATCAAGGATATAAATTCGCAATCTGAATTTCGATAATATAAAGGTATCAAGCGAGTGTGTGACAACGGTGGTACACTCACGAAGAAATCGTAAAGGAGAATGCCTATGGATTTTGATGAAAGTAAACCAATTTACCAACAAATTATCCATCAAATTGAAAGCTGGATCGTAAATGAACGTTGGAAGAGTGATGTAAAAGTTCCTTCAGTTAGAGAATTAGCAGAGGAATTAGAAGTGAATCCAACAACGATTCAGCGTGCGTACAGCGTCTTAGAACAAACAGAAATTTTAGTCAATCAGAGAGGAATTGGAAAATTCGTGACAACTAAGGTAGAAAGAATTCAAGCATTACGGCTTGAGTTAATTGAACGTTGCTTAGAAGAGTTTATCAGTCAATTAAAGAAAATTGACTTAACGCAGAAGGAACAACAGTATATTATTAAAAAAATTAAGGAGAGTGTCTAATGAATCTGCTAACAGTCAGCCACCTTAGTAAGAAGTATCAAGAAGATATTTTTCAGGACATTTCATTTGAATTAACTGAAGGTCAAATATTAGGTATTCTTGGTCGAAATGGTATTGGGAAAACAACATTTTTAGAGTGCTTAACTGGATATTGTTCGATAGATGAAGGTAAAATTCAACTCAATAATTGTTCACAAAAAAATTCGGAATTTAGAGAACAAACTTCTTACATCTCAACAGACCATTTATTTGAAGGGTATCAAACAATTCATGCCATCCTTCAAGAGTATCGACTTTTATTTCCAAAATTCCAGCCAAAAGAAGCACTGAGAATGATGCTAGATTGGGATGTTTCACCAAATAAAAAATGGATGGAACTTTCTAAAGGCAGCAAAGATAAAGTAAAGATTGCCTGTGAATTAGCAAAAGAAACTCCGCTAATTGTGCTAGATGAACCTTTTTCAGCACTGGATTATGTTGCTCGAAATCAATTGAAAAAAATGTTGTTACAGCAAAGTGGCGAAAATAAAATTATTATTCTTTCAACGAATTTTATTGAAGGAATGGATAACTTGTTTACTGACATTCTTGTTCTAAATCGAGCAAAAAAAGCAACGGTTTATCATCTGGAAACAGAGCGTGAAGAATACGGTCATTCATTACGAACTATTTATGAGGAGGAAGCATATGTTACAACTAACTAAATTTTACTATCACAAAAATAAACGCTATTTCTACAGTGGGTTACTAGTTATCGTCGTTAGTTATCTTGCTAAGTGGATTCTTGAATTATTAATTCCTGATTTTCAAGGAGATCGAGTGCCCTATTTAATTTCAGTGATTACAGCTATTGTGTTAACGTGGAAAATTAATTCTTTTGATACGGATAAACAACATAAAACATTAGCTAGCACAGTTTCCATGAAGGGATATCAGCGATTGGCTAGTAAATTTATTCTTTCCTATCTAGAAGTCTTAGGAGTGTTTCTCTTAAATAGCCTTTTTAACCTTTTCACGCTAGAATTATCGATTTTAGATGGTTTAGTAATGGGTGGTGAGCTGGCTGTCTATATGGGGGCTTTTATCAGCTATGGGATTTTGTTAAAAGCAACGATTCAAAAATTGAAAACTGATTATTTCCCTCAAACACTTTTAATGGTTGTTGGAATAGTCTTAATTATATTATTAAATGGGCTCGTTCGTTGTTATTTCCCAGACAGCAGTCAATTTCAACTTGTTCTTAATTCTGGAGTTTTTTATCCAAGTACATTTAGTTTAAATTTCGTTCTTTCAAGCGGAATTGCTGGGATTTATTTAGGCAAAAACCAAATTTAACAGGAAGTTAGGAGCTGGATTATGTATCAAGTAGATAAAGTATCAAAATTTTTTATGATTGATAAACGGAAAGAAATGGTTTTGCATGATATTTCAACAAATTTTAGTGCAGGCGATTTTGCTTTGATTTTAGGTGCCAGCGGCAGTGGCAAGACGACCTTGCTTAATATTTTAAGTGGATTAGATACAGATTATGAAGGTACGGTTTCATACAAAGGAACGAATTTAAAAGAGTTAAATAGTGATAATTTTCATAAAAATGAAGTTGGATTCGTGTTTCAAAATTTTAATCTGATTGCGCATTTGTCAATCTTAGAAAATGTTAAAAGTTCGCTCTACTTAGATCGAGAATTAAGCAAAGCAGATTGTACGCACCGAGCAAAAGAGTTATTAGATAAAGTCGGCTTAAGTAGCCATTATGATAAATTTCCGAATCAACTTTCAGGTGGTCAAAAACAGCGGGTAGCGATTGCCCGTTCATTAGCCAATAATCCAAGTGTCATCATTGCAGATGAGCCAACAGGAGCGTTAGATTCAGTTACAGCAGAATCAATCATTCATTTATTGAAAAAATTAACTGAAGAAGGAACGTTAGTCATTGTGGTTACTCATGATGAAGAGCTGATCTCTTACGCCACGAAGGTTTTACGAATTAAAGATGGTCGTATTTTAAGCGATGATGTCTTCACTGAAAAAACAAGAAATACAGTCAGTCAAGAAAATTCAGAGAAGAAATCGCCAGTTGCGCTGCCATTTCTAGTCAGTATGGCTTTAGCCGGAAAGAGTTTCTTTAGCCGAAAAATGCGTAACCTATTAGTCGCTTTTGGTACATCAATTGGTATTACAGCTATTTTATTGGCTTTGGGGATTGGAAATGGAATTAACGGTGTTTTAGCAGATATGTTCCAAACGGCCTATTCTCCTAATCAAATTACAGCCTACTACCAAGATCCAGAACGTGGTGGACCACCACGACCATCAGAGTTATTAAGTAAAGACGAGATCTCAGATCTAACAGAGTTATATAAAAAAGCCGGAATCACTGAAATTTACGAACGTGCTCATCTTACTGGAATTCGTTTTCAGTATGAAGATAAACTCTTAGAAGAGATTGCTCCAACACAAATGGATGAAGGGAATTTAGCCGAGATACGATATAAAAACAATACTGTTTCAGAGGGTTATTTAATCGCGGGTGCATTTATTACGCCAAAGGAGAAAGGGATTGTTTTGCCTTCAGAGGTAGCGAAGAAAATTCTAGATTTAAAAACAACTGATTTAACAACAGCCAATACAAAAGTATTAATTGGAAAGCCTATTACACTTGTTTATCAAGGTCGTGAAAAAGGAATAGAGTCTGAACCAGTCAAAGTTACAACGACGATTCGAGGTATCATTTCCCCAGACGAAGAAGGATTTGTTCAAGGTTTTATTGCATCTCCAACAACCTTTGAAGAAACAGTTATAGCGTTAGGTAATGAAAATCCTGTTTATACGGTAGATGGTTTTGCTGATTCACCGGATGAGGCTAAAGAATTTATTGATAAATACAAAGATGATGCGAATTACGAAAATTATGCCATTACCAATGCTTCTTCGTTTTTAGATACCTTTAAACAATTTACCGATATTATTGTTTATTTGTTAGCCTTTATTGCAGGACTTTCATTAGTTGTTGCAGGAGTCATGATTGCTGTTGTGTTGTATATTGGTGTTGTTGAACGAACAAGAGAAATCGGTATTTTACGTTCTATTGGTTATAAAAAAAACTACATCAAGCGTTTGTTTAGAATGGAAGCAATTTATATTATGATGTTATCTAATTTAATTTCAATTAGTGTAGCATTATTGACTCAATTTGTTGGCAATCCTTTGATTGAATCGGCAATCGGCATTAAAAACGTGATCCAATTAGCGCCGTTAACAATTGGATTTACAATAGTAGCTACAGTTATCTTGGGGATTATCTTCTCCTTGTACCCAGCTGGAAAGGCTGCAAAATTAGATCCAATTGAAGCGTTGCGTTACGAATAAAAATAAAATCATGAATAAAAGAGAAAGTAGGAAAATAAAATGAATAAAAAAGTAAAAGTTGCGTTAATCATATTAGTAGTTATTTTAGTGGGAGCAGGTGGGTTTCTAGGTGTTTACCGTTGGCAACGAGTTCAAGGAGAAATCAAAAGTTACACAATCAACTTAGAAGCCAAAGATAAGAAAAACAGCCAAAAAGTAGTTATTTATACTCAAGATCGTGAATTCAAAAATAATGTTTTAACGGAACTAAAAAAAGAACTTTCGGGTCAGAATATTTATGTTCAAGTTGAACCTATTGAAGAGATTCTATCGAATAAACTAGCAGATTGGGATAAAGTGCTAATTTTTTCAACGGTTCAATCAAGCGAACCACCAGTAAAGGTTTTAGAATATATTGATACTCATAAAGATGATGAAAAGTTAGGAATCTTTTTAACCGCAGATTCTGGTAGTTGGGCCCATGAACCAGCTGATGTTGAGGCAATAACGGCTGCTTCAAAAAATGACAATAAAAGTATGTTTAGCAATGAGATGTTGGCCTTCATTAAAAATAAAAATTAATTGGCAGAATTGTGTTAATTTTATAAGCCGTCTAATTTAAAATAGCAGTAGATATTTAATGGATGTCAATAATGGCAAAATAATTAAGAAGAATTTCAATAATTGTTGCATTTAGCTTTACTTTTTGCTTATTTGCTTTAAAATGGTCTTATAGAGATTCTAGTTTATTCAAGACTAGAATAGGAAATGAGGTGTAAGATCATGGAAATGGAGCATATTAATGAAAATACCATTCGTGTGTTAATTGAAAATGCTGATTTGGAAGAACGCGGTATTACTTTTTTAGATTTACTAGGGAATCATAAACAAATTGAGACCTTCTTTTATAGTATTCTTGAAGAAGTAGATGTTGACGAGCAATTCCATGAATCTGATGCAATTACGTTTCAAGTGTTACCCAACGGCAATGGCTTGGAATTGTTTATCAGTAAAGGCGGCGGATTAAATGAGCAATTTGATTTATCTTCTTTGCCTGAAAACTCAACTCCAGAGGATTTTACCGAATTTGTTAAAAAGCAAATCTTAAATAGTTCAACTGAACCTGATGAAATTGACTCTTATTTACAAGACCCAGACTTATTAACTTCAGAAGTTGTTTTAAAGTTAGGACAATTTGAAGATATGATTTCATTAGCTAATATGATGTATTTAGACAATGCTGTGTCAAATCTATACTTATATAAAGATTCGTATTTCTTACAATTAATCTTTTTTGTAGAAGAGATGACTGAAACAAGCGTTGAAGATGAAATCGCAATTGCTCTTGAATTTGCTGAAGAAACACCTGTGACTGCAGATGTTCTGGGAGAATATGGTAAACTGATTATGGAAAAAAGTGCATTAGAATTAACGAGACATTACTTTAAGTAGTAGTTCCAAGTTTTTCTAGAATCATTAAGAAAAAGGGCTTGCATTATTGCAAGTCCTTTTTTTTTAACTATTTTTTTAGCGATTTAATATGCTGTTTTGTTTTTTTTATGGCCCAGTCATAGTGACTGGAAGTTGCAGAAACGCAATAACTTCCTAACGTAGAGGTACCAGTCCAAGGAATTTTATTTTTTGCAAATAATTCTTCATTGGTAAAAGATTCAATCATTGTTAATAGGTGTTTATGGCTATCTTTAAGAAGTTTTTTCGCTTCGTTCAATGATGTCTCTTGATGTCTTTCTAAAAATTCAAGATTTAATTGTCCATAGTTTCTCCAATTATAAGGCTTAGGCAGGAATGGGACGGTACATCCTTCTTGATTTGATAAGACCCAATTTAGTAACAATTGATGCCATTCATACAAATGAATAAGTACATCACATAAGTTTTTGTCGCGTTTCCAGTGAGCTTCTTTTCTTTTTAATAAAAATTCTGGACTGAATTCAAAAAGCTTCCCTTGTATTTCTAGACTCATACTGTCAATTAATTCCCATAATTTTGCAAATTGTTCATTTGCTGCGGTAAGTAAATCTATTTTTGTTGTAGGTCTTACCATAGTTGACCTCCTTTCTTTGCTGATTACATTTTTATAATAGCATAGCTAAACTGACAACTGTCTGTCAGCTTAATTATTAAAGCTAAATGATAAATTTTTTTAATTTTTTTCGCAAAATTTGTTTTTTTTTACGGATACTTATTTTAAGGCACGATAAAATAGAGTAGAAGAAAGGAGCCAAAAATGCTAGTAGCTTTAACAAAGGAGAATCGTTATATCTTTGCAGATCAAGAGTTAAAGACGGATAAGAAAGATTATTTTTGTCCAGGATGTGGCAAAGGAGTATTTTATAAAAAAGGCACTACGATTCAATCCCATTTTGCTCACTACACCCAAAAAGATTGTCAAACTTTTTCAGAAGGAGAAACAAGAGAACATATTGCAGGGAAGCGTCTGCTATTTAATTGGTTTAAACAACAAGGGATTCCATGTCAGTTAGAAGCTTATTTGCCAGATTTAAAACAGCGTCCCGATTTATTAATTTGGCTTTCTGAAAAGCGACCAGTAGCAATTGAATTTCAGTGCAGTCCAATTTCTTTAAAACGAATGAAAGAACGAACAAAAGGATACCAGCAAATAGGCTATGAAGTTTACTGGGTTTTAGGAGCAAGTTTTCGCAGTCATCAACGTCTAACAAATCAACAAAGAAGTTTTTTGCGTTATCATAAACACTTAGGCTTACAGTTATATTATTTAAATGTTATCAAAAAAGAGTTAGACTGTTTTTTTCAAATTAAAGAAAGTGAGCCTTTCAAAAAAATAAGTTCAGGTTTGTTGTTATTTTCCTTAGTAAAAAAAGGTCATACGCTTAGCGAATTGAAAAGCCAATTAGCAAAAAAAAATTTAGCCTGGATTAGTACTAAAGCAGAAGCAATCCCCAATTACTTACAACGGTATCAACATTACTTAAATCAAGGACGTTTTTATAGAACAAAAGAAGTGGAAGAGATACAAAAATATCTTTACCAACAAGGAAAAAATTTACTGAATCTACCAAAAGAAGTTTATTTTCCATGTTATAAAAATAGCTTCATTCAAACGTCTTCAATTTATTGGCATTATTTAATTATTGAATGGATTGTTTGTTTAGATAATGGAGGATGCTTTATAGAAATGGACTATTTGGGCTATTTAAAACAGTTAGTTCACGAAAAGAAAATCACTCTCTACTCCATTCCGCAACTAAGAGATAAGGTACTTACGAATTCCTTTTTGGACTATCTAAGTATGTTAGCTCAGTTAGGTTTAATTGAAAAGAGTGGTGAAAAAGAATGGAAGCTTGTGAAACATCCTTATTTTTATCAAAATGAAGCAGAAAAAAATCGTGATTTTATAGAAATTGATCAAGAATTAGAAGAGAAAGAGTTTTAGAGAATAGTCGAATTTTCTTTTCCTTTTATTTTTAGTTAATTCAAACAAAAACTCCACTTTTTTAGTAGATTTATGGTAATATTAGAAAGTGATGAAAATACAAGGAGGATTTGCTATTATGTCAGAAACCCAAAAATTACCTTTGAGACCTGAAGTTCCAGTTGAATTAACATGGGATTTGGATGTTATTTTTAAATCAGATGATGAGTTTAATCAAAGTTATCAAGAATTAGAAACTAAGCTAGAAAAAGTAGATTCTGTAAAGGGTAAGATTGGTGAGAGCTCAAAGCAATTAGTAAAAGGAATCGATTTTTTACTAGATGTGTCCAATCATTTAGAAACAATTTATGTTTATGCCCATTTAAAAAATGATCAAGATACAACTAATTCCGACTATCAAGGAATGTATGATCGCGCCAGTGCGTTAGCGACAAAGGTTAGCGAAGCAACTTCATGGTTTGAACCAGAAGTATTAGAAATTCCAACAGAAAAATTAACAAGCTTTTTTCAAGAAAACCAAGAGCTAACGTTGTATCGTCATTTTATCGATCAAATGACTAGTTCAAGAGCACATGTATTATCAGCAAACGAAGAAGCCTTATTAGCTGGGGCAGGTGAGATTTTTGGTGCATCTAGCCGCACATTTAGTATTTTGAATAATGCAGACATTCAATTTCCCGTAATCCAAGATGAGGAAGGAAAGGATGTTCAGCTTTCCCATGGTGTTTATGGTCAATTAATGGAAAGCACCAATCGTGATGTCCGTGAAGCAGCATTTAAAAATTTATATAAAACCTACGATGGATTGAAAAATACGTTTGCTAGTACATTATCTTCTCATGTTAAATACCACAACTACAACGCAGACGTGCATCATTATCACTCTGCAAGGGAAAAGGCGTTAGATGCTAATCATATTCCAGAAGCAGTTTATGATACATTATTAGAAGTTGTTGACAATCATTTACCATTATTGCATCGTTATGTAAATCTTAGAAAAGAGCTACTAGATGTAGAAGAATTGCATATGTATGATTTATATACACCGATTACAGGTGAAGCAGCGATTAGCTACACCTACGAAGAAGCCAAAGCCGAAACCTTAAAAGCCTTAGCGCCATTAGGAACGGAATATTTACCAATTGTTGAAGAAGCATTTGATAAACGATGGATTGATGTTGTTGAAAATGTAGGCAAGCGTAGTGGAGCTTATTCCTCTGGTGCATATGAAACAAATCCATATATTTTATTGAACTGGAATGATACACTGAATCAATTGTTTACGTTAGTTCATGAAATGGGGCATAGCGTTCATAGTTATTATACCCGTAAGAATCAGCCTTATGTTTACGGTGACTATTCTATTTTCTTAGCAGAAATTGCGTCGACAACTAATGAAAACTTACTGACAGAATATTTATTAGAAACTCAAACAGATCCTAAGGTCAGAGCCTATATCTTAAATCATTATTTAGATGGTTTTAAAGGAACAATTTTCCGTCAGACACAATTTGCTGAATTCGAGCATTTTATTCATGAGAAATCAGCTGCAGGAGTTCCTTTGACAGCCGATTATTTGTCAGAGTACTATGCTGATTTAAATGCTCGTTATTATGGTCCTTCTGTTGCGAAAGATCCTGAGATTGCAATTGAGTGGACTCGTATCCCGCATTTCTATTATAATTATTATGTGTATCAATATGCGACTGGTTTTTCAGCAGCTTCAGCATTATCGGCTAAAATTTTAGCCGGTGAAGAAGGCGCATTGGACCATTATTTGAATTATTTGAAATCGGGCAGTAGTGATTTTCCAATTGAAGTGATGAAAAAAGCTGGTGTCGATATGACTGAAAAAACCTATATTGAAGATGCCATGAAAGTTTTTGAAGCACGTTTAAATGAATTAGAAGCATTGATTGCTACTTTAAAAGGGTAAGTAAAATAATAGAAAAAATGTTAAATTTTGAGAAATAATCCGGAATTTTATGCAGAAAAAGAGCTGGAAACAAAACTATTTTTTAGTTTTGTTTCCAGCTCTTTTATTTTACAAAACACGTAAATGTTGTTTAGAAATTACTGAGTGTGGAGTTTGTGTCACTAAGCTTCTATTATTCTCTTTAAGAGTAGCCTTAGGGTCACAAAGTTTTTTTAATAAATCTACTGTGATACAAGATTCTACTAATAATCCATACGTATCATTTTCATTATCAAAAATTACCATAGAAGGGTTATTTTTAATAGACATTTCACGAGCAATACGCTGATCTGCTTCATAAGAAGCTTTTGCAAAATCAGATTCTTTGTCCTCAAGAAACATGGGAATATCAAGTTTTGCTTCTTCAGCAACTTGAATTAATAAAGCCTCACTAAAAATTACGTTATTTTCAACTAGTTCATGTTGTAAGGTTAATAAAAATGTACGTCCTTTTTTCTTACCTTGCATTAAGGCTGCTTTATAAGCTAGTGATGCAAAATAAGTATTGTGGCAAATTTTATTTCTTAAATCTAAATTTTTTTCAGGCATTTGATTAAATTGCATAAAATTAGTTATAGTTTGGAAGTTATGAAATGGAATAAAGCGAAAATGGACTTTTTGATCCAAATCTTTCACAAAATCTAAAACTTCCTTCTCTGATTCGTAACAACGAGAGCCAATAGGGTTAACAAAAAGGTAGATTTCAATGACTCGTTTAAATGTAGGAATGGTTGATTGTTTTTTATCTGCTAACATAGTTATCTTCACCTTAGTTATCTATTATTTTGGAGTTCAAATCCAATTAGTTTCTTTTTGATATCCTTACTTTATCAAACAAAGGTAAAAAAAAGTATTAAAAGCACTTGACTTTTATATAGGTCTAATGTTAGCTGTAACAAAATCGCCACAATTATCGAATAAATTCATGATTTGTGATTCTTTTTAATTGTATCTTGCTTCAATCATTCGAGCGATTTTATTCTTAGCTGGTCGAATAGAGAGCTGTTGTGTAGTTAAAAAATTGTCAAAAACTAATTTTCCAGAAGCATGATTTTTTACTTCAAATTCTAGCTCATAATCTGTGATTCCTTCATACTGGCTTTCATCTAATACAAATAATCCATCTTTAGTCTCTTTTTCAAAACGTTTAGTTGTTAACGTTCCTAATAGATTCAACTCTTGAGGAGTAACGCCCAGTTCGACTAATTTTTCAGCCACTGCACCATTTAGTTTGATAGTTTTATTTGCAATTAATTGTTGTCCTTCATGTAAAGAAAGGGAATCTGTTGTTTCTAGCAGTCCATCTTGAAAGGGTGTTTTTAAAGTCAGTTCAGCGGAGTGAGGCAATAGACGAATTCGTAGACCGGCTCCTAATTTTTTTAAAGTCCAAGTGGGTGTATCAAAGTAACTATTTGTTTGAGTAAAAAAACTTGATTCGTGTGCTTGGAAATAATCCAAAAGTTGGATATACTCAGCTTTTGTTAGCATATTTTTAAATTCAATTTCTAATTGTTCGCTCATAATTTTAACTCCTTATTTTATACTATCTTTATCTTACCATATTTTTCAGAGATATTTGGATTTCAGAATGCTTTTTCAGTGCTACATATGTTAAAATGAATCTGTATGCTTATTCGTTTCTTGAATAAGAGTAGTTTTTTAATTGATAGATAAAGAAGGTATGCATAATGATTGAAAATTGGGATAATTTTTCTGCACCTTATACTCAGGCGGTAGAAGAACTGAAGATCAAGCTAAAAGGCATTCGAAAACAATTTAGACAAGAAAGTCAGCATAGTCCAATTGAATTTGTAACAGGTAGAGTGAAGCCTAAAGATAGTATCTTAGCTAAAGCTCAGCTACGTTCAATTGATATGAATCGACTTGAAACAGATATGCAAGATATCGCAGGGTTAAGAATTATGTGTCAATTTGTTGATGATATTCATATGGTTGTAAAACTATTGCGAAATCGTCGTGATTTTAAAATTGTTGAAGAACGAGATTACATCACAAATAATAAAGAGAGTGGTTATCGTTCTTATCATGTTGTTTTGGAATATCCAGTTCAATTAATTAGTGGTGAGAAAAAGCTATTAGTAGAGATTCAAATTAGGACGTTATCGATGAACTTTTGGGCAACGATTGAACATTCTTTAAATTATAAATATCAAGGGGAATTTCCGGAAGATATTAATATTCGGTTACAAAGAGCAGCTGAGGCAGCTTTTCAACTAGATGAGGAAATGTCACAAATTAGAGTCGAAATTCAAGAGGCCCAACGTTTGTTTTCACATAATAAAGGGTACTTGGAAGAAGAAAAAGGATTAAAACCAAAAATAAATTAAGCTTATATAGATAGAAGGAGGAAGCAGCTGTGAAAATAGCTATTATTTATAATAATAATCAAAAATCAGTTGCTTTAGCAGATAGTTTACGTAAATTATGTCAGCAAAATCAATTGATTTTAGATGAAAAGCATCCAAATGTAGTGATTACTATTGGTGGGGATGGGACTCTTTTATCCGCTTTTCATCGTTATGCTCATTTACTTTCTGAAATTCGTTTTGTTGGAGTTCATACGGGTCATCTTGGCTTTTATACAGATTGGCGCGACTATGAATTAGAGGAGCTAGTTGCTAGTTTAGTAGCGGACCAAGGTGAAAGTGTCAGCTATCCTTTATTAGACGTAGAAGTTTGTTATCAAGAGCAAGAGGAGAAAGCTCATTTTATTGCTTTAAATGAGTCGACATTAAAACGTGTTGGTGGAACAATGGTTTGCGATGTTTATATCAAAGATGAGTTATTTGAGCGATTCCGTGGAGATGGTATTTGTATTTCTACTCCAACAGGTTCTACTGCATATAATAAGTCAGTGGGTGGTGCTGTAATTCATCCTCGTTTGGAGGCATTGCAATTAACGGAAATAGCCTCAATTAATAATCGTGTTTTTCGGACATTGAGTTCACCAATGATTGTTGCACCAAATGAGTGGATCAAATTAAAGCCAGCTACTGAAGATGGTTTTATTTTAACGATTGATCAGTTAACCTCAGCTGAAAAAAATATTATTGAAATTAATTACCGGATATCTAAGGAACGAATTCATTTTGCGCGTTACCGTCATACGCATTTTTGGAGCCGTGTTGAAGATGCCTTTATTGGAGCGAAGAAGAGTCATGAAATTTAGTTGGCAATATCTAGAAAAAGAATCACATCAAGTCAAACAGTTTTTACGTACAAAGGGTGTTTCCCGTGGGTTATTAGCAAAAATAAAATTTCAAGGTGGTAAAATTGAAGTTAATAACCAAGTTGAAAATGCCATTCACTATTTAACTTATGGAGATCAAGTAACCATTACAACTCCCGATGAAGAGGGGTATGAAACAACGGTAGCGGTTGATAATCCTATTGAGATTATTTATGAAGATGACCATTATTTAATTGTGAATAAGCCCTATGGAGTTGTTTCGATTCCTTCTCAGTTAAGTCCGCAACAAAGTATGGCGAATCGGGTTAAAGGCTATTATTGTCGTCAAGCTTATATTGATCAAGTTGTGCATATTGTTACTAGATTGGATCGAGATACAACAGGCCTGATGTTATTTGCTAAACACGGATACGCTCATGCATTAATGGATCAAGAGCTACGTGAAAAAAAACTTGTTAAGCGTTATTTGGCATTAGTCACAGGTACAATGGATGGGGCAGACCATGGGAAGATTGAAGCGCCTATTGGGCGACCACCAGATTCAATTATTAAACGAATTGTTCGTTCAGATGGGAAATATGCGCTAACTGAATACTGGGTAAAAAAAAGATATTCAGACGCAACCCTGGTAGATATTCAGCTCCATACAGGACGAACGCATCAAATTAGAGTTCATTTTGCTCATAGTGGTCATCCTTTAGTGGGGGATGATTTATATGGTGGCGTCCATAATCAATGGATTCAAAGACAGGCCTTGCATTGCCAAGAGCTTCAGTTTATTCATCCATTTACTCAAGAAAAAATGCAGATAAAAGCTCCTTATCCTGAGGATATAGGTCACTGGATAACAGCCGCAGAAATGTAGGTTTATTCAGAGTGAAAGGAGATAGAAAATAGTGAATGAAAGCCAATTAGAAATCGAAGAAAAAATGCAACAACTAAGAGATTTACTACAAATGGATAATATCCATGAATTTAGAGAAGAATTTCTATCCCTGCATACCTACGAACAAGGACAATTTTATTTAAGTCTAACCAAAACAGAACGACAAAAACTCTATCATTTCTTATCTCCTAAAGAAATGGCAGATATGTTTGAAGTTATCGAAGAAGATGAAGAATCTGTTGAGATTTATTTAAAAGAGATGGACAATCAATATGCCGCAGACATGCTTTCTAACATGTATACCGATAATGCTGTTGATATTTTAAAACAACTAGATTCGCAACATGTCAAAAATTATTTAACGATGATGGATGAAGAGAGCGCCTCTGAAATAAAAGAATTATTACATTATAAAGATGAAACAGCCGGAGCGATTATGACAACGGAATTTGTTTCAATCGTTGCAAACCAAACAGTTCGTTCAGCAATGGCTATTTTAAAAAGCAAAGCGTTAGAAGCAGAAACTATTTATTATGTATACGTAATGGATATCGATGAGACTTTAGTAGGGGTAATTTCATTAAGGGATTTAATCATTAATGAAGATGATGCTTTAATTTCGGATTTAATGAGTGAACGCCCAGTTTTTGTTAATGTAAATGACGATCAAAAAGATGTTGCTAAAACTATTCGAGATTATGATTTCTTAGCGGTTCCAGTTGTAGATGATTTAGATCATTTATTAGGAATTATTACCGTTGATGATATCATTGATGTCATTGATGATGAAGCAACAAGTGATTACTCTGGTTTGGCGGGGGTTGATGTTGATGAAACAACAGAAAATCCATTTATTGCAGCATCAAAACGTTTGCCTTGGCTTATTACCTGGATTCCCGCCAACACATAACTATGCAGGCGGGGTGATGCCTAGTGCTTCGTAAATTTGTTTTTGCTTTGTAAGAACCTCACCGACCCTAAGGTCGTAGCCTGGATACTCAAAACATTCTATAATATCAAGTTTATCCAAGGCAGACTGAATCGTATAGTTTTGATAAAGTTCTGCTTCATGCATGTGTTTTTTGAGATAAGATAAATATATGAGCGCGACAAATGCAACGAAGAGTTTTCCGTCAAGGCTTTTCTCAGATGACACCAATAGGCGGCGAAGATTTAAGCGGTCTTTAATATTACCAAAGGCTTTCTCGATGAGATCTTTGTTTCTGTATAATTCCAGTGCGGCCATGGCATCCATCTTTTCGTTGGATATCAAAGTGAAGTAGCCATAATAACGTTTTGTCGCCTTCACTGCATCTTCTATAACAGTAACCTGTAAGCCACGAATCGGAGTTTCTTTAATTTGGAAATACTGCTTGTAGAATCGCTCATGTTTCGCAACACGTTTGCCACTCAGAATCTCCTTCCGCATAGCCATAAGTTTACGATCGAAGTTGGTTTCATCTTCAGCAAACTTATCGATGTTGAAGTAAATGTGTAAATAAACCCGCTTTTTATCTGTGAGAACATCCTTCTTGTAGGGGCGTTCTTGCTTATATTCCCATTCTGAAAGGACAGTCTTGGAATACAATTCATGCTGCTCATCGAAGTTCTCGAAAGAACGGAAGTTGTCATAAACGGTATCGATTGCTTTGCGTGCAAAGCAATTGCTTGTCTGAATCGCAACAATGAATTTCAAGTGATCCTTAAGAAGGCCGTTGACATTCGCCTCGCTATAAAATCCACGGTCCATGACCAGTTTCACTTTATCAAAGCCGAGAACTGCAAAATCCGCTAGAAGATTTTGAACAGTCCGCACATCCGGAATGTTGCCGGCTAGCTTTCGATAATAGAAAGGAAGACCGGATTTTTCACCGAATACGAGTGCCAAGTTAATCTGAGGCAGTCTATCGTCTTCCTTGTTTTTGCCATATTGAGCTTGGCGAAGCGTTTGGGAATAACTGGACACTGAGGTAGTATCATAAGCCCAGTATTCATCTCCGGAGCGTCGTTTCTCCTGAAGCATAAAGAACTTTGTTCTTTCTTCTTCAGAAATATCTGAAAAAAGTTCACTGCTGCGCTGTGAAGAAATATTTTTATCATAGGGATGCTTATGAAGTGTGCTCCATTTTTCAAAACGAAAAAGCGGGGATTCAGATTCAAGAATCATATAGTAAGCAATGGATTGGATTTGTTTGTAGCTAGCGGGAAAGCATTGCTTAAGATCTTCTGTTAGACCCAGTTTTTTACCAATCTCATCCAGTAGATATGTGGTACCGTAAAACCTGCGGCTAGCTATTTCGATAGGTACCGGTCCTGGTTTCCTTGAGTTAGCAGCTTCCGGATCCTCCTTGTGTTTTCTGCCACGACCATCGGTCGGAATGATTTCTCCTGTATTAGAATCACGCTTACCGATCAGTGTGCGTTTCGCCCGGGGTTGTTTCTTTTCCTTATCCCAATAGGATATGGATTCGTAAACATAGGTAATGCCACTTCGTTTATCAAACTGGTTTATAATAGCCATTCTGCCGCCTCCTAGTTATGTATAGTATAACACATAACTAGGTTTATGTAATGGCGAGAGTGTTTAAAACCTATTAATATCAATGGTTTCAGCTTTTTTTTGTTAAATCATAGTTAGGTGTTTCGGGAATGCAGGTTATTACACTATTATTCCTAGGAATGAGCACAGCATCTTTAATTAGCCGGTATGAAGTAATGGTTAGTGATGCGAGTATTTTAGCAGTTTTTATTTCTTTAATTACTGGTACTGCTGGAAATGCAGGAACCCAATCTCTAGCGGTAGCTGTTCGGAAATTAGCAACCAAAGAAGAAGGTCAAGTAAACTTTGGTAAAATGATTTTAAGTGAAATTTCAACAGGGTTAGTAACGGGATTAGTGACAGGACTGACAATTTTTATTGTGGTTGGCATTTGGAAAGATAATTTTATTTTAGGCTTTGTCATTGGTATGGCAATGCTTTGTGCTATTACTGTGGCTAATTTAGCGGGTAGCTTAATTCCAGTTTTAATGGATCGTTTAGGTTTTGATCCAGCAGTAGCGAGTGGGCCATTTATTACCACATTAAGTGATTTAACAAGTGTTTTGATTTATTTTAATATTGCAGCCTTATTTATGTCTTATTTTATTGGGACAAGCTAAAGCAATTTTTTATATTAGATTCAATTATTCATAAGATGGTGAAACTGAGTTTTTTTCTACTCAGTTTTTTTATAAAGGAGTGAGCTTTTTGCCACAAAAAAAACAGAAAAAAAGAACGTCTTCTAAGAAATCAAAACAATTAAAAACAAATTATTCATTGGTATTATTCATTTTATTTATAGGTGTGTCACTAGGCTTGATAATTGGACAAAATACAGATTCCACAGCCAGCTTAACTGAAAAAATCACTCAAATTCCTAATCAAATAGAAAAGTATATAAATAAAAATATAGAACCAAAAAAACAATCAAATCCAAAGATAAAACCAGTTGTAACTGAAGAAGTTACGATGCGTTTTTTGGATATTGGTCAAGGGGATGCGACATTAATCCAGGGAACAGACGGCACTAATATTTTAATTGATACAGGTCGTTACGATGATAAGGAAAAGCGAATCATTAATTATTTAAATGAGTATATTGGTGTCGGAGGTAAAATCGATCTGCTAATTCTAACTCACAACGATTCAGATCATATTGGCAATGCTGATTTAGTAGTGGAGTATTTTGATGTCAAAAAAGTGTGGATGAACGGACATGATACAACAACTAAGGTTTATGAGAAGGTCATAGATGCCATTGGAAGTAAAAATACTTCCTACGAAGAACCAAAAAGTGGTGAAACTCAAAAAATAGGTCCATTTAATCTAGAAGTGTTTAATCCAACAGAACTGGCTAAAAGTAATCAAAATGACGATTCAATTATTACCAGAATCTCAATTGGAAGTTTTAGTAGTTTATTCAGTGGGGATGCAGCAAGTCGTGTTGAAAAAGAAATTATTGAAAAGAATCTGCCTGTCCAATCAACCTTATTCCATGTTGGCCATCATGGTTCTAAAGAAAGCAATAGTTTGGTCTGGTTAAATAAAGTGAAACCAGAGTTAGCTATCTATTCAGCTGGAATAAATAATAGTTACAACCATCCTAGCACTGAAACCATTGAACGATTAGACAGCTTGAAAATTCCAACTTATGGAACAGATAAAAATGGTACGATTACTGTTACGATTGATAAAGCGGGTCAATATAAAGTCAAAACTGAAAAGGAGCCGTAAAAAATGAAACTGGTTTTAGAAGAAATTGATGATAGAATTGCTCGATTGATTCCTGATAATGGAACGGCTCCATATTATCTGACAGTGGATGATTTGCCAAAAGACTATCAAATTGGAGACGTATTAAATCTTAGTTATTTAAAAACAGAAACAAGCACTCTTCGGAAAATTGAAAAAGTCGCAAATGAAAAAGAAAAACGTTTAAAAGAGATGAAAGCTAAACGTGAAGCGTTGTTAATTAAAAAAATCAAATAAGTTTTAAGAGCGTGAAATAAAATTGGAAAATAGTTTTATTTCACGCTCTTAATTTGTAAAAAAGTTAATTAAAAAGTAGTTTCTTCAATAATAGCGTTGTGAAATTAAAAAAAGTTAAAAGCGAGTAAATCATTATCATTATCTATCTATTTATCGTATAGGAGTGCCTTTAAAAAAAATTGTGACTCCTAGTTTATTGCGAGAAGCTAATCATTTTTTTCCTTGATACTTTTTTTTTTCCAAAAATAGATAAAAAATGTGAAAACAAAATGATAGAAAATAGCGTATAATAATCATGTTAAAAGAATATTAATATCTTGGAGGATGATTATGAAAAAAATTAGTTTAGTTGCAATTTTTTTAATTGGTTTTATGATGCTGATGACGCAACAACCAATTGCTACAGCAACAGAGAATCAGATTATTGAAATTACAGGGAAGGATACCCCAACAAATGTTCAAAATCGTTTAGGGCGTCGCTTAGCATTTTCAGAATGGGAAGCAACAGGTTTTTATGTAAAAAAAGGTGAATCGGTTACCATTACAGTAACAACAACAGATGAGTTTAAAAATAACTTAGTGAAAGCAAGTATTGGAGCTCCTAGACGAGATACCGTTAGTACTTATTCTTTAGTAGTTGGTGAGAATACATTCATTGCAACATCTGAAGGTCCATTATTTTTATCAAATAGCAACAAAGGTGGAAAAGTTCACTATGAGATTAAAAGTGAGTTAGAAAAAATTCCATTTTTTAAATTAGGTGAAACTACGAATGCTGAATTTCAAGAAATGTTGAAGGTAAATCCTACAGCAAAAGCAGTTCAACTAGTTAGTAGAAAAGCAATCCTGACAGTTGATTATGCACAAGTCAAAAAGTATAAAGTTGATCCAACAGTTTTGATGACTTACTATGATACGTTTTTAGATGCAGAAGATAAAATTTCAGGAGTAGAAGAAAATGGTCGTGAAGATTATTTAGGAGATCCACATTTTCAACACTTTGTTACTCATACAGGAACGTCAGCTTATATGTACGCAACTAATGGTCATATGGGATTTAATGGGGATGCGGCAGCTAATCGTTTATTAACAACGACTAATGGTTGGGGTCCGTGGCATGAAGCAGGACATCAACATCAACAACCTGCTTGGACATGGGCAGGAGTTAGTGAAGTGACAGTTAACCTTTATTCCATGACGGCTCAAGAAGCTACATCAGGCAAAAGATCAGCTGCGGTGGACAAGGAATATCCTGGATTGCAGACTTATTTCAAAAAAACAACTAAAGATTATGAAACATTAAATGTCACTGCAAAATTAGCTATGTTTTGGCAATTAAAACTTACATTTGGTAACGAATTTTATCCACAATTGCATCAAATTTATCGAGTGATGCCAAATTCAGAAAAACCAAAAAATGATGAAGAAAGAAAACAGAAGTTCATGCTAGAAACATCAAAACTAGCTAATGTAAACTTAACTACTTTCTATGAGATGTGGGGAATGAAGCTAAGTGAAGCTACGAAAGCAGAACTAGCAAAATTACCACCATTAACTAAAAATATTTGGGAAAATAGTAATACAACAGAAGTTACATTGGATTTGCCCGCTGATAAATACGAGTATAATCCAGCATTGTATTATTTAAAAAAATCAGTTTTGGAATTTAATATAACAGATAATGCGGTGAAAGTTGTTCTAGATTCTAACTGGCTAGCGAATTACAATTATCTAGTTACAAGAAACAATCAAATCATCGCAGAAGTTGATAATGGAGAAGTTCTTTACGGAGTTGGGAAAGCAACAGCCAAAAGTTTAGAAATTACCACACCAGATAAAGTTAAAGATAATGACATTGTGGAAATTTTTGTATTAGATAAAACGTACCGTTATCTGTCATTAGCTAAACTGAAAGTAACAGATCAAACCTTATTCCAAGACTTAAATGCATTATTTACTGATGCAAAACAAACTGCTTTAGTTGACAGTGTTTCTCAAGACCAACTATCAACACTACTAGAAAAAATCAATACAAGTGACCGTAAAGACGCGTACTTGGTTATTTATCAAAAAGCACAACAGTTATTTGTAAACAAATTAGTTGCTGGGGTTAAAGTGTTAGAAACAGGCGTTCAAATTAATCTAGCTAGTTCAATCTATCAACAATACTCGATTGAAATGGAGCTTAATAATGAAAAAGTTTCAAGCTTAGATTTAGGAGTAGCAAATAACTCAACGATAGGAGTAGAAGCAGATTGGCTAGTTCCAGCTGTTTTAGAAAATACTAACGTAATGAAGCTTAAAGTTCCTATGGCCGACAAAACGTATACCATTTATGAGTTAACAACTAATGATACAATTATTGAAAAACGCTTGGATGCATTATTTACTGATGCAACTCAAACACAATTAACTAGTACTGTAACTCAAACGGAACTTGATCAAGTAAAAAATGCTATTACATCTAGCGGAAGTACTCACGTTGGAAACTACACTAAGAGATTAGAAAAAGCACAACAACTATTCTTGCAAAATCTATTCAAAAAATTTAACTACGCAAATAATAAGGTAGAAGTTACTTTTGCGAATGATTTATACAAAAATTATACAATTGTGCTAATTAAAAATGGTAGTTACGCTTCAGATATAGCCAAAGGAGCAGCTCATTATTCCTTATGGAATAGCACATATAAAGTTTGGACAACGGGTAATGTAAAAACAACTGACGCCTATTTTATTGAAGTGCGTTTACCAGGTAAAACTTATAGAATTAAAAACTAAGAGTCAAAAAAAGATGGCAGAAAGTTTAATTTCTGTCATCTTTTTTTCTTGAATTAAGCAAGTATTTTTTTCATATTGTGGTGAGGAATGTTTGCTTCTACAAAACCTGCTCCATCAATTTGGTAGTTTAACTTTTCATAAAAGCCAATGGCATGATCTTGAGCGCCAAGTACTAATGCATGAACTCCAGCTTCTCTAGCCGTCCGTTCAATTTCTATCATCAAGTCTTCACCTAAATGTTGACCACGAAATTCTGCTAAAACAGCCACTCGCTGAATTTTATAATTGTTTTCTTTGATTGGATAAATCCGAGCCACAGCAGCTGGTATGTTGTTGCTATACCCGATAACATGCAAAGTTTTATTTTCTAAGTCATCAATCTCAATTGCTGGATCTACTTGTTGACCCTCAATAAAGACTTTTTTCCGGATATTTAATCCGTCCTGATATGCTACAGAATTTAAATCAGTTGTCCATTGGAATTCCATAAAATTACCTCCATCATTAAAATAAAAACATGAATCACAACAGATTCAACGTTCTTTTAGCGTAGCATAATTATGCAGTCAAAACAAGAATTTAGTAGTGAATGTAAGAACGAAAAGGCGTGACTAGTTTGAGATGCGACTGAAATTGTTGCATAAAGAAAAATTCTTTGTTTAGAAAAATGTTTCTGCTGTTTATTTCTATCATAAGTAAGGTATACTAAGTTTATATAAACTGGATTGGAGAGAGACGAATGGAAAAAAACACCATTGAATTAGTATCAGAATTAACAAATATTGCCTCACCTACAGGCAATACTTTTGAAATCATTGCCCATATTAAAAAGCTAGTCGCTAAATGGGGGTATGATGCAAAAGTGAATCACAAAGGTTCATTGATTATCACAGTAAAAGGTCAGAATCATAATGAACAACGATTTGTTACGGCTCATGTTGATACTTTAGGGGCAATGGTGAGAGCAGTTAAACCAGATGGACGTTTAAAGCTAGATTTAATCGGTGGCTTTCGATTTAACGCGATTGAAGGTGAGTATTGCCAGATTCACACTACAAATGGAAAAATTTATAGTGGAACCATTCTTATGCATCAAACAAGTGTCCATGTTTATTCAGATGCTGGAACAGCCGATCGTAATCAAACGAATATGGAGGTTCGGGTTGATGAGAAAGTTCAAAATGATATAGAAACAAAAGCATTAGGAATTCAGGTAGGAGATTTTATTAGTTTTGATCCACGAACTGAGATTACTGCAAGTGGCTTTATTAAATCACGTCATTTAGATGATAAAGTTAGTGTAGCGATTTTGCTTCAATTTTTAAAGAAAGTAAGTACAGAGCAAATCCAATTACCTCATACAACGCATTTCTTTATTTCTAATAACGAAGAAATAGGCTACGGAGGAAATTCTAATATATCAGATAAAGTTGTTGATTACTTAGCGGTTGATATGGGCGCTATGGGTGACGATCAACAAACAGATGAATATACAGTATCAATTTGTGTGAAGGATGCTAGTGGTCCTTATCATTATGAATTTAGAAAAGAACTCACAGCTTTATGTGAAAAAAATCAAATCCCTTATCAACTAGATATTTATCCCTTTTATGGAAGTGATGCTTCAGCTGCGATGAAAGCTGGCGCAGATGTACGCCACGGATTGGTTGGTGCAGGAATTGAAGCAAGCCATGCTTACGAGCGAACTCATCAAGATTCAATTGATGCAACAGAAAGATTGATTGAAGCTTACTTATTGAGTACAATAAAGAGTGACAATAGATAATTTTTTAGAATTTTTATTTAGAGTCATCTTTTTTTAAAGAATAGAGAATAAATCAATAGTAAAAAGGAGCTGGTTTTAATAAATGGGTCTGTTTAAGAATTCCAAACTGATGTTTTGGAGTATTTGGTTATTAGTGATTGCAGCTTTAATTTTTATGTGCACTAAAATTGATTTTTTATTTGCTCCAGTAGGAACTTTCGTTTCAACTTTATTTGCCCCAATTATGATTGCTGGATTTTTATTTTATATGTTAAATCCAGTTATTAATTTACTAGGTAAATTAAATATTAAACGAAATTATGCCATTTGGATTGTATTTTTATTGTTAGTGGGAGCGATTATCTTTTTAGCATTAGCTGTTATTCCTAATTTAGTTACACAAATTGGGCAGTTAATGAATCATTTGCCTCAGTATTTGAAAGAGTTGGAGAAAGTATCCAACAACATCATTAATCAACCATGGCTTAGAGAATTGAAGTTAGACGATAGATTGAAAGAATCCGATATTTCAATTGGCAAGATTGCAACAAATGTGTTTGGAAGCCTAACAACTAGTTTAGGTTCAATCATTGGTGCGGTAACCAATGTTACGTTAGTGGTATTAACCGTTCCGGTTGTACTCTTCTATATGTTTAAAGATGGGGACAAATTTGGTCCATCTGTTACAAAATTCTTCCCTAGCGATTATCGTGGAAAAGTTTTAGAGTTATTAAAACAAATGAGCAATACCGTTGCTTCTTATATTAGCGGACAAGCATTAGTTTGCCTTTTTGTTGGAACCTTTACGTTTATTGGTTATCTAATTATTGGCTTGCCATATGGTTTCTTATTAGGCTTTATTGCTGGTGTAACCAATATTATTCCGTATGTTGGACCATACTTTGGATTAGTTCCAGCAGTCATTATCGGTCTGACTGTATCACCTCTAAAAGCTGTACTAGTTTGTGTCGTTGTTTTAGTTGTGCAGCAAATTGATGGCAATTTAATTTCACCAAATGTTATTGGAAAATCTTTATCTATGCATCCATTGACAATTATTGTAATTTTATTAGTTGCTGGAAATTTGGCTGGAATTATTGGAATGATTTTAGGTGTGCCTTTCTACGCTGTGGCAAAAACTGTTATTCTTTATATTCGTGATATTTTAAAATTGCGTAAAAATCATTTAGCTCTGGCAAGAGAACCGTCAAAAGTAAATCCAGAAGACGAAAATTCAGAATGATGAGTTAATTGGGTAAAATTGAATTCAAAAATAAAAGTTTAAGAAAATAGTAATTTTGTAAAAAGTTGACTATTAAAATTTCACTAAGTTTTTACGAAATACTTAGTGAAACTTTACTCTTAAGCTTTTTTTCTTTGATTTAGTTTGTGAAAAAAGTGCGGAATAAAATAAAAAATGAAAAATATTATCAAAACTATAGATTAAACCATAGTATTTTGAAGGCTCATGTGATATAGTTATTTAGTAATAATGATTATTGTTATCAATTAGCTTATGACTATATAGGCTTAAATATAGGGGGAATTTATTGATGAAAGTAGTAGTAGTAGGCTGTACCCATGCAGGAACAGCAGCAGTAAAAACAATCTTAACAGAACATCCAGAAGCTGAAGTGTTTGTTTTTGAACGAAATGATAATGTGTCATTCCTTTCGTGCGGTATTGCACTATATGTTGGTGGAGTAGTAAAAGATCCCGCTGGATTGTTTTATTCAAATCCTGAAGAATTAGCAAGTATGGGTGCTACAGTTAAGATGGAACACAATGTACAAAGCATTGATACAGAGAAAAAATCTGTATTAGTTGAAGATATTCAGAATGGTGGAACCTTTAGTGTTGATTACGACAAATTAGTCATGACAACTGGTTCTTGGCCAATTATCCCACCAATCGAAGGCATTAAGAATAAAAATATTTTATTATGTAAAAACTACAATCAAGCCAATGAAATCATTAAACAAGCTGAAACAGCTGAAAAAATCGTTATTGTTGGTGGCGGTTATATTGGGATTGAATTAGTTGAAGCATTTGCTGAATCTGGTAAAAAAGTAACCTTAATTGATGGGTTAGACCGTATTCTAAATAAATATTTAGATAAAGAATTTACTGATGTTTTAGAACAAGATTTACAAGAGCGTGGTGTAACTTTAGCATTAAATCAAGCAGTTGAAGCATTTATTCCAGATGAAACTGGAACTGTAAAATCTGTTAAAACACCAAAAGGTGAATACGAAGCTGATTTAGTTATTTTATGTGTTGGATTTAAACCGAATACTGAATTACTATCAGGTAAAGTAGAGATGTTACCAAATGGTGCCATTGTTGTTGATGAATATATGCGTACAAGTGATCCAGCAATTTTTGCTGCTGGTGATAGCTGTGCAGTTCATTACAACCCAACTGGTGGTTCAGCATATATTCCCTTAGCAACAAATGCAGTTCGTATGGGAAGCTTGGTTGGAAAAAATATTGCTGGTGAAAAAGTAAAATATCGCGGTACACAATCAACTTCTGGTTTATATTTATTCGGTTTCAACATTGGTTCAACTGGAGTCAACGTTGGAAGTGCGCAGCACTTTGGTTTAGACGTTCGTTCAGTTGTAGTTGAAGACAATTACCGTCCTGAATTTATGCCTACAACTGAAAAAGTAACAATGAAGTTAGTTTATGAAGTAGGAACAAACCGTATTGTTGGTGGACAAATTATGTCGAAATACGATGTAACTCAATCAGCAAATACCTTATCGTTATGTATTCAAAACAAAATGACAACTGAAGATTTAGCTTATGTTGATTTCTTCTTCCAGCCTCATTTTGATCGCCCTTGGAACTATTTAAACATCCTTGCTCAAGCAGCGTTAGAGCAAGAACGTAAATTAGCAGAAAAATAAATCGTTAACTAGTTACTCCTTAATTATTTAGGTGGGTAGCTAGTTTTTTTCATTAAATAGAAATTTCCACTATGCCCTTAGTAAAATTTATGCTAGAGTATGATGGAAGCTTTTAATGGAAGAGAGAAGGAAATGACTATGAAGAATATGAAACAAATTATTTCAATTGTGACGGCAATAGCAGCGATTGGAATTGGTGCTTTATTTGTTAATGAAAATCAACAGCCTAGTGAAACAAAGACACAAGAGCAGCAATCGGCTCAATCAAAGGATCAAACCGAAGTGACTCTAGAAAGAGTTGTGGATGGTGATACTATTCTTATGAAAGATAAAGGTGAGCGTAAAAGAATGCGTCTTCTATTAATTGATACACCTGAAAGTAATACGCAAAAGACCGGAAGCGCTCAACCATACGGGAAAGAAGCAAAAGAATTTTTAACAAGCTATTTAAAAGGTAAAAAACTAACCATTGAGTATGATCCCAAACATGAAAAAGTTGATCAATATGACCGAACCTTAGCCTATCTTTATGCAGATAACGAATTGGTAGAGGAAGTTTTATTAAAAGAAGGGTTAGCACGTTTAGGCTATTATTCAGGTGATGAATTATACTTTCAAAAGTTAAAGGATGCGGAAGAAAGTGCAAGAAAGGCCAAGAAAAATATTTGGTCAAAAGATGGATATGTTGGGAAAAAAGGATTTAATGACTAAATAATGTATAAATCTATGAAGTGAACTTAAGCTGAACTAGTAAATTAGTTTCGTTTAAGCTTGCTTTTTTGTTTTTATAAAAATAACTAACGTGTTTTATCGGTATTGTCATTGACTAAGGAATATGCTATGATTAAATTCACTAATAAAAAATAAATTGAAAAGAAAGAGGAGTGGATGTTTGAATGACCCCTGACCCTGAAAGTCAGTCGATTGTTGGACAATTGATTTTAATTTTAGCTTTAACGCTATTAAATGCTTTTTTTGCTTCAGCAGAAATTGCATTAGTATCTCTTAATAAGGGAAGAATGGAAAACCAAGCGAATAATGGAGATAAAAAGGCTCAACGACTTGTGAAATTACTAGAAAATCCAAACAGTTTTTTAGCAACAATTCAAGTTGGGATTACGTTAGCCGGATTTTTCTCAAGTGCGTCAGCTGCTACAAGTATTGCAACTAGATTAGAACCGGTATTTGGAAATGCTGTTTGGGGAAAAGAAGTTTCAATTATTGTAGTGACGGTTATCTTATCTTATGTAACGTTAGTTTTTGGAGAGTTGTATCCTAAAAGAATTGCCATGCAAAAAGCAGAGGCTGTTTCTAAATTTAGTGTCGGTTCGATTACTTTAATCGGAAAAATTATGAAACCTTTTGTGATGCTCTTATCTTTTTCAACAGATCTACTAGTAAAATTAACACCAATAGAGATGGTAAAAGAGGAAGAAAAACTAACACGAGATGAAATGCGTTTTATGCTAGAAAGCGGTCAAAAGGACGGTATTCTAGAAGCTTCAGAATTTCATATGATAAAAGGTGTCTTTTCCTTAGATACTAAAATGGCTCGTGAAGTAATGGTACCAAGAACAGATACCTTTATGATTAATATTGAAGATAGCGATCAAGAAAATATTGATTTGCTATTGGATTGTCGCTATTCACGAGTTCCCGTTTATAAAGAAGATAAAGACTCGATTGTTGGTGTGATTCATCTAAAAGATGTATTAAAAGAAGCTAAACGAGTGAGTTTTGAAAAAATTGAGATACAATCAATTTTAAATGAAGCATTATTTGTACCGGAAACAATTTTCATTGATGATTTATTGTTTGAATTAAAGAAAACACAAAATCAGATGGCCGTCCTTTTAGACGAATATGGCGGCGTTGTAGGAATTGTGACACTGGAAGATTTAGTTGAAGAGATTGTTGGCGAGATTGAAGATGAGTATGATGAAATTTCCGATTTATATGCTAAAGTAGATGACCGAAATTACATTATTCAAGGTCGAATGCCTATTGAAAAATTCAATGAATTATTTGATTTAGATATAGAAGGCAAGGATGTTGATACAATTGCAGGCTATATGTTAACTGAATTAGGTACAATTCCAGAGAATAATGAGAATATTTCGTTAAAATTAGATAAAGTTGAATTGATTTCTAAAGAAGTTGAAAGTACCCGTTTAATGTCAATTCATGTTAAACTTTTAAACACTTAATACTGCAAAAAATGATAAAATTTTAGAGCGTGAGTCAAACTATTTTGTAGTTTGATTCACGCTCTTTTTTAGAAAAAGAAGGTTAACCCATTATTTCATTCATATGCCCAACCAAGTAACTCATATATCCAGCCAAAATAGATTGGAATGCAGCAGTAAAATAGACACGAATACGAACAGAGTAATTAAATAGATCTTGATAAGAAATGACCAAAGTACCTTTTTCTAGCTCATTAGATAAAAATTGACCAATGTAGGCTTCCATTGAAAAGGTCATTGTACTAAGATCTTCCAAAGAAGTTGAAATGGCTGCTCGATTCTCACCAAAGTGGTGATGCTCTTGATTCATTTCTTTGGATTTAAACGTATGTGCTAAAGATTTTTTAAATAGATAAGTAACTTCAACTTTCAAATTTTCACTAAATTCATCAAAATTTGAATGCAACCGATATTCTTGTGTTTTTGTATAATAAAATGTAAACCAACCATCTATAATCTCTTTTTTATGTTCATACAGAAATTGATCGATTAGTAGATATCTTTTATAAGCCATAGTTTGCTCCTTCCATAAATGGTCTTCTAAATTAGTTTAACTAAAATCATAGATTAAGTCTAGAAGTTATCTTGAATTATTCGTAAGGTGTGACAATCTTCTATTAATAGTAGAAAGTTTTTAAATTGGGATTTAAAAAGGCGCCTTAAAATGCTATAATAAGCTAGTTAATGTTTCTTTTGGAATGATAATTAAATAAACTAAGAGGAAATTGGTGAAGAAATGTAGTCAGCAATTGAACTATTAAATAATTAAATTAGATAAAATTTGAATAAATGAGGGAATGATACGATGGAGCAAAAATTAAAAAAAGAAGTAGCATCGCGTAAAACCTTTGCGATTATTTCGCATCCAGATGCTGGTAAAACAACAATTACAGAACAGCTTTTACTTTTTGGTGGGGCGATTCGCCAAGCTGGAACGGTAAAAGGTAAAAAAACAGGTAAATTTGCAAAATCCGATTGGATGGAGATTGAGAAACAACGTGGGATTTCGGTAACAAGTTCAGTTATGCAATTTGACTATCAAGAAAAGCGCGTAAATATCTTAGATACACCAGGGCATGAGGATTTCTCAGAAGATACCTACCGTACTTTAATGGCTGTAGATAGTGCTGTGATGGTCATTGATAGTGCAAAAGGAATTGAGCCACAAACAAAGAAATTATTCAAAGTTTGTCGTATGCGCGGGATTCCTATCTTTACATTCATCAATAAACTAGATCGTGATGGAAAAGAACCGATTGATTTACTAGCAGAACTGGAAGAAGTATTAGAAATTGATTCTTACCCAATGAACTGGCCAATTGGTATGGGTAAAGGATTATTAGGATTATATGATAACTATAATAAACGCATTGAAATTCACCGCCCTGATGAAAATGGCGGTGAACGCTTTGTTGAATTAAATGCAGAAGGTAAAATCGAAGGAGATCATCCAATTAAAATTTCTAATGTTTACGATCAAGCGTTAGAAGATATTGAGTTGTTAAATGAAGCTGGAAATGAATTCTCAGAAGAACGTATTGCTAGAGGTGAATTAACACCAGTATTCTTTGGATCAGCCTTAACGAATTTTGGTGTACAAACATTCCTAGATACGTATTTGCAATTTGCTCCAAGTCCAACAGCCCATAAAACAGATGATGGTGAAAAAATTAGTCCATACACAAGTGAATTTTCAGGATTTGTCTTTAAAATTCAAGCCAATATGGACCCTGCTCACCGAGATCGGATTGCCTTTTTACGTATTTGCTCAGGTCAATTTGAACGTGGAATGGATGTGACCTTATCACGAACTGCTCGTAAGATGAAGTTATCTAATTCAACTCAATTTATGGCGGAAAGTCGTGAAACAGTGGAACATGCTGTTGCAGGAGACATTATCGGATTATACGATACAGGAAACTTCCAAATCGGGGATACTTTATTTGAAGGAAAAATGAATGTATCCTATGAGAAGCTCCCACAATTTACTCCTGAGATGTTTATGAAAGTTAGTGCTAAAAATGTAATGAAACAAAAATCATTCCATAAAGGCATGAATCAGCTTGTTCAAGAAGGTGCGATTCAGCTTTATAAAACGTATCACACTGAGGAATACATTCTAGGAGCTGTAGGACAATTACAATTTGAAGTTTTCCAACACAGAATGCTTGGAGAATACAATGCGGAAGTTATTATGACCTCTATGGGGAATAAAATTGCTCGCTGGATTCGTCCGGAAGATCTAGATGAAAACATGTCTTCAAGTCGTAACTTATTAGTACGTGATCGATACGATCAGCCTTTATTCTTATTTGAAAATCAATTTGCGATGCGTTGGTTTAATGATAAGTACCCAAATGTAGAATTAAGTGCATTGCTGTAAAAAATAATAAAGTCCAGGATTTACCTTATAAAGGTAAATCCTGGACTTTATTATTAGCTAAACATTGTTTTTAGACAGCTAGGTATCATGGTTTAGCAGATTGTATTATAAATTAACAGAGATTTCAACTAAATTAGGTGCTTTCAGAATATCAACATTATCCGGAGTAGTTTCTAAAATATCGGAGATTGCAAAACTGACTTCATTGTTTTTAATATTGCGCATTTTATTTGTTAAAATAACATCTTTATGAGTAGCAGCTCCTGAATAAATAATGGTTGTTTGACCTAAGGAATAGACTTTGATAAAGACTGCATCTGTGTTTCCTAACTGTTCTGTGACTAAAGCAGAATGACTATTAGTTACATCGATTAATTTCATTTACTTCTCACCTCTTCGAGTAGTTTATCTTATCAATTCTATTATATAATTAATGGTAGTGTTTATCAAAGATTATAGCCTATTTATTTCATCTTTTTATTTGGTGAAAATGTGATAGAATTAGTTATACTATTCAAGGGACCAGGTACATAGTAAATGGAAAAATAGTTATCAAAATTAAGAACTGGAGGAATAAGCTTTGTCAAAAATAAAAAAAATGCTGCGAAAATTGGCTGGTCGATTTTCTTCGATTCAAATGATTGTCATTTTTTACTTTATTGCAGTGATGATTGCTGCAATTTTATTAGCTTTACCCATTTTTCGGATGCCTGGAAGTTCGTTATCTTTTTTAGATTTGATGTTTACTGCTGTCAGTACAATTAGTGTAACAGGGTTAACCACAATTGATTTAGGAACTACTTATAATCGTGGTGGTATAGGCCTGTTGATGGTTTTATTTCAACTAGGCAGCTTAGGTATTATGATGATTTCAACTTCATTTTTTATTTTATCAAAACGTAAGATTTCGTTAAAACAAAGACAATTAATTATGGCTGATATGAACCAACCTAACTTAAGTGGTATTGTTCGATTAATTCGCGATGCATTAGCGATTATTGTCTGGTTTCAGATTGTGGGAGGTTTTATTTTAAGTATTTATTTTTTACGTTTTTACTCTGTAAAAGATGCTTTCTTTTTTGGATTTTACAATGCTGTGTCAGCAGTAACTAACTCAGGAGCAGATATTACAGGAACATCATTAATGGATTTCTCCCAAGATTATTTTGTCCAAACGATTATCATGTTATTGATTGTTGTTGGTGGAATTGGATTTCCTGTCTTAATTGAAATTAAAGCTTTTATCAAGTATAAAAAGAAACGACATGATTTACCGTTTCGTTTTTCCTTATTTGCTAAAATATCGATGTGGGCTTTCTTGATTTTATTTGTAGTTGGTAGCATCTTGATTTGGTTGTTGGAAATGAATAGCTTTTTTAAAGGAATGAATTTTACAGAAAGTGCATTTTATTCAATGTTCTTTTCAATTAGTACAAGAAATGCCGGATTGTTAACAACGCCATTAGGTAATTTCAGTGATGGAACACTATTATTATTCTCATCCTTGATGTTTGTGGGAGCCAGTCCCAGCTCGGTAGGTGGTGGGATTCGGACGACTACTTTGGCAATTGTCGTACTGTATTTGTTCTCATTTATTAGAAGTCGTGAAAATATCAATATTTTTGGTCGCCGTATTCATAATGACGATATAAAGAAATCAATTGTCGTCTTAAATTTATCCATTGCTTTATGTTTTTTCAGCGTATTAGTCTTAAGTGTCACGGAAAAACATAGTTTGATTTCGATTGTTCTAGAAGTTGCTTCGGCATTTGGAACAACAGGTTTATCCCTAGGAATTACTCCTAGTTTATCAATTTTTGGCAAAATTATGATTATGCTTTTAATGTTTATTGGTCGGGTAGGGATGTTATATATGCTGATGCTACTTGTACCAAAAGAAAAAGAGGATTTAAATTATTTATACCCAACAGAAAAAATTATTACAGGATAATAAGTGCAAATAAAAAGAACAAATCCCTAGATAACTTTGGGGATTTGTTCTTTTAGTTATTCTTCGTCAGCTGTTTTAGTTAAAACGACTTCAGAAGTAGGTGCATCTATCTCTTTTGCTAAAACTTTGATTTCATTGGCATCATCCAATGTTGCAGTTAAAATCTTAATCTCTGGATGGTCAAGATAGAAGTCAGCAATCTTGTCTTCTATTTGTTCTTGAATCACTCGACGTAAAGGTCTAGCTCCCATCTTAGGATCATACCCAAGTTCAACTAATTTTTCTTTTGCACTTTGATCCACATCAATTGAAATCCCTTGATCGACTAACATTGTATTCACATCTTGTAACATTAAATCAACGATTTCAATTAAATGAACTTTATCTAATTGATTGAATTCAACAATCGCATCAAAACGATTAATAAATTCAGGCTTGAAAAAGTCTGTTAGTTGGTTGAGCACGGAACTTTGTTTAGAACTATTTGTAGCAGCAAAACCAACGTTAGCCTCAACATTTCCAGTACCCGCATTACTAGTCATAATAATAATCGTATCTTTGAAACTAACTGTACGTCCTTGAGCATCTGTTAGGCGTCCATCATCTAAAATCTGTAAGAACATATGCATTACATCTGGATGAGCTTTTTCAATTTCATCTAATAAAAGAATGCTATACGGATTTCGACGGACTTTCTCTGTTAACTGTCCAGCTTCATCATAGCCAACATAACCAGGAGGGGAACCAATTAATTTAGCAACACTGTGTTTTTCCATATACTCACTCATATCAAATCGAATAATAGAATCCTCAGTTCCAAATAATTCAACTGCTAGTTGTTTCGCTAATTCAGTTTTTCCAACACCGGTTGGTCCAACAAATAAGAAGGATCCAATTGGACGATTCTTTTTATTTAGTCCAATTCGATTACGACGAATAGCTTTAGAAACTTTTTCAATGGCTTCATTTTGTCCAATCACATGTTTCATTAGATCATCAGCAATATTACGCAGTTGAGTTTGTTCTTTTTCTTTAATATCCCCAACTGGAATATTGGTTTTCATCTCAATGATTTGTTCCATATCTTTTTCAGTAACGATTGGTTTTTCTGTTTCAGGTTGTTGCTGATCGCGCATAGCAGCTAGTTTAGTTGCTTGGTCTCGATAAAAAGCTGCTTTTTCATAGTCTTCTTGCTGAAGAGCGGCTTGTTTTTGAGCAGCAGCTTCGGCTAGTTTGTCTTCAATAATTTTAGGATCAACTGTTTGAATCGTCAAATTTTTCTTAGAACCAGATTCGTCAAGTAGATCAATTGCCTTATCTGGCAAGAAACGATCCTGAATGTACCGACTAGATAGAGTTACAGCACTTTTAATGGCTTCATCTGTATAGCTAACTTGGTGATAATCTTCATATTTTTTTTGAATTCCTTTAAGAATAGTAATCGTTTCTTCTTGAGTAGGTTCATCAACTCGAACAGGTTGCATCCGACGTTCTAAGGCTGCATCTTTTTCAATAGTACGGTACTCTTTAAGAGTGGTTGCACCAACCATTTGCAATTCTCCACGAGCTAAGGCAGGTTTTAACATATTGCCTGCATCCATACTACCCTCAGCACTACCAGCACCTACGATTTCATGAACTTCATCAACAAAGAGGATGATTTGAGGATTCTTTTTCAATTCGGCCATTAATTGTTGCATACGTTCTTCAAATTGACCACGAATTCCAGTACCTTGAACTAGGCTAGCAACATCTAAACGAATTACTTCTTTATCCATTAGTTTTTGAGGAACATTGCCTTCAATAATTTTTTGAGCTAATCCTTCAACGACAGCAGTTTTACCAACTCCCGGTTCTCCAATTAGAACAGGATTATTTTTAGTTCGGCGATTTAGTATTTCAATCACACGTTGAATTTCATGATCGCGTCCAATAACTGGATCGATACTTCCTTGTTTGGCTAAATCAGTTAAGTTGGTACCATATTCTCCCAATAAGCCGCCTTGACTACCATTTGGTCGTCGACCTCCACCATTTCCACCACCAGTTTGAGTTGGAGGTAAATTTTGTGAATGTGGCTGACCTTGAGCGGGTTGATTCCCTTGCAATGATTTAAATAAATCATCTAAACCACCAAGTCCAAAAGGATCTGGCGAACTAGGGCGGTTCATTTTTAAATCGCCACGTTCTTTAGCAGCTTTTAATTCTTGATAGCAATTTTGGCACAAATCAATTTGTCCTCGTTGGCCGTTCATACTTGTATATAAATGAATTGTTGCATCGTATTGATTACAGTTTTGACATAACATAAAAGTCACAACCTTTCGATAATAGTGTTTGTTTTTAGTTTTAAGCAAAGAACAGAAAAAGGCACAACAAGTTTACTGAATAAAAAGGCTGACCTTTACTGACCTTGATGAATATCATTATACACTGACCTTTATTGACTTTCAAGTTCTTTGCTTAGATTTATTGATTTTTAGTGTATTTAAAAATGAACATTGTGAGAATCTGTCGACCTACGATAGTGTAAAAAAGTGGGGAGATCGACAGATTTGCCCTAGCCCATGCTAATACTGGTTTCTTGATGATAATTTGGTGAAGTTATGTTAAAATGAAAACAAAGAAATCTAAAAAAACACGAGGTCGACAGAGTAGCCTTTCTAACCCCTTGATACTACAGGGTTAATTGGGGTACCTGTTTTTAATCTAAAATAGTGAAATGTAAATCACTATAAGAGCTACACTTTAGCGTCTACCTATTCCGTTTTTAATCTAAAATAGTGAAATGTAAATAGTCTTCAATTAGGAAAATTCTAGTTTCTACTATATTATATAACCAAGCTGAAACCATCATTATTAAATAATAATGAGTAAATTGGATGATTCGTATTCTCTGATTTGTAGTATAATAAATTTGTGATTAACAGAGTTTAAGCGTATATTGGAAGAGTTAGTTCACAAGAAAATCCTAAGTATTTTTCTCTTGATGAAGAATGTAAAATAACTAGAAAGAAGGGAATTTAATGTCATCTGAAGAAATGCAAAATCAAGTGGATGAACTGGTTGCCGGCAGTATTTCAGAACTGTTAGTTAAAAAGGAAGATTTCATGATATTTAGAACAATTTGGCTAAGTCATCCGCAAAAAAATCAAATTGTTGGAGAAGCAAAACTTCGTGGTGAAACCATTTATCGTCTGGTTCCGACTGAAAATTAAAAGTTCGGTAAAGAAAAGCAGAAAATAGTTGTAGAATGATGTAAAAAATGGTAATCTTTAAAGATGAAAGGGTTATTTTTGAATAATCACTTATTAGAAGGCGATTTTTCGACTTTTAATTGTGTTTTTAATTGTAACTCTAAAATAAAATATATATTTTGAAGGAGACTTAATTATTATGGAAAAACGCGAATTTCATGTAGTAGCAGATACAGGGATCCATGCACGCCCAGCTACATTATTAGTGCAAACAGCAAGCAAATTTAACTCAGATATCAATTTAGAATACAAAGGTAAATCTGTAAACTTAAAATCTATCATGGGAGTTATGTCATTAGGCGTTGGCCAAGGTGCTGATGTTGTCATTACTGCTGAAGGTGCTGACGAAGCTGATGCTATCGCTGGAATCGTAGAAACAATGAAGAAAGAAGGCTTAGCTGAATAATGGTTGAAATGTTAAAGGGGATTGCAGCAAGTGATGGCGTAGCTATTGCTAAAGTTTATATGCTAATTGAACCCGATTTATCATTCAACAAAATTACAGTTGAGGACTCTGCTTCAGAAAATGAACGTCTTGCAAAAGCATTAGATAAAGCAAAACAAGAACTTGAATTGATCCGTAAAAAAGCTGCTGAAAGCTTAGGTGAAAAAGAAGCTCAAGTATTTGATGCCCACTTAATGGTTCTTTCTGATCCAGAATTAATCGGGAACATTGAAAGCAACATCAAAGACAATAAAGTAAATGCTGAAAGTGGCTTAAAAGACGTTACGGATATGTTTATCGGTATGTTTGAAGGCATGGAAGATAATCCTTACATGCAAGAACGTGCAGCTGATATTAAAGATGTTACAAAACGTGTAATGAGTCATCTATTAGGTGTGAAATTACCAAATCCTTCAATGATTGATGAAGAAGTAATCGTTGTTGCTCATGACTTGACACCAAGTGATACAGCACAATTAAATCGTCAATTTGTTAAGGCTTTTGTAACCGATATTGGTGGACGTACATCGCATTCAGCTATCATGGCTCGTTCTCTTGAAATTCCAGCAATCGTTGGAACAAAAGAAATTACAGCTAAAGTTAAAGAAAATGATATGCTAATTGTTGATGGCCTTAAGGGAGATGTTTTAATTCACCCTGAAGCTACTGATGTAACAAAATATGAAAAAATTGCAGCCGATTTCGCAGCTCAAAAAGCTGAATGGGATAAGCTGAAAAATGAAAAAACGCTAACTGCTGATGGAAAACACATTGAGCTAGCTGCTAATATTGGAACACCTAAAGATTTAGTTGGTGTGAAAAATAATGGTGGAGAAGCTGTTGGTTTATACAGAACTGAATTCTTATATATGGATTCTCCTGATTTTCCGACAGAAGATGATCAATATGAAGCTTATAAAGCTGTTCTTGAAGGTATGGAAGGCAAAGCAGTTGTTGTTCGGACGATGGACATTGGTGGAGATAAAGAGTTACCATATTTAACTTTACCACATGAAATGAATCCGTTCCTAGGCTACCGTGCAATTCGTATTTGTTTAGCGCAACCAGATATGTTTAGAACTCAATTACGGGCCTTGTTACGTGCTTCTGTTCATGGACAATTACGCATTATGTTCCCTATGATTGCTACACTTGGCGAATTCCGTCAAGCAAAAGGCATGTTACTTGAAGAAAAAGAAAAATTAGTTAAAGATGGCGTTGCAGTTTCAAACGATATCGAAGTTGGTATTATGATTGAAATTCCAGCAGCAGCAGTAATTGCTGACAAATTTGCTAAAGAAGTTGATTTCTTCAGTATCGGAACAAATGATTTGATTCAATATACAATGGCAGCAGATCGTATGAATGAACGCGTTTCATACTTATACCAACCATATAATCCATCAATTTTACGTTTAATTAAAAATGTAATTGATGCTTCTCACAAAGAAGGTAAATGGACGGGTATGTGTGGTGAAATGGCTGGAGATCAAACGGCAGTACCATTGTTAATGGGTCTAGGCTTAGATGAATTCTCTATGAGTGCTTCAAGTATCTTGAAAACTCGTAGTTTAATGAAACGTCTAGATACAACAAAAATGGCTGAATTAGCAGAAAAAGCAATCAATGATTGTGATACTGCTGAAGAAGTTGTTGCATTAGTTGAATCTTACACTAAATAAATAAACTATAATGACTATGAGCAGATTTTGCTTATAGTCATTTTTATTTTGTAGGGAAATGCTGCTATACGTGGATTTATACATAGTAAATCATTAAGAAATTCAGAATTCCATCTATTTTAAATGAAAAATTGTGTATTATATGGTAATCTTAATTCAGAGGGGTACCTTTATTTGAACTAGGCAAAACTTGTCTTTTTGTTTGTATCGAAGTAATTGTCTTAGCTTAAAATAAGACTTAAGCCTACAAGTAAATGCAACTTTAGGTGGATACAAAATTATGGAATTACTTTTAAAATAAAAGTATAGATAATGGTGTAAGTCGTTTTAGAGCTTATTCATCGAAACAAGAAGAAAAAGGAGTGTTAAAATGAATATTGGTATATTTACGGATACGTATTTTCCACAAGTAAGTGGGGTTGCAACATCAATTAGAACTTTAAAAGAAGAATTGAATTCAAAAGGGCATCATGTAACAATCTTTACTACCACTGATCCTAAAGCGGATTTAACAGAAAATCATATTATTCGTTTAACAAGTATTCCATTGTATTCTTTTAAAGATCGTCGAATTGCTATTGGCGGCACTTCTTTAGCTTTGAAAAAAGCAAAAGAATTGAATTTGGATATTATTCATACTCATACAGAATTTAGTTTAGGCTTTATTGGAAAGCACGTTGCTGAACACTTGGATATCCCTTTAGTTCACACGTACCATACAATGTATGAAGATTATTTACATTATATTGCAAAAGGAAAAATTTTGCGTCCTAATCATGTGAAATTACTGTCGCGCTATTTCTGTAATCAAACAGTTGGCGTAATTGCACCAAGTGAAAGAGTATTAAACCAACTTGAAGAATATGGTGTAGAAGAAGATATACAAATTATTCCAACTGGTGTAAAATTAAACCAATTTAAATCAGTGGATTCCAAAAGAAATATCCGTAAGGAATTAGATTTAACTGAAAATCAGCCAGTTATTCTTTCGCTAAGTCGTTTATCAAAAGAAAAAAATACTGAAGCTATTTTGTTAGCAATGCCAGAATTACTCATAAAAGAGCCACAACTTCAATTGGTTATTGTTGGTAAGGGTCCGCGAAGAGAAACATTGGAGAAGCTAGCTCAAGAGTTAAAAATTCAGGAACATATTTATTTTCTTGGAGAAAAACCTAGTGAAGAAGTAGCGAATTATTATCAAATGGCTGATTTATTTGTTAGTGCTTCTGAATCAGAGTCACAGGGGCTAACATATATAGAGGCAATTGCTAGTGGAACCAATATTGTTGCTAAAGAAAATGCTTATACTCGTGAGTTGGTTAAAGAGAATCAGTTTGGAGCATTATTTATGGAAGACAAAGATTTGGCTAGAACTATTTTAGAAGCATTAGCAAATGTAAAAAGACAAAATAATATGGTTGGGGAACGTAACCAACTTCTATCAGATATCTCATCCCAAACTTTTGGAGAGCGTGTTATTCGCTTTTATGAAGACAGTGGTCAACGGTATCAGTTAGAAGTGACTGAATATGTCAAAAGTGCAAAATAAGAAGATGGGAAGTAGGAAAGTGAGAAATGATTAAAGTTAACATGTTTTCATCCGCAGATAAAGTGAAAGGACAAGGTGTAGGGAGCGCTTATTTAGAACTAATTCGTTTACTAAAAGAGCGAGCAAATGATGAGATTGAGATTACCATTAACAAATATGGAAAAACTCAACTTAGTCACTACCACACGATTGATCCACAGTTTTATCTAACCACTTTTTTTAAAAAGCGTTTTGGACGTCGAATTGGCTATGTACATTTTGTTCCCAATACACTAAAAGAAAGTATTAAATTACCAAAGATTTTTGAAAAAATACTCTATCGCTATGTAGTATCCTTCTATAAACGGATGGATCATTTAGTAGTAGTAAACCCTAGTTTTATTCCTGAGCTAGTGGCACTAGGAATTTCAGAAGAAAAAATCACTTATATTCCTAATTTTGTAGCAAAATCAACATTTTTTGCATATTCTCCAGAAAAAATTGTTGAGTTACGTAAACAGCATGCCATTGAAGATGGGCAATTTGTTGTATTTGGTGCTGGACAAGTTCAAGAACGTAAAGGTGTTTTTGACTTTGCAAAATTAGCAGAAGAAATGCCTGATATTAAATTTATTTGGGCCGGTGGTTTTTCGTTTGGAAAAATTACAGATGGATATGAACGCTATAAAAAATTAATGGATCATCCACCTAAAAATCTAGATTTTGTTGGAATTATTGATCGTGATCAAATGGTTGATTATTATAATTTAACAGATGTTTTCTTATTGCCATCTTATAATGAATTGTTTCCAATGTGTATTTTAGAAGCTTTTTCAACAGAAACACCAGTGTTATTAAGAGATTTACCTTTATATCGCCCTGTAATCGATGGCTACTATGCAGCCTGTGAAGATCGTGAAGCAATGCTGAGAGAAATCAGAAATTTAAAAGAGAATCCAGCAAATTATCAAGCGTTAAAAGAACAAGCTATTGTCGGGAATAACTACTATTCAGAAGAACGCTTAAACACGATCTGGATTGATTTTTATCAAAAGCAAGCTCTTGAGGGAGGGAATAGATGGATAGAAAGAACAAATGGGCGTTAGGAGTCATCTTAGTTATTGGACTCGGCATATTTGCCTGGGAATTTAGAAAACTATCATTTGCACAAGTTTGGCGTGAATTAATTAATTTAAATTGGATCTGGTTATTGATTGCACTATCTTGTATGCTGATTCATTGGGGAATCGAAGCAAAAATTCTTCAAGGGTTATTGCAACGGCATAATTCAAGTTATAGTTTTATTAACGCGTATCGAATTCCTTTGATTGAACATCTATTTAATGCGATTACACCATTCTCTAGTGGTGGACAACCTGCGCAACTAATGGCGCTGAAGAAAACAGGTGTAGATTTTGGTGTTGGTGGTTCAGTTTTATTGATGAAGTTTGTTGTTTATCAAGGAATGATTGTATTAAACTTTGTTAGTTGTGTCTTATTTGGGTATCAAGCCTTAAGTAATCAACTATCTAAACTATCCACATTTGTATTAATTGGATTAGTAGTCAATATTGGTGTGATTTCGTTATTACTTTTAATCACCTTTAAAGCAGTTTGGTTGAAGAAAATCATTCATTGGGTTGCCGGATTCCTAACTAAATTTATTGCTACAGAAAAAATAATGAAAATTGAAATCTCTCTTTTAGAAAAAGTTGATTCTTTTTATGAAGAAAGCTTATATATTCGTAGCCAACGTTCTTTATTGATTAAAACTAGTCTTTTAACATTTATACAATTGATTTTTTATTTCGTTGTCCCTTATTTTATTCTTAGAAGTTTAGGGATTAGTGAGATTAATATTTTAACAATTATTAGTTTACATGCGTTTATTATTTTAATTGTATCACTGTTTCCTTTACCAGGAGGAGCAGGGGGAGCAGAATATAGTTTTACTTTACTATTTGGTAGCTTTATTTTGAGTCCTGAAAAATTAGTTATTGCATTAATTTTGTGGCGTTTAATTACTCATTATACAGGCATTTTCATGGGAATTGCAGCATTGAGCATTCAAAGTCCAAAATCAAAGACAACAACTTAATAAAAATACTACTGAATTAATTTGATTCAGTAGTATTTTTTTGTAGATTAGCCTATACTTAAGTTAGAGAATTTAGAAACAAGGAGAGAATAGATATGACCTTACAAAAAATTGGATTTATTGGAACAGGCGTAATGGGAGCTTCAATTGTAAAACATCTTTTAAAAGCAGGATATTCAGTAAATGTATATAACCGTACAAAAAGTAAAACAGATGAACTAGTTGGTTTGGGTGCAGTTTGGCAAGAAACGCCAGAAGCTGTGACGAAGGCAAGTGAGATTATATTTTCAATTGTTGGCTATCCTCAAGATGTAGAAGAAATTTATTATGGTGAAACAGGAATTTTTAAAGGAGCAACTAATGAAAAGATTTTAGTGGATATGACTACAAGTACGCCTTCTTTAGCAAAAAAATTATTTGCTACAGGAGCTGAAAATGGAATTGAAGTGTTGGATGCTCCAGTTTCTGGAGGAGATTTGGGAGCTAAAAATGGTACACTAACGATTATGGTTGGTGGAACAGAAGTGGCTTATCAAAAAGTTGCACCTATCTTTGATGTATTTTCTGGTAAAGTAAAGCTACAAGGGGCAGCTGGAAGTGGACAACATACAAAAATGGCAAATCAGATTATGATTGCTGGCACAATGACAGGGATGACTGAGCTTTTAGTTTATGCCAATGCTGCCGGTTTAGATTTGGAAAGTGTGCTAGATACTGTTGGTGGAGGAAGCGCTCAAAATTGGTCATTGACTAACTACGCTCCTCGGATTTTACGAGAAGATTTCACTGCTGGTTTTTTTGTGAAGCATTTTGTCAAAGATCTAAAAATTGCTTTGGATGAAGCAGCAAAAATGGAGATTCAATTACCAGGAACAACGTTAGCAAAAGATCTTTATGAGAAATTAGAAAATCAAGGTCAAGGGAATGATGGTACGCAAGCGCTGATTAAACTATGGTGGCCTGATGGTAATAAGCCAGTAAAAGAAGAGTGATTTTTTTAAACCAATTAAAAGTAACCAAAAATCCCAGTGGAAATGGTCCACTGGGATTTTTGGTTTTAGAGAGTTCGACTACTTTCAAGTTCTTCTGATTTTTGACCATGAATATAATCGGTTAATCGTTCCATGGCAATTTCTAGTTTGTCCATATTTGCTGCGTAGCTTAATCGAACGTATCCTTCACCAGCAGCGCCAAAAGCTGATCCTGGAATAATTGCTAAACGATTTTTTTCTGCTAAATCAACACAAAATTCCATACTGTTTTGCAAATAACCTGCTGGAATTTTAGCAAAAATATAAAAGGCTCCATTTGGTTGAGCAATTTTAAAACCAAGTTTTTCCATCTTCCCTTGGATAAAATCGCGACGTTTCAGATATTCAGCTTTCATTGGTTGAGCATCGTTCATGCCGGTTGTTAAAGCAGCAATAGCCGCTTTTTGAGCCATAGTTGTAGCACTTGTTACAAGATACTGATGAACTTTAACAATTTGTCCAACTAACTCTTTAGGTGCTAAAATAAAGCCAATTCTCCAGCCGGTCATAGCGTGAGATTTCGATAGACCATTGATTAAAATCGTTTGTTCACGAGCATATTCAGCGATTGATACATGGGTATCTCCGTAAGTTAATTCACTGTAAATTTCATCGCTAATCACAAAAATATTGTGTTTTTTGACAGCATTTGCAATTGCTTCGACTTCTTTACGATTATAAGTAACTCCAGTTGGATTGCTTGGATAGTTTAAAATAATAGCCTTCACTGTAGCCCCATGTTCTGTAATAGCAGCTTCAATCATTTCCGGTGTCAAAACAAAATCATTTGAAGTTGTATCAATATAAACAGGTTCAGCTCTTGCTAAGGTAATTAAAGGCTCGTAACCAGGATAAATTGGTGTGGGTACAATGATTTTATCTCCTGGATTTAAAATAGCCAATAAACTAGCTGAAAGAGCTTCAGTTGCACCGATAGTGACTAAAACTTCATTCTCTGGTGCAAATTTTACATTATATTTAGTATGCATAAAACTTGAAACAGCTTTACGTAAACCTAAATCACCAGCCATTCCAGTATAATGAGATTCGTTGTTTTCAATTGATTGAATCCCTGCTAGTTTTACATGTTCAGGAGTGTTAAAATCGGGTTCGCCTAATGTTAATTTCAACATATCTTTAATTGAAGAAACACGTTCATCAAATTGGCGAATATCAGAAACCTTAATCTTGTATGTTTGAGAATTAAATCTGTCTGTTAATGAGGTCATCAATAAATCCACTCCTTTTTTTATACTATATCATCTAATTTAAATTAGTTTACCATAAAAATGAAGTCACGTATCAAAAACAAGTAAATTAATACTAATTTTTTCGGTGAAAATTAGTATTTACGTATTTTTTACTTGAAGTTCAGCTATCAAAGCAAATTCCCTTTTAAATTTTAGCAAAATTATTGAAAAGGGCTTAAAAAATTAACGGAAAAGTACTATAAATTATTTTTTTTTCATGAGAAACGAATTAGATTAATGCGTTTTACAATAAAATCTGTTAGAATATAAAAGAGTCAAGTTTGAAAGGGGCACAAAAACAATGAAATCTTCACAATTAGTGGCTATTGTCCACAGATTAGAAGCAATGCAAGAGAATACCGACAGTGAAGTACAAGTTCGTCGATTTGAAAAAGAAGGTCAAGAACGTTGTTTGATCAGTTATGATCCAAAAGCTGAAACCTATGAATTAGAAGAAGTTTCAGATCATTCGGTTTATCAATTTGATGACATCGACTTAATAGCAATTGAAATTTATGAATTACTACAAGATTAATTGAGAGTGGAAAGAGGCTTAGGCATCTTTCCTTTTTATTTAAAAAAATATAAAAATGAAAGAATTTCGTATTTACAAGCTACATAGAGACTTTTTTAATTTAGACTGGTGGAACGTTAGATAATTCGGTATACTTGATAACAATAGTGAGTGAGTAGAATAGAAAGAACAATCAATCATTTTATTTGTTAGAGTTTTAAAATAAGGGGGAATATAAGCAATGAAAAAAACGATTCAAGTGGGGATATTAGGATTTGGAACAGTTGGTAGTGGGGTTGTTCGGATTCTAAAAGATCATAATCAAAAAATTGGTCAAGTAACAGGTGAAGAAATCTCAATTAAGAAAGTATTAGTTCGTGATATTGAAAAAAATCGTGGATTGATTTCTGAAGGTGTAGAATTAACTACAAATGCAGATGATATTTTAAATGATCCTGAAATTGCTGTTATTTTAGAAGTAATGGGAAGTATTGATGTGGCTAAGGAATACATTAGTCGTGGGCTAAAGTCTGGAAAACACGTTGTGACAGCCAATAAAGACTTGATTGCTTTACATGGTAAAGAATTAGTTGCCTTAGCTAAAGAAAATAAATGTGATTTGTATTATGAAGCAAGTGTTGCTGGTGGAATTCCGATTTTAAGAACTATTGTAGATAGCTTGGCTTCAGACAATATTCAACAAGTTTTAGGAATTGTTAATGGTACAACGAACTTTATGTTAACGAAAATGACCACTGAAAATAAATCTTATGAAGAAGTATTGAAAGAGGCGCAAGATCTTGGATTTGCTGAAAGCGATCCAACAAATGATGTAGATGGCATTGATGCAGCTCGTAAGATGGTTATTTTAACTCGTTTAGCTTTTGGGATGCATGTTGATTTGGAACAAATTGAAACTCGTGGAATTCGGAATGTGAAATCTACTGATATAGAAGTAGCAAAACAATTAGGTTATAAAATCAAACTAATTGGCTCTGCAGAAGAAAAGAATGGGAGTGTTGCAGTGGATGTAGGTCCTGTATTGGTTCCTAAGAATCATCCATTAGCAGGAGTTCAAAATGAAAATAATGCAGTTGTTGTAAAAGGTGCTGCTGTTGGCGAAACAATGTTTTACGGTCCCGGTGCGGGAGAATTACCAACCGCAACAAGCGTAGTAAGTGATTTAATTACAGTCGCTAAAAATATTCGGTTGGGGACAACTGGAAATGTATTCAATTCCTATCAATTAGAGACAAAAATGACCCCAGACGAAGCAATTTATGCAAAATATTATTTAGCAATTGAAATGTTAGATAAAACAGGCTTGTTTTTAGAATTGACTAAGATTTTTGCTGCGAGTGATGTTGGTTTTGATAAAATTATACAAGAGCCTCAAACTGATCAAATGGCAAAAGTTGTCATCATTACACACCAAATGAATAAAAAACAACAAAAAGAAATTTTAAAACAAATTGATGCCGCTAAAGATATGAACTTATTGGTTCATTTCAAAGTAATGGAAGGTTAAGGAGTTTGGATAAATAATGAAAATTAAAGTTCCCGGAACAACAGCTAATTTAGGTCCTGGATTTGATTCTTGTGGTTTGGCATTACAACTTTATCTAACATTAGAAGTTGGTGATTCACAAGCAGAATGGGAAGTTATACATGAATTAGGTTCAGGAATCCCTACTGATGCCAGTAATGTGATTGTGACAACAGCTCTTTCTTTAGCGCCTAACCTAACACCTAAAAAATTATTGATGACTTCAGAAGTTCCTTCAACTAGAGGCTTAGGAAGCAGTTCTGCTGCAATTGTAGCTGGAATTGAATTAGCAAATCAGTTAGCTGAACTGAATTTGACTTCTGAGGAGAAAATTAAAATTGCCACAAAAATTGAAGGTCATCCAGATAATGTAGCTCCAGCTGTTTTAGGTGATTTTGTCGTTGCTGCAAAAATTGATGATGAAGTATTTGCTCTTCAACAGGAGTTTCCTGATACAGGTGTGATTGCTTTTATCCCACAAACTGAGTTGTTGACTAGCGAAAGTCGTAATGTATTACCACAAGAGCTAGTTTATTCAGAGGCGGTAAAAGCCAGCTCAATCGCTAATGTCATGATTGCAGCAGTTGCCAAAAATGATCTTTACCTAGCTGGAAAGATGATGGAACAAGATTTATGGCATGAAGTTTATCGCAAAGCATTAATTCCGCATTTGGAGGAAGTTCGTCAGTTAAGCAATTCACATGGAGCTTACGGTACTTTTTTAAGTGGAGCTGGACCAACAGTTTTAGTGCTGACCCCTAAAGATAAATTAAAAGAGATTATGAATCAGCTTCATCAAGTTGATCCAACAGCATTGATTCAAGAATTTGCGATTGATCGTCAAGGTGTTCAGGTTATAGCGTAAAATTCATTGGATAAATAGTTATTTAATAGTATATAAAAATATCACTAGTGTTGCATAAAAAATCCTTTGTACTGGTACTTGGATTAGTATAAAACAAAAATGACTATAAATAAATGGTTCATCCTGAACAGTTCAAACTACCTCATGCTTCTGAACACATTTTATGAATCAGCCATTCCTACCCTATGTTTTTGTGGGTATATGGACTTTGTTGCATTTGACCAAATGAAGTGGGAGGACTATTTTTTCGTTTCAAGGATCAAAAAAATACCGTCGTACATGTTGTAGAAAGTCTTGCTGACCCTAAGGATGAAGACTCTGATATACTTGGTGGAAAAGGGGATTTAACGAGTCTTTTACGTTTAATGACCATTCGTCGAAAAGGACGAGCTGATCTACGAATCATTACGAATGATGCCTTTAAGTCCACTGAAGAAATTGGGAATCTGTATGACTTGCGCTGGCAAATAGAGCTGTTTTTCAAGTATAGTATATCAAACAACACATGACGATCAAAAACTATTATTCAAAAACAGAAGTTGGTTTTGAAAATCAGTTGATTATAGCGATGATCGTTATCATAAGTAGTGAGGTTTTTTAGTAGACAAGGCTGTTATATAGGAATTAAGGAAAGAAATGGAAAGTACTTGAAGTGCTTTCTATTTTTTTTTGAAAGGAATTTAGTTTTAGTTTGGTATAAGAAGATTTGTAAGTTCTTGGATTAGGGTAGAAATATAAAAAAGCCACCTGATGGAGAGTCAGGTGGCAAAAAGGAATTGTCATGGCTGTAGATTTTTTAATCGTACAGACATGATACAAATCAGTTCAAAGAACTGACTTTGATCAATACTACTCTTTTAGTATACCCACAAAATGTGCAGAAAGTATGCTAAAAAGGGTCAAGAAGTTTGATGAATAGAAGAAGTAAATACGAGATAGCTCTTAAAGCCTCTATGGTTTTGAGAGCTTATTTTAGGTTATTTTTATAGAATATAAATTAAAATCATCAAAATAATAAAAAGGCGTGTAATTGTAGTAGTAGTTGTGATAATATATATATATAGTTATTTTAAAAGGAGAGAAGAGTATGTATTTTCAAACAGTGGAATACAAAGAAAAACGAGATGCGTATGAATCCTTAGAAACAAAGCTAGCAACTCGATTTGATAACCAAACGAACTATTTAAAAGCGATTCAATCAATGGTTAGTAACGTGAATAAAATGAACTTTTCGGCAGAGTCTGAGGGTCTTCCTAATCAAGATTCAGTCGATAAATTTATGGAATTAAATGGAGAGCTTTCGAGTTTAGTTGATGTCCAGCATCGACAAGCTGAGTCACTTTACTATGCTTCTACAGTAGCGAGAGAGAAATATGAAGAATACAGTGGGCTTTATCAGGCAGAAAAGAAACGTGAAGAAGACTATAATGCAGAAGAAGCGAGAAAAGCAGAAGAGAAAAAGCGTGAGGAACGTGAAAAAATGAACTAAAACAGATTCGGAAAGGAGAACAGATGAGTGATGTAAGAATTAAAGGAGGGGCATTAGCTGATGCAATTGCTACTTCTAATGAGTTAAAAGAAGCCTTGCACCAATCTTTGAAAACGATTCATACCTTAGAAGGCATTTCATCAGGGTCCAATCGTACCTGGACTGGAGAGTCAAAATCTATCTATTTAATGTACCTAAACATTTTATTGAAAAGCCATCAAAAACTTGAAGAGATTGTCAAGGTTCAAGATAAAGCCTTGCGAGCGTTGAAGAAGGATAGTGCCAGCATGGATAAAGGTGCCACTATGGCGACGATTCGATCAATTTGATGCATTTATAAAATAACGAACGTGATCAAGGAGGGGAAAGATGAAAAAAGATGTTTTTTCAGCACAAGAAGTATATGTGCTGATGGATATTTTAGGGGGAACTGAGTTATTTGGATTCCCAGAACTGTATTTAGTTGGTTTAACGGCACTAGAAAGTAGTGAAGTTGGGGTTGAAAGACTACAAAAGAAACAGGTCGTTACGAAAGAAAACCAGTTAACCTCTATTGGAATGACTCTATTGAAAATTTTAGAACGTTATTGTGAAAGTGAAACGTATGTGATGGTTGAAAATCATTTCCTCGTTCCAGATGAAAAAGAAACGATTTGTCTAGAAAAAGTACAAGAAGGCTATCGACTCTCTGTTTTACCAGGGAAAGCGTTATTAGAAAAGTTGTACCATGAGTATGAGCTAGTTCGACGAGAAGCAACTGAGGAAGAATTGACATTTAAGAAGCAACGCTTGCGTCGTTCAGAGTTGAGACAATTAGGTTTAGAAGAAGCGGAATTTAACGTAGCTCCACTTTCTATCGGGAAAGTTAGTCCGTCAGAATCTGGAATCAGCAAAGAAGAATGGGTCTTTTTTGAGTTAGAAAATCAACTGTACGCTGTCTCTCCTTCCGAAGAATATGTGTATAAAATGAGCCACTATTGGTTGACTCACTGGTTGGTAGAAGAATTAAAGGTATCCTATGAATTGCCAGAAGGAGTGACAGCCTAATGGGGAAAATTCAAGTTAATCCAGATGAATTAGCCGATATTCAAACCTCCTTAAAAAAAGCAGTGACGCAGTTAGAAGTTGCCTATAAAGCAGCAGAGAAATTAGAGCAGATTGATTTTTATGAAGCAGGGGATGCCATGGGACAGATTGGCATGTATCCAGTGTTAACACAGCACGTTGCAGGTTTGTTGGGACATTATCAACGAGTAGACGAGTATGTGAAATTTACAGGAGAGACCTTTGTGGAGCTGGATGAAAGTTTAGGAAGAGGAATCGACGAACCAGGGGAAAAAGTTCCTGGTGGGAGGATTTTATAGATGGATGTGGGGTATAATGAAGAAGACTGGTTGAATAAAATCCAAGCCACTCAATGGTTAGGCTCAGATGGTGCCAATGAAGAAGGCTTGTCTGTGGTTGAATTACTAAAGAAAGCGGCGAGAGAGATTGAGAAAGCCGAGGATGACATTGCGAGATATGACAAAGATTACGTCATCCGTTTAGATGTGCGCCAGTACCCAAGTCAGTACGATGTTTGGGGTGAAAAAATGTACTGGCTGCAGCAAGCTGTGACGAAGATTCCAGATGAATTGTCTAGTAGTATAGATTATCCTTTTTTACAAAGCATGGATCAATTTGTGGAAAAGCTCAGTCATTTTGATATTGCATCTGAAACGACACCGGCTAAAGTAGCGATTCCCAACCCGAATTATTCAGCAGATGGAATGGATCGAAATGGGTCGCTTCAACAGGTTAGCTTAACGGATTTAATGTACCGAAAAAGCCCACTGACAACGTACATGAAGGCTGAGTATCTTGCACTCCAACAAGAGTCGGGTGTAGGATGTACGTATGAGGAATATGAAGCGTTGGCCTTTGCGAGTACAGCGTTTGAGTACACGTCTTTCAATGAAAAGAAAACAAATTTAGTAGTCAATACCGTGGTAAATGGAGCGGTATTGGCTATCGGAGCGGCATTGCCATGGAAAATAGCGATGGGATTAGGTTTACTTTCTGGTAGTGTGAACAGTTATGAAGGAATCTCTGGAAACACGATTGGTGGCCGAAAGTTAAGCGGAAAAGAGCGCATTTTGCGTGGAGTATTTGGCACATTGGATCTTGCATTAGCGGGGTATAGTGGTGTGAAAGGGTTTAAGAATAGAGGGAGTAAGGTTCCTGAAGTTCCTGAGAAAGCTGGTGGGGCTGATGTTACAAAGCCTAATGTTGGAGTTGTGCAGTCAAGAGTAAATTTAGCAGAAAATCCGACTAGATTTAGCCCATCAAAAAATGCGGGGATGAAGCATGTCAGAGATAGACATTACAATCCTTCGAAAAATGCAGGACAGTTTACAATTCCTGAGTCAGATTTAAAAAATATATTGCAATCAAAACAAGTTGTAAACACACCTGTAAATCAGATAGAATCTGGAGGGTTCGAAAGAGTAATAGATATAGGTAAAAATGTTGGCACTGTTAAGCCTAGCTTAGGTGGTCAAACAACAACATGGATAAAGGTTATCACGGATAAAGCAGGGAATATAATTACTACTTACCCTGTACCCAAACCTTAGGAGGAGAATATGAAAGAAGATATTTTAGCCATTTACAAAAAATTTGAAACCAATAATTTGAATAGGTTCTTTGATGACCTTATTGGATATGTGAACAAGTATTATTCTGTGTTTTCAAAATATACATCTATAGATTACCTAGATGCAATAACGAGAGTGGATTCTGTAGGTTTAATTCTAGGTCATTCTGATGACAATTTTGAAATAGCTATCCCTTTTTATACAAATAAGGTTATAGAAGGTTTAAGTGAAGAAGAACTTTCTAATCAAGTCTCATCATTGATATGGGATTTAAGTGCTTACATGACAGAAGAGTTATGTCCTAGCTGTAATGATAGTAATTTACGATTAACAACAATGGTTAGTAAAGAGGATATATTGGTTAAATTTTGTGATGAATGTTTGTATACGGGAATTAGAAATGAACATGTAGAAATTGAAGAAGATCTTGTTCCAGCACCAAAAAAAATGGTAGAAGTATATTTAAGTGGAAAATAAGAAAAATACTAGGACAACTTGATTGTTTGCTATTCACTAATTCAGTTTTTTCTCCACTATTTTGCTAGATTCTGAGGATTAGGTAGAAAAGGTTTGAAAGAACAAATTCAAATATTAATGCAAGCGGTGGGCATGTTATGCTGAAAAGGCTCGAGGGACAAGTCAAGGTACTAGCTATTTCATGAGTTTTTCAGATACTATCAAAAGCACATACCCAATAAAGAAAGTTAATAGCGATGTTAGGAGAGCCTAGCGGACTATTGACTTTCTTTACAGTGTTCTCTTTCTTCAGCGCTATCGGAGCCGCATTGCCGCGGGGTATAGTGGTGTGAAAGGGTTTAAGATTAGAGGGAGTAAGGTTCCTTCTAAGAAAGCTGGTGGGACTGATGTTACAAAGAACTCAAAAAATAGTATTCAATACCAAAAGTATAAAAATGAGTTAATGAAAGGTGATATACTCGAAAACTCAAAACCTATTATATCTGGTTCTGATTTAAAAGATCCTAAGGTAGTTTCTGAACTTACTAAGGATGGAAGTTCCATGTCAGACTGGGCGAAAATGGAGTCAACATATAGTTATGAAACGTCAATGGGGAAAGGAAAGATTCACTATTATCAGAATTTAAAAACTGGTAAAAGTAGTTTTTATGATGTGAAAATGAAAGTACCAATTCCTAAAGACCTTAAAATTAGGAATGGGCTTACTGATGATTTTTGGATTATAGACTTAGATAATAATTTTATACCAAAGGGGGTTAGATAATATGATTGTAAAAGTAATTTCTAACAAAGCAAATAGAGATATTACTATTAATAAACTCTATCCAGTTCTTATAAAAAAAGAAAATGAAATTAGAATAGTTGATGATTTTGGAGGATTATCAATATATGAACTTAAAGATTTTCAGGTTTACAAAGAAAATATTAGTTCGTACATTAAAGATATGACTTCATTAGTTTATGAGTTAGTTGATTATCCCACTTTTTTAGAAAATTATTATAATGACGACAAAAAAGCTAGAAATGATGTAGATAAGAGTCGATTAAAAATATTTAAAGAGGATTTAAATAAAGATGAGCTTATTGAATTAATTACATCAGAAGATTATTCAAGCTATGAAAAAATTATATTTATTGAAGTGGTAGAAAATAAAATAAATGACAATTCAGCCAAAGTATTAGCTAAATATTTTCAAAATAATCACAATATAGAATCAGAAATGTTGTTGTCTATTTGTAAACTTCTATCTAAGTATAAAAACCAAGAAGTTTATGATTTATTTTTAAATTTTATTAGCGATGATACAATTAATAATGATTCTATGCAAAATATAATTATTGAGTATTTCAACAATTATAATTAAAAAAGGCACTTTACTACCTGATTGGAGTCAGATAGTAAAGCCTTGATTAGTAAGAATGCACTCACTAATCAAGTTGCCAATTAGCTGTATTCATTGTAAAAAAAACTCATGATTTAAAAAAGAAACGATTGAACTTGGTCGTTTCTTTTTCTACTTATATAGCTCAATTTATAGCCCCTAGAAATCCAAGGAAGAGTATTTTCCGCTCCAACAAGAGTCGGGTGTAGGACCTATGAGGAATATGAAGCATTGGCTTTTGCGAGTACAGCGTTTGAGTACACATCTTTCAATGAAAAGAAAATGAATTTAGTAGTCAATACCGTGGTAAATGGAGCAGTATTGGCTATCGGAGCGGCATTGCCATGGAAAATAGCGATGGGATTAGGCTTGGTTTCAGGTAGTGTGAACAGTTATGAAGGAATCTCTGGAAACACGATTGGTGGCCGAAAGTTAAGCGGAAAAGAGCGCATTTTGCGTGGAGTATTTGGCACATTGGATCTTGCATTAGCGGGGTACAGTGGTGTGAAAGGGTTTAAGAATAGAGGGAGTAAGGTTCCTGAAGTTCCTGAGAAAGCTGGTGGACTTACTAAAACACAAAAAGTTGAGAATTTTCAAAAAAGAGGCGACAAATTAAGAGAGCAAATGCCAAATAAGCGTTTGAGAGCGGATGGAAATGTCGCAATTGCAGATGTACAAATAGATGGATTAAAAAATGAATATGTAGCTCATAGTGGAATTCATAGCGATTCTAGTAAGGGTTATGATTTAGCAGATTTTTCAGTTACTAAAGATAAAAAAGCTTTAACATCATATGTGGATGACAGGTTTCCAAGATTTAATGACACAGAAGCAAAAATTTTGGAGGATATTGCTTCAAAAATTGATTTCAACACTAAAGGAGTTATAGATTTATACACAGAATTACCTACATGTCAAAGTTGTACGAATCTTATATTAGAATTTAGATACAAATATCCAAAGGTAACGTTGAATATATATACTAAATATTAAACTGGGAGAAAAAAATGAACGAAAAAAAATATATTGAAGCTAAAGATTGTACCTTAGAAATTTATGAAGAATTTAGAAATGAGCAAAAATTTACGGAAAAGCAGTCAATAGATGCTACTTTTGAAGAATCAGTAATTCCAATGAGAAAAGATGAGTCAGAGTATGTTTCTGTATTTTTAAACCTTGCGATTTTAAGTTTAAAACAAAAGTTTATACCAGACTATATTTTTAGTAGAATAGAAAAAATAAAGAGCATTGGTTTAAAAGATTTATCATCAGATGATTTTTTATGCTATAAAACAGATTTAAGCAATTTTGATGATCTTATTTCAAAAGGAGATTTTGAAATTGATAGGGATGAAATGTATTCTCTAAGAGTTAATATGCTTTTAGGAGAGTAAAACGAAGCACTATAGTGAGAAATTATTTAAAGATAAATAAAATAAAAAAGGTGCTTTACCATTTGATTGGAGTCGAGCGGTAAAGCCTTGATAGTAAGCAAACACTCACTAATCAAGTTGCCACTAGCTAACAAAAGCTAGCTGTATTTATTGTACAAAAACTCATGATTTAAAAAAGAAACGATTCAACTTTTGTAGTCAATATAGTGGTAAATTCTGCTATATTGGCTATTGGAGCGGCATTGCCATGGAAAATAGCGATGGGATTAGGCTTGGTATCAGGTAGTGTGAACAGTTATGAAGCAATCTCAGGAAACACAATTGGTGGTCGAGAGTTAAGCGGAAAAGAGCGCATTCTGCGTGGAGTATTTGGTGCATTGGATCTTGCATTAGTGGGATATAGTGGTGTGAAAGGGTTTAAGAATAGAGGGAGTAAGGTTCCTGAAATTCCTGAGAAAGCTAGTGGGGCTGGGAATTTAAAAATTGGTGAAAATGCGAAAAATCATTTAAAAAATGTTGAAGGAATAAGTACCAAAAAAGGAATTAGTGGTGGGCATAATGCAGATGAGTTTTATAAAGCTTTACAGAGTCAAGGTATTAATGGAGATGATTTAGTCATTTCTAAAACCTCTCATCCAACTATTGATGGCGTTTATGAAGTAGAATATAGAATACCAAGAAAAGATATAACAGGAAATGTTGCGGACCCTGTTACTTATAAAAATGCGAGAGACCCGAAAACACTTTATGATCCATCTATTATTAGTGATGACAAAATGTATGAATTAGGGTCTGAAGCTATGCAAAATGGGAAGTTAATCAATGGAAGGATTGAAGGTACTGCTTCAAATGGTTTAAATTTTATTGGTTATCTTGATGAGTTTGGAAATGTAAAGAATTTTTATCCAATTTTGGACTAAGGAGAAAATAATGGAATATAGATTAATAACAAAAACTGAAGATATTGAAGTTCTTTTAGATGAAATTTTTACAGAATTAGGCATGAGAAAGAGAATAAAAAAAGTGTTGAAACATTTCAGTCTCAAAGAAGGGTGTGTTATTGAACGAAAAGCTATTTTATTCAAAGAAGATTTAGATGAATTTGATTTATCTCAGTTGAAAATCCCTTTAGATGATTGTCATATTTTGATTGAAGTTGATGCAATTGCGTCAACTATAAATGAAAATAGTCAAGCGTATCTTATGTTTACAGATTTTTATAATTATTTAGAAAGAAATATTAAAAAATATATCTCTTTAGATGATGAGATAAGTAGTCTATTGTTAGAAATAAAGCACGTCTTAAAAGTCTAATTGTCATAAGAGTGTTCTTTTATAATAATCGATAAGATTTTGAAGAACAAATTCAGATACTAATGCAAACGGTAGATATGTTAGGCTAAAAAGGCTTGAGGAACAATAAGGTAGATGCTATTTTGTGAGTTCCTCGGGCACTATTAAAAGTACGTGCCAATAAATAAAGTCAATAGCGACCTTAGGAAAGCCTAACGATCTATTGACTTTATTTATAGTGTTTTACGGACTAGAAGAGTCATTCTTATCGTTCTCTTTTTTTTCCGCTTCTTTTAGAAATTGTTTTATGACAAGTAACCTTCATAACTTCTATTTCGTCATCTGTCATATTAAATTTATTCTTTACAGCTTCAAGAATTAGATAAAGGTAGTTTATAAAGATGAGTCTAATAAGGTTCTGTTAGAATGTGTAGGATGTGGTTGGACAGAAGATATTGAGGGAGAAGAATATACAGGAGATTTTGGAAGAGTAGTTCCTGTAAAAGAAAAAGAAATTCAAAAATATATCAAATAAAAAAGGCACTTTATCACGAGACTGGTAATCAAGTAATAAATCCTTGATTAGTAAGCATAACCTCACTAATCAAGTTGCCACTAGCTAACAAAAGCTAGCTGTATTTATTGTACAAAAACTCATGATTTAAAAAAGAAACGATTCAACTTTGGTAGTCAATACAGTGGTAAATGGAGCAGTATTGGCTATCGGAGCGGCATTGCCATGGAAGATAGCGATGGGATTAGGCCTGGTTTCAGGTAGTGTGAACAGTTATGAATCAATCTCTGGAAACACGATTGGTGGCCGAAAGTTAAGCGGAAAAGAGCGCATTTTGCGTGGAGTATTTGGCACATTGGATCTTGCATTAGCGGGGTATAGTGGTGTGAAAGGGTTTAAGAATAGAGGGAGTAAGGTTCCTGAAGTTCCTGAGAAAGCTGGTGGGACTAATCCATCAAAAATAAAAAGAACTCAAACTGATTTGGATGATTTGGCTAGAGACCCATCACATAGTGGTAATATAACGAAAGGGTCAGAATTAGAGAGAGAGATTGGCTTAGCTCTAGAGGAAAGAGGAGATTTGGGACACATTGTAAGAGATAAAACCGCTAACGGTGGTGCGGAATTTATTGACACTGTTACAGGGAAAAAAATACGATGTTAAAAGTTTTATTTCTTATCCAAATGGTCATACTTCTCCTAAAAAAGGAGCTTTTACTTTAGATAAAGCAATGGAAAGTATAATGAAAGAATTAGATAGAAGTCATGATTTAATCATTAATACTACTAACTTGACTTCTAAACATAGAACTATTTTAATTAACGAATTAAAAAATAAGGGATTAATTGATAAAATCATATTTTATCCGTGAAATAGGAGGGAAAGATAATGAAAGTAGATATTGAAGAAAAAATAAAATCCCATGAAAAATATGTTCAAACTTTAGGGAAACAAGGAGAAGAACTAATATTAGATGAATTCCAATTTGAAAATGAAAATCTTGTTAATGTTAATCTTTCAGAAAGTTCTTTGACAGATTGCTCATTTGAAAATCTAAAACTAGAAAATGTAGATTTTTACGGAGCTAATTTATATTCATCTAGTTTTGCGAGTGCACAAATCATTCAAGGTGGTTATGTAAAAAGTAAGGCAGACTATACTTTTTTTGCTAGAGCTAATATAAATCAAACGAACTTTTTGAAAGCAGAATTACCAGAAACTGATTTTTCTGATTCTACCATAAAGAACAGTAGCTTTGTATCAGCTGATTTAAGAGATGCAAATTTTAGTAATTCTTTATTGGAAAACGTAGATTTCAAATATACCTGGTTTAAAGATACTATTTTAAAAAATTCAACAATTAAAAATCCTATAAATTTAAATGAGGCTGTTATAAAGTCAATTAATATAGGAACTGTGGAAGAACCTATAATTCTAGAAAAAGAACAAGCAGTTCAGTGGATGATTGATAATAGTAATAAGTAAAATAAAAAGGCACTTTACTATCCGAGTGGAGTCGAGCGGTAAAGCCTTGATAGTAAGCAAACACTCACTAATCAAGTTGCCACTAGCTAACAAAAGCTAGCTGTATTTATTGTACAAAAACTCATGATTTAAAAAAGAAACGATTCAAATTTTGTAGTCAATATAGTGGTAAATTCTGCTATATTGGCTATTGGAGCGGCATTGCCATGGAAAATTGCGATGGGATTAGGCTGGGTTTCAGGTAGTGTGAACAGTTATGAAGGAATCTCTGGAAACACGATTGGTGGTCGAGAGTGAATCGGAAAGATATTCTAATCGCGCCGTTTAATGGAATGGAGTCTTGATGTCCCTAAGGATAAATGATAAAAATTAAATAAAAATATAATTTATAAAAAATAAAAATCTTTAAAATAAGGAAAAAATGCAGAGGCTGCACCTTATTTTAAAGGTTCTTTTAGCTATTGAGAATTTGGATTTTTTTTAGCATTGTGCACAAAAAAATAGGTAAATAGACTAATTTAATGGTATTTACTTGAGATTTAACTAAATTTACTATATTGTAAAGTAAACGATTACAATAATATTAAATAGTTTATTTTAGATGTAGACTATATATAGAAAGGAGGGATAATTAGTGAAAGCTAGACTAGCGGAAGTAAAGAAATATATTGGAAAAGTTAAAAATCAGGAACTCTCAAAACTTGATGCATTGATTTGGCTAAGAGAACATTATCAAGAATTATCTCTCCATGATCTCTCGTTACTCACAGCTCTAATAGATCAACCACGAGTTTTTTATCAATTAGAAAGAGAGAAACTCAAAGTTTTTTTTGCTTCGCTAGAAGAGGAAGATAGATGAATTTAGAGGGAGTTTACTGAAATGAGTAGATTGAATCAATAAAAAACTAGCAAGGGATTACAGCGGATTGCTGAAATTGACGGTGTTAGTTTTTTATTTCAACATTAAATATCTATTGTTGTATAAAAAGAGTTATGCTATAATGAATAGAATTTATTATAAGTTGTTTTTACTATTTTTATTTAGTAAACGAAGGAGGTTATTTATGAAAAAATATAGAATGTTGTTAGGCGTAATTACTATTTTTATGTTAGTGTTTATTTCCAGTGAAATGGCTTATGGAGTGAACAATAAAAGTGAACAAGGGCTGTCTCATACTGTAGAGAAAGGAGAAACTTTGTGGCGGATTGCTAAAAAATATCAGATTCCAATGGAAGAAATTAAAGAATTAAATCAAATGAATACAGATACAGTGTATGCAGGTCAGCAATTAAAGGTAGCAGCTACAGAGAATAATTTGCCCAATACTAGTGGAATAGACGAAAGTGCTACCGAAACAACTACATATATGGTTCAATCTGGAGAAACTTTATGGCGTATTGCAACACGTTACAAAATGACTGTTAACGAATTGAAAAAATTAAATCAACTGGATTCTGATACCATTGTAGCCGGAAAAACACTTTTAGTAAAAAAAGCTGTGGAAATCGATATGATGGTGAAAAAAGATAAGGTCATTGCTTTAACTTTTGATGATGGTCCTAATCGGATGGTGACACCACGAATTTTAGATATTTTAAAACAAAATGATGTCAAGGCAACTTTTTTCGTTTTAGGAAATAGTGTCCAGTTGAATCCAGATATTCTTGAACGAGAAATAAAGGATGGACATGAAATTGGAAATCATACGTTTTCGCATCCAGTTTTAACGGATATTTCTTTGGAAGAAGCTAAGCAACAAGTGGTTTCTACAAATGAACTGATTCGATCAATTGCTGATTATCAGGTGAAATTATTACGACCACCATATGGAACAATTGATGATAAATTAATGGCCGTTTACCAAATGCCGATTATTGAATGGTCTGTTGATACTGAAGATTGGAAATCAAGGAATGCAGATGCTGTTTATAATGAAGTATTACAAAACTCTAAATCAGGTGCGATTGTGTTGATGCATGATATTCACCCAACTACAGCAGATGCATTAAATTCAATTATCCAATCTCTAAAAAAGCAAGGCTATCAGTTTGTTACAGTTAGTGAACTATATAATGGTGTCCTTTCTGGAAATAAAAGTTATTATCAAGCAAACGATATTCGATAAGTAAAAAGCTTCTGACTCTGCCACTAAGAGAGATATAGTGACAGAGCCAGAAGCTTTTATTTTCGTTCGTTCGATTTAAAATGTTCCAACTATTTTTGTTCCGTGAACTTCGTTTACACCTAATTCTGTAGCAATAAATTCTGCATTTTCAGAATGAATTCCACCACCAGGTAAGATAATGATACGTTTACCAGCGTAATCTACTAGTTTTTTTAGATGAGGTAAATGAGTTTCGATAGGTTCCTCACTTGTGCCACCATGAGTGAGGATACGTTGGACACTATGTTCCACTAACCAATCAATTGCTGCAAATTGCTTGGCTTCTGGAATAGCATCAAAAGCCATATGGAAAGTAATTTGTAAGCCAGCAGCAATTTCTAGAAGTTCTTCCATTGCATCTTCATCAATCCAGTTATCTGAAGTTAAACAGCCAAGGACAACTCCATCTACGCCTAATTTTTTTGCTTCAATTAAATCTGTTCGCATAATTTTTAATTCTGTATCATGAAAAACAAAGTTTCCACCTCTTGGACGAATGATTGCCATGACAGGAATCGATTTTTCAGAACAATAATGCATGGTTTCTTCCATCACTCCTGTACTAACGGTTGTTCCACCAACAGTTAAATTATCACAAAGTTCAACTCGATTCGCTCCACGAGCTAAAGCGGCAGGAATATTCGTAAAGTTTTCTACACAAACCTCTTTTAATAACACAAAATCACGCTCCAATAAATAAGATAGTTTTATTATAGCATAATTTTTCTCACGAAAAGTGAAACAAATTTCTATAGATTTATAAAAAAACATCCGATATACTATGTGCGTGCTTACATAGTATATCGGATGTGATTATCTCTTTTATTCAAGAGAATCATTTATTTAGAGAAGAGGAAATTCTTCTCTTTTTTTATTAAATTTTATACAATGGACTTATAAAGAGTTTGATGGAGGAGGAAAGAGGATGAAAGCTAATTTAGTTGTTATCAAAAAAGTTAATTTGTTTGCAGATACTTCACTAATTAATCAATTAAGTCGTGGCAGTCTGTTGATTTTTTGTATTGTTTTACTTTTTTCTGTTTGTTTATTTAAGCAACTGCCTGCAACCAGTCAAATAATCAGTCTCTATTTTAGTCAATTTGATTGGGCTGTTTTTAGTCAAATGCTGCTTTTTATTAGCAAATGGGTGATTTACAGTAGTGGTGCTTTTTTTATTTCCCTAATAATTCATGAAGGGATTCATGGTGTTTTTTTTAAAGTATTTGGGGCAAAAAAGGTTCAATTTGGTTTTAAAAGGGGAATGGCTTATGCTGGTGCGCCAGGAAGCTTTTATCGCGGATGGCAATTTTTAATTCTTGCTCTTAGTCCATTTTTGATTTTGACAGGAGTTTATTGGGTGATTGGACAACAGTTTCCTGTTTTTGCATTATTTTTATTTGCCTTACATAGTGCAGGTTGCATAGGTGATTTTTATTATGCTTATTTAGTTGTGAAGTATGGTTTGAAACTATGGATTGAGGATACGAATTCTGGACTGATTATTTATCGAGAAAGAAAAAGTGATTCTCAGCTAACCAAAAATTCATAAAAGTGTTTTCATTTTGATGAAATCTTCTTAACGAAAGTTTAAACAAAATATTCCCGTCGAATTGGTTGAATCAACAGTATTTGTTCGCTATAATAGGACAAGTAAATAAAAGGTGAAAATGAACATATATCTAGAATGATGGAAATGAGGAATCAAAATATGTGTGGATTTGTTGGATGTATTCATGGCAGTGAGACAAAAGACCATGGATTAGATTATGAAAAAACAATCAAAGAGATGAACAGCGTGATTGTTCATAGAGGACCAGACGATGAAGGGTTCTATTTTGATGATGATATCAGTTTTGGTTTTAGACGCTTAAGCATTATTGATGTAGAAAAAGGACATCAACCCCTATCTTATGAAAATGAACGTTATTGGATTATTTTTAATGGCGAAGTATATAATTATATTGAATTACGTAATGAATTAATTGCAGATGGTCAAACCTTTGAAACAGATAGTGATACAGAGGTGATTATTGGAGCTTATGCAAAATACAAAGAAAAAACAGCTGAAAAATTGCGTGGTATGTTTGGTTTTGTCATTTGGGATAAGCAAGAGAAAACCGTTTATGGAGCTCGTGATCATTTTGGGATTAAACCGTTCCATTATGCAGAAGAAGATGGCAATATTTACGTAGCATCAGAGAAAAAATCAATTTATCAAATCTTAAAGAAAAAAGAGATCAATCCTGTTGCTTTGCAGAATTATATGACGTTTCAGTTTGTTCCAGATCCAGATACACTGACAACGAATATTCATCGTTTAGCACCAGGTCATTATTTTACGAAGAAATTAAATGAAGACATGAAAATCACTCGTTATTGGGAAGCGACATTTGCGCCAGTGCAAAAATCAGAAGATGAATTTGCTAAAGCTATTAAAGATGTCTTGTATGACTCTGTTGAAAAACATATGCGTAGTGATGTAACGGTTGGTTCGTTCCTTTCAGGTGGAGTGGATTCATCAATTATTGTAGCGATTGCTCGCGAATTTAACCCAGCGATTAAAACAATCTCAGTTGGTTTTGAGCGTGAAGGATATAGTGAGATTGACGTAGCCGAAGAAACAGCGCAACGTTTAAATGTTGAAAATATTAGTGAAATTATCACTGCACAACAATTTATGGATGAATTTCCACGTTTTGTTTGGCATATGGATGATCCTTTGGCAGATCCAGCGGCAGTTCCACAATTTTTCCTATCAGAAATTGCCCGTAAGCATGTTAAAGTAGCTCTATCTGGTGAAGGGGCTGATGAAGTCTTTGGTGGTTATACAATCTATAACGAACCGAATTCATTGAAAAAAATTAATAGTTTGCCAAATGGATTGAAAAAAGGTTTAAATCATTTATCAAAAGTAATGCCTGAGGGAATGCGCGGTAAGAGTTTCTTGCAACGTGGGACAACGCCGATGGAACAACGTTATGTAGGGAATGCTAAGATTTTTGAAGAAGCTGAAAAACAAAAATTATTAGTCAATTATTTACCAAATCATCCTTACCAAGATGTAACGAAACCCTATTATGATCGCTCACAAGGGTATGATCCAATTGATAGAATGCAATTTATTGATATTCATACTTGGTTAAATGGCGATTTATTATTAAATGCTGACCGCACAACAATGGCAGCTTCGCTAGAATTGAGAACACCGTTCTTAGATAAAGAGGTTTTCCGTGTCGCACGTGAATTGCCATCTGATTTAAGAATTGCCAATGGTACGACTAAATATATTTTACGTAAAGCTGCTGAGAGCTTTGTGCCAGATAATGTATTGTATCGTAAAAAACTTGGGTTCCCGGTTCCGATTCGTCATTGGTTAAAAGATGAGATGAATGGTTGGGTACGTGGTATTATTCAAGAGTCGCAAACTGACCATCTGATTAATAAAGCCTATGTTGTAAATTTATTAGAGGAGCATTGTGCTGGGAAATTCGATCATTCACGTAAAATTTGGACAGTAGTGACCTTTATGGTATGGTACAAACTTTATGTTGAAACAGGGCAACAATTCTTAGTTGAGCCAAATAGTAAAGCAGTGATTCAATAATAATCAGTTAAATTTTAAAGAAGTACTTAAGTAGTGATACTTTGAGTGCTTCTTTTCAGTAAAAGGGCGGTTCCAAGATGAAAATTTTAGTACAAAAATTTGGTGGAACATCAGTTAAAGATGATGAAAGCCGAAATGCAGCGAAGAAACATATTATTCAAGCAGTTGAAGATGACTATAAGGTAATTGTGGTAGTTTCGGCAATTGGGCGTTTAGGGGATCCTTATGCAACGGATTCGTTACTTTCTTTAGTAGATGGAGATCAAAGTTTGCTAGATTTACGTGAACGTGATTTGCTTTTATCAGTGGGTGAGACGATTTCAACAACCGTTTTTACAAATCTTTTGAAACGCGAAGGCCTTTTAGCAAGTGCGTTTACAGGACAAGATGCGGGAATTATTACAAATGAGGAATTTGGGAACGCAAAAGTTGAACGAATTGAGACAGAAGCGATTTTAAATGCTTTTGAAACCTTAGATGTCGTTGTCGTGGCTGGATTTCAAGGAGTTAGTGAAGCAGGACATATTACAACTATTGGCCGAGGTGGTAGTGACACAACGGCAGCGTTGTTAGGAAAAGCTTTTAAAGCCGAACGAATTGATATTTTTACCGATGTTTCAGGAATGATGACGGCTGATCCACGATTAGTAAAGCAAGCAAAGTTTCTTGATGTAGTTAGTTATCAAGAAGTTAGCAATATGGCGCATGAAGGTGCAAAAGTCATCCATCCTCGTGCTGTTGAATTAGCGATGCAAGCTGGAATCCCATTGCGAATTCGTTCGACATATCAAACGGTAACTGATTTAGGAACCTTGGTGACCAATTCAGAGCAACAGGTTGGACATTACCGTTTAGTTACTGGAATTGCTCATGTTTCTGATTTAGTTCAATTTACGATTGAGACAGAAAATTATAGTCAAAAAATTATTTTTAGTTTGTTAGCAAATGCTAGCATTAGTGTTGATTTTATTAATATTTTTCCACATCAAGTGGTGTTTACTCTAGTAAAGCAAGAAGCGAAATTGGCTAAAGCTATTTTTGCTAAAGAGAATATTAACATAGCGACGTTGGAAAATTGTGCGAAAGTCGCTATTGTTGGAGCAGGAATTACAGGCGTTCCAGGAGTGACTTCAAAAATTGTAACAACCTTGACAGAGGCTGATATTGATATTTTACAATCAGCAGACAGTTATACAACCATTTGGATTTTAGTCGCGGGGGATCATTTGCAAACAGCAGTCTGTGCTTTACACGATACTTTTTTATAAAGAAAAGCTACATTTAAATAGGCAGATAAACGTTGGAGTTAGATGTTTATCTGCTTTTTTTGAGGATAAATAATGTTGCAGTTACAAAGATATGTCATAGGAAGGACTGAGAATTAGTACTTTAGTTGGAGGTGGAGAGATAGAGAGTCATGGTAAAATAAGTTTATCGAATGAAAGACAAGAACTTAGTAACTGTGATACTGATGGAAGCAGTTTCTGATGTTCCTAATTATAGAAATGGGGAATTCACATGAGACAAAGAAATCCGATTTGGGTATACGTATTAGCAGCAGTAGGATTTATGGCACTATTTAGCGTAGTTGCAAGTGTTTTTGGAGCTATCTTATTCTTAGTTTTAAAAATCTTGATTCCAATTGCGTTAATTGTATGGTTAATTAATTTTATTGGCAGAAGTTTAAATGGCCGTCGCCAAATGTAAGCAAATAAATAAAAAACTGTCGAACTTATCTAGATTTCAGATAAGTTCGACAGTTTTTATTTAATTTGAATGATTCGTTCTTTCGGTAGCACTTCTGTAATAATGCTTAACAAATTTTGATGCTCTTCATCTGTAAGTTTCATTCCGGGAGAAGCTAAAATACCTGCTTGTGTATCGTTCAAGAAATAGAGAATAAAATCAGTCTGAAGGACTACTTTTTGGATAATCGACCACTGAATGGTCTTTGTATTTCGTCCTTTAATACTGATTTTTATTTTTGCTGGTGATAAAAGTAAGGTTCGTTCAAGTGTGAATAGATCCGGTTGACTCTGTGCTTGTTTGAATTTTTTTTTGATCGCTTGTTGCTTTAAGTAATTTTTTAAAAAGAATAAAAAAATAAACAAAATAACTGCCAATAATATGCCTGAAATTGTAAGAATATTCCAATGTTGTTGGGCAAATAGCTTGAGTAAAAAAGCGACTAGAATGAACAAAATACCTAGAACTAGATTTCGGGTAGTTCGCACCTTACGCTTAAATGTTTTTGATTGATCTAAAATCAATTCTTGACTATCTAAATAATCTTTTTCTGATAATGTATAAGTGATTTTCATTGAGTTTCCTCTTTTCATTCTAATAACTTCAGTATAACAAAAATTTCTGATTTGTGCAGATGCTTTATGCTCTTTAGAGAAAATGGTATAATTATGAGGAAGTATTCTCAAGTTTTGTTGCAATCAATTTAATGAAATGTTACGAGATAATATATAGAAAAAGAATGAACTCAAAGAGAGTGTTTTTTTAGTCCATTCTTTAAATTTGAAAAAATAAAGGACTGAATATTATGAAAGCGATTGAAAGAAGACAAGAGATTAGCAAGCGTTTAAAGGAAAGTCAGCAGGCGTTAAGTGCTTCTACATTGGCAAAAGAATTGCAAGTTAGCCGTCAAATTATTGTTGGAGATGTAGCGTTACTTCGAGCAGAAGGAATGGCTATTACAGCAACACCAAGGGGGTATTTAATGAATTCTCAAAAAGAGGATACTCGTTTTATTGGTCGTGTTGTGTGTCAACATACAATGGATCGAACTAAGGCGGAACTGTATGCCATTGTTGACTTCGGTGGAGAAGTATTGAATGTCAGTGTAGAACATCCTTTGTACGGTGAACTGAGTGGTCAGTTGAATCTGAATTCCCGTCACGAAGTAGATGACTTTATGGAACGTTTAGACACTGTTCAGGCAACACTATTGTCTCAGTTAACGGATGGAATTCATCTGCATACCATTGCTTGCAAGGATCAGGAGACGTTTAAAAAAATTCGAGTTGCCTTAGAGGAGTTAGATGTTTTGTATCAGAGTGAATAGGTGTCTTGACATCTTAGTGACAATTGCTATAATAAGTTTATGTATGTGTCTTGACACGTGTAAATACTTTTAATTGGAGCGGTTGATGTGACAATAAATAAAAATCAGCGCTTAACTATTTCAGCGCTTTTGATTGCTATTGGTATTTTAATTCCAATGTTTAGTCCAGTTCGTTTTATGATGGAGCCAGTTTCTTTTACATTAGGTAGCCATGTTGCTATTTTTATTGCTTTATTTATTTCACCAGGAGTAGCTGTATCAGTAGCTTTAGGGACAGCTTTTGGATTTTTTATTGGAGGTTTTCCGATTGTCATTGTTTTACGTGCGTTGTCTCATGTTGTTTTCGCATTAGTTGGAGCGCTTATTTTAAAAAAAAAACCAGATATTTTGCAATCGCCAGTTAAAGCACAAATTTTTTCATTAGGTATTGGCATCATTCATGGTTTGTGTGAAGTGATTGTTGTAGCCGTCTTTTATTTTACAGGAAATATGGCAGGTAGTTTTTATAGCCAAGGATTTGTCCAATCGATTATTTTATTAGTTGGACTAGGCTCAGTTGTTCATAGTATGATTGATTTTGGTATTAGTTATATTATTTGGCGAGGTCTAATTGCTAGGCGGAGTTCATCACTGGTAAAGCGAGACTAATACGAATCAGGTTACATTCAGTTGGAAATACTGGATGTAACTTTATTTTGTTTAAGAGAAGAAAAATAATTAAGAATTTCCTAAATTACTAGAAATTCAACTAACTGAGATTCGCTTTATTTCTATAGAAATCCTGATTTAACACTATAAATAGACAAAAGAGAAAATTATTTTCTTACTTTATGGTAAAAATAAAAAAGAATAAAGAAGCAGTCAAGGAATTAATTTGGTATAATGGATGGAACCAACATTTATATTAAGGAGTTTTGTTAAATTATGAAAAAGAAAAAAGAATCTCGTGGATTTAAAAGAGAATTGCTCAGTACAGTGATGACCTTACTTGTAGCATTAGGGGTTGTTTTTTTACTAAGAACTTTCGTCTTTTCTCCAGTTATTGTTAAAGGGGAATCTATGAGTCCAACTTTAGCAAATAGTGACCGTATTTTATTATTGAAAATGGAAAAAGTAAAACGTTTTTCGATTGTAACATTTCCTGCTCCAGATGCACCAAAACAAAACTATGTGAAGCGAGTAATTGGTTTACCAGGAGATACGATTTCTTATAAAAATGACGTGCTAATGATCAATGGAAAAGCCTATGAAGAGCCGTATTTAGATGAATTTAAAGCGGAGTTGCCAAATGGTGGACTATTAACAAATGATTTCACATTACAAGAAGTAACTGGGGATAAAGTGATTCCAGAAGGTGAATATTTTGTTTTAGGTGACAACCGTCAAAATTCTAAAGATAGCCGTTATATTGGCTATATTAACGAGAAAGATGTTCAAGGAGTCGCAGATTATCGTATTTGGCCAATTAAAACTTTCGGTAAAATTGATAAATAGAAAAAAGTTGCGGAAAAAGTGTTTAGCTTCGAGAAATAAGAATGAGCGACTTTTTACCACTCTTTATGCAGATAAAAAGCTTGAGATAAAACTAAAATAGTTTTATCTCAAGCTTTTTTGGTTAAAGTAAATTTTTACTATTGCTAGGTATACCTAGTGAATGGGGGATTGTAGAAGAATAGTTATTAAGCGATGGGCAGTTACAAAGAAGTGGATTATGACACCAATTGCTGGAATTAGTAATCCAGATTCTTGTTTTTCAAAACAAGACATTTTTTGCTTGAAAAATGAATTATTATTGGCTTCTAGTAATTTCGATTAAGTGGAATCAGATCATTTATGAGGAAATAAATTAAATAGGTGAAATTTCCTTAGAAATAGCGTATAATTAACTAGATAGGAAAAGCGGTGGAGTGCTGATTGATTGGTGCTCCTATTTTAATGTTAAGGAGAAACTATGTTTACTAAATACAAACCAACTTGGATGGTAGAAGCCATCTATCAAATTACACCCGAACAATTAAAAAAGCGCAATTTCAAGGCTGTTTTAACGGATTTAGATAACACGTTAATTGCTTGGAATAATCCAGATGGAACTGAGGAACTGTTGGCGTGGATTAAAGAAATGAAAGAAGCGGGAATTCCTGTAATTGTTATTTCAAATAATAAAGCTTCGAGAATTGAGCGTGCAATTAATAAATTAGATTTACAGTATGTTCAACGAGCAATGAAACCCTTAACTAAAGGTTTTAAAGAAGCAGAGAAAATGTTGAATTTGCCAAAAGACCAAATTTTAATGGTTGGTGATCAAATCATGACGGATATTCGAGGTGCTAATGCTGCTGGAATTCAGAATGTATTAGTGAAGCCAGTGGTTGAGTCAGATGGTTGGAACACTAAGTTTAATCGTTCAATGGAGCGTCGAATTATGAAACACCTATGGAAAAAGCACCCTGAAATGAGTTGGAGGAAAACAATTGATGACGAATAATGAAGTGGAAGTATTGGATGAAGAGATTCGTTGTATTGGCTGTGGAGCAGTAATTCAAACAACAGTTGCTGGTGAGTTAGGTTATACTCCGGTGTCAGCTTTAGAAAAAGGTTTGGAAAGTGGCGAAGTATATTGTCAACGCTGTTTTCGATTACGTCATTACAATGAAATTCAAGATGTTCAATTAACCGATGATGACTTTTTACGTTTATTAAATGAAATTGGTTCAGAAGATGCTTTGATTGTAAATGTAATTGATATATTTGATTTTAATGGTAGTTTAATTCCAGGATTACATCGTTTTGTTGGAAATAATCCGGTTTTACTTGTTGGGAATAAAGTGGATTTATTGCCTCATTCATTAAAGCGTGGCAAAATGACACAGTGGTTACGCGAGCGAGCTCATGAAGAGGGCTTACGTCCTAAGGAAGTTATTTTAACGAGTGCTATGAAACCGCAAGAGATGGATGAACTTTTAAAAACAATTGAGAAATATCGCAAAGGCCGTGATGTTTTTGTGGTTGGAGTAACGAATGTTGGTAAATCAACATTAATTAATCAAATTATCAAAAACACTGCTGGAGTTGCTGATTTAATTACAACTTCTCAGTTCCCAGGAACAACATTAGATCGTATTGAAATTCCTTTAGAAGATGGAAAAAGCTTAATCGATACACCAGGAATTATTCATCGTCATCAAATGGCTCATGTTTTAGGAGACAAAGATTTGAAGTTAATTGCTCCTAAAAAAGAAATTAAACCAATGGTCTATCAATTGAACGAAGGTCAAACGTTGTTCTTTGGCGGAGTGGCTCGTTTTGATTACCTTCAAGGTGGTCGTCGCTCATTTACTTGTTATACATCCAATGATTTGAAAATTCATCGGACAAAATTAGAAAAAGCTGATGAACTTTATGCGAATCACGTTGGAGAGATGTTACAACCACCTCGCCAAGATGAAGTTGGCAATTTCCCAGAATTGGTTCGTTTTGAATTTTCAATTAAAGAACGTAGCGATATTGTGTTTGCCGGTCTAGGTTGGGTAACTGTCAATGAACCAGGAGCAGTTGTTGCTGGTTGGGCGCCAAAGGGTGTCGATGTTGTGATTCGTAAGTCATTAATTTAAATAAGAAAAAATAACTGCTTATTGTTAAAAATAAGTGGATGGAGTGAATGTATAAATGAATTTAACAAGTAAACAAAAAAGTTTTTTACGTAGTAAGGCACATCATTTAACACCAATTTTTCAAGTTGGAAAAGGTGGACTAAGTGATGAAATGGTGAAACAAATTGGAGAAGCCGTTGAAAAAAGAGAGTTAATTAAAGTAAGTTTGTTGCAAAATACTGATGAAGAAGCGGATGAAGTGGCGTTGAACTTAGAGAAAGCATTAAACTTGAATGCTGTTCAAGTTATTGGTCGCGTCATTGTCTTATTTAAACCTTCAACACAAGAAAAGTATCAACGTATTTCTACTGAATTACCACGTACAAGTCGTTAATTTTAAGTCAAAAGGTTAGGTGATGAACGTGCAAAGTCAAACCGCAGTTTATACTAAAGTACAGATATTACCAGAGGAACGCCTCCGAGTTGGAATTATTGGTGGAACATTTAATCCGCCTCATATTGGACATTTAGTGATTGCCGATCAAGTTTGCCAGCAGTTAGGATTAGATAAGATTTATTTTATGCCAGATGCAAATCCGCCTCATATTGATGAAAAACAAGCCATTGCTGCTGAGCATCGTGTAGTTATGGTGAAACAAGCAATTGAAGAGAATCCTTTGTTTGAACTAGAAGATTGTGAGATTCAAAGAGGTGGAAAAAGCTATACATTTGATACGATGCTACAGCTCACTAAAGATCATCCGGAAATTGACTATTATTTCATTATTGGTGGTGATATGGTAGAATATTTGCCTAAGTGGTATCGGATTGATGAATTGATGCAATTAGTTCAATTTGTTGGTGTAAAACGTCCTAATTATCCTGAAGCAAGTTCATATCCATTGATATGGGTGGATGTACCTGAAATGGAAATTAGCTCAACCCTGATTCGTAAAAAGATTGAGGCTGGCTGTTCTGTTAAATATTTGGTTCCAGAAAAAACCTTAACGTATATTGAGGAAAAGGGGCTGTATAAACATGACAAATCCTAACACTATAGTTTACGAACAGCGCTATTCTAAGTTAGATCGTATTGCTCTTTTAGAACGTGTTCAAATGCAGATGAGTGAGCGACGCTTTAAGCATGTTTTAGGCGTTGAAGAGATGGCGATTGCTTTGGCTGGTCGTTATGGTGGAGATAGTGAAGCGGCTAGTATTGCTGCCTTAACTCATGATTACGCTAAAGAACGTGATAAAGATGAAATGCGAGAGATCATCCGGAAAGAACAGTTTGATTTAGAACTATTAGAATATGGTAGTGAGATTTGGCATGGTCCAGTTGGTGCCTATTTGGTTGAAAAAGAGCTAGGTATTGAGGATGAAGATATTTTAAATGCAATTCGTCATCATACTGTTGGTGCCAGTGAAATGTCACTTTTAGAAAAAATTATTTATGTGGCAGATTTTGTAGAGCCAGGTCGTGATTTTCCGGGAGTTGCAGAGGCTAGAAAGTTAGCAATTACAGATTTAGATGCGGCTGTAGCATATGAAACAAAACACACTTTAAGTTATTTAATTGAACAAAATAATAAGATTTACCCATTAACTATTGCAACATACAATAGTTGGGTTGCAAAATCATAGGAGGAACTAATTTGACAGTATCAAGTGAAGAAGTATTAAAAATCGCCGTAAAGGCAGGGGACGACAAACGTGCCGAAGACATTATGGCAATGGATGTCCGAAATATCTCAATTTTGGCTGATTATTTTGTAGTTATGCATGGGAACAGTGAAAAACAAGTAGAAGCAATTATGAATGAAATCGTTGATAATGCGGAAGAAGCTCATGTTGAAGTGAAACGAATTGAAGGTCGTGATTCTGCTAAATGGATTCTAATTGATTTAGGAGATGTTGTTGTTCATATTTTCCATTACTCAGAACGTGCTTTTTATAACTTAGAAAAACTATGGAGTGATGCTCCTTTAGTTGACATCAGTGACATGGTTCAATAAAAATGAGTTATCAAACATTTGCGCAAGTTTATGATGCTATTATGGATGACTCTCTTTATCAAGACTGGCTAAGTTATGTAGAGCAAGAAGTTGAAAACAAGGGGCAAACCTTATTGGAGTTAGCTTGTGGAACGGGTGCGTTAGCAGTTACGTTGAAGCAAGGTGGTTTTGATGTTACAGGTTTAGATTTATCAGAAAACATGCTAAGTTTGGCAAATGATCGAGCTTTAGAAGCTGGCGTTAAGTTGCCATTGCTTGAAGGAAATATGTTAGATTTATCTGAAATTGGCACCTATCAAGTGGTGACGTGTTTTTCTGATTCAATTTGCTATATGCCTGATGATGAAGCTGTTTTGAAGGTGTTTCAAGAAGTGTTTCAAATTCTTGAAGCTGGTGGAACATTTTTATTCGATGTTCACTCAACTTATCAAATAGATGAGGTGTTTCCAGGTTATATGTACAATGATCAGTCAGAAGAAATTAGCTTTCTTTGGACAAGTTATGCTGGTGAAGTCCCTCATAGTATTGAACATGATCTGACTTTCTATGTTTTAGATGAAGAAAAGAATTTATATGAACGTTTTGATGAATGTCATCATGAACGAACCTATCCGTTAGAACAATTTTTGAAAATGTTAACTATTGCTGGATTTAGCACTGTCCAAGTGACAGCTGAATTTGGCAAGTCTGAAGTAACAGATACAAGTACAAGATGGTTTTTTGCTTGTCACAAAGATTAAATAAAGCTAGTAAAAGCTGAGAATTATCTCAGCTTTTTTGTCTAAATAATGAAGGAGGGGTCTTTTTGGAAGAACGAGCAATCCAACTATTAAATGAAATCTATGGATATGCTGATTTTAGAATGGGACAAAAAGAAATCATTGAAAAAGTTTTATCTGGAAATGATGCCTTAGCGATTATGCCGACTGGTGGAGGTAAATCAATTTGTTATCAAATTCCAGCTTTAGTTTTTGATGGATTAACGATTGTCATCTCACCTTTGATTTCATTAATGAAAGATCAAGTAGATGCTCTTTTAGAATTAGGTGTTCCTGCAACTTATATCAATAGTACGTTATCTAATGGAGAAATGAACCAACGGTTGAGAGGGGCTGCTGATGGTGATTATAAATTACTTTATGTAGCGCCAGAGCGCTTTCAAACGTCAGAAATTCACTATTTGATGCAGTCGATTCAAGTTGATCTAATCGCCATTGATGAAGCACATTGTATTTCTCAATGGGGGCATGATTTTAGACCCAGCTACTTAGCTTTATGTGAAACGATTGAGGGAATGGTGAATCGTCCAACTATTTTAGCTTTGACGGCAACAGCAACACCAGTTGTGTCTGAAGATATTTTACGCTTGTTAGGGATTTCCGAAAATAATTGTGTGAAAACAGGTTTTTCACGAAAAAATTTGGCGTTTCAAGTCGTTAAAGGACAAGATCGGAATCGTTATTTATTAGATTATTTAAAACTAAATGATGGACAATCTGGAATTGTATATGCAAGTACCCGAAAAGAAGTTGAACGGATTCATCAGCTACTCTTAACGAATGGAATTAAATCAGGGATGTATCATGGTGGTATGAATGAGCAAGTACGAAATAAAGCTCAGGAAGCCTTTTTATACGATGAAACAACGGTGATGGTGGCAACTAATGCCTTTGGTATGGGAATTGATAAAAGCAATGTTCGTTTTGTTATTCACTATCAAATTCCTAAAAATATTGAGGCGTACTATCAAGAAGCTGGTCGTGCCGGTCGGGATGGTCTAGACAGTGATGCGATTCTACTTTTTTCACCACAGGATATGATGGTTCAACAATTTTTTATCGATCAATCAGAAATGGATGAAGAATTAAAAAAATATGAATATGCCAAACTAAGAGAAATGACTCAATATGGTTCGACCCAGATGTGCTTACAACGATTTATTGTACGTTATTTTGGTGAGGATTGTGAAGATTGTGGTCGATGTAGCAATTGTTTAGATGACCGAGAAGCAATTGATATTACATTAGATGCTCAGAAAGTTCTTTCTTGTGTCAAACGAATGGGAGAAACTTTTGGAAAATCAATGGTGATGAAGGTTTTGACTGGTTCTAAAGATCAGAAGATGAAACAATGGAATTTTGAAAATTTGTCGACGTATGGGTTGATGAAAGGTACTCCGCAAAAAGATATTACGCAATTAATTGATTATTTAACGGCTGAAAAATATTTAACTCCAACCGATGGTCAATTTCCAATGTTGAAAATTACGGGATTAGGTGTTTCTGTGTTGAAAGGCGAAGTAACGGTATCTCGTAAGCAAGCGCAAGTAGCTGAAAAAGTTGCAGTAGATGACGTCTTGTTTGATCAATTACGAGGAGTTCGCAGTCAGTTGGCTAGTGAGCATAAAGTGCCGCCGTATATTATTTTTTCTGATGAGTCTTTACGAGAAATGTGTCAAAAATTACCTCAAACAGAGCGAGAAATGTTATCAGTAAAAGGTGTTGGAGAAAATAAATTGGAAAAATATGGCGCTCAATTCTTGGAAGTTCTATTAGCAGCAGAAAAAACTTCTGTGTAGAAATAGAAATGGAATTAGTAACAGAAAGGAGTGCCTGATTTAAATGAAGAGTTGTGGTGTAATTGTTGAGTACAATCCATTTCATAATGGGCATCTGTATCATCTTCAAGAAGCAAAGAAGTTGGCTCAGGCAGATGTGATGATTGCGGTAATGAGTGGGAATTTTTTGCAACGTGGTGAACCTGCGTTAGTAGATAAATGGACACGGGCAGAGATGGCATTGGCTGCTGGAGTTGATTTAGTAGTAGAGCTACCAGTTTATTACAGTGTTCAAGCAGCTGATTATTTTGCTGCAGGTGGGGTAGCGTTGCTGCAAGCTTTGGGGTGTGACAGTCTTTGTTTTGGTGCTGAAAGTGGAACTGGTTCGACATTTTCTGAAGCAGCGAATTGGTTTTTGACCCAGCAAGAAACGTTTGATCAGGCTTTTCAACAAGTTAAAAACCAAGGACTTTCCTATGCTAAGCAAATGCAAGAAGTATTGACAACACTGAACCCAAAGCTTGAGCTAGATTTGACGGCCCCTAATAATACGTTGGGATTAAGTTATGCTAAGGCTAATTTAAATTATGCTCGACCTATGGAGCTTTATGCAGTGAAACGTCAGCAAGCGGGATACCATGATGCTGAAATTCACGATAATTATTTTGCTAGTGCCACGGCAATTCGTAAAAAATTGATAGAAGACGCTGATTTAAATCGATTATCTGGTGTGCTACCAAGTGAAAGTTTACATTTATTGCAAAATGAAGTTTATTTGACGTGGGAAGACTATTGGCCATTGCTACGCTATCAGATTATAGTTAGCAGTCTTTCTGAATTACGAGAAATTTATCAAATGAACGAGGGAATTGAGTTTCGTTTAAAAGAAAAAGTTAAAGAAGCAAAAAATTTTAATGAATTTGTTTCTTTAGTTAAAAATAAACGGTATACTTGGGTGAGATTGCAGCGATTGTGTGTAGCTATTTTATTACAGTTTAAAAAAAATCAGATTTTAGAGCTTTTGGAACAACCAAAAGGGATTCGGATTCTAGGCTTTAATCAGCAAGGAAGTCGATATTTAAAGGCTAAAAAGAAGCAAATTCAATTGCCTGTTGTCACAAATATCACAAGTAAAAATCAAGAACTTTTCGAATTAGATATTGAAGCTGGACTGATTTATCAAATGGGAAATTCACATGTGCAACCTCAAGATTTTAAGCGAAAACCGCTGATCTATATTGGAAAATAAGATTTTTCTAATAAATCACATCTATAATGAAAAAGAGTGAATGAAAGCAATGAATAAAAGAGTTTAGCTGTAAGGTAAAAGACATTGACAAAGGGTCCTACAACTAGTATAATTACCCTTGTTGCTTTAGGAGTGATGGAAAATGAAATGGTCATTAATAGAATTGCAAAAATATCGCAATGAACCGCTAATTTTTTCTGAGACAGTAGAGTTGAAACAATCGTTAATGGAACGTGATTCTGAAATTTTAGACGTTAGTCCCATCAAAATTGATGGCACGCTAATTGTTGAAAAAGAAGAAGTTATCGCCCGTTTGGTTATTTCATTGGTATTAACTATGCCTTCTGCTCGATCATTAAAACCGGTGCCGGTTCCGATGTTAATTGAAGCAAATGAAGTTTATGTTCCAAAAAGCGTGAGAGATTTTGATGCAAATGATCGAGAAGAAACAGTTATTTATTTAGATAAAGACTTGATTGACTTGACGGATGCTATAGAAGATACCATTCTATTAAATCTACCTTTACAAGTATTTACAAAAGAGGAAGAAACTGAAGATGATATGCCAAGCGGTAACGGTTGGGAAGTTGTTTCAGAAGAAGAGTATGTTTCACGTTTAGAAGAACAAAAATCACAAAGTGTGGATCCTCGTCTTGCTGGTTTAGCAGATTTGTTTACGGACAACACTGACAACGACCAATAGCGAGATTGGAATAAATCGCTTCTACTCTATAACCCTAGGCATAAAGAGAAGCAATTATTATAAGGAGGTGTATATCATGGCAGTACCAGCTAGAAGAACATCAAAAGCTAAAAAAAATAGACGTCGTACACATTATAAATTGGAAGTTCCAGGCATGAACCCATGTCCTAATTGTGGCGAGTTGAAAAAAAGTCACCACGTATGTCCATCATGTGGACAATATGACGGTAAAGAAGTAGTAAGCAAAGAAGCTTAATTCTTCAATCAAAGTATCTTGATACTTTGATGAAAAATCCCCTTGAGACCATGGCTCAAGGGGATTTTTTTATTTAAAAATGAGGAATCCTTTTATTCTTTTGAAATTCATAGTACAATAATAAAGAGTTTATTATCTAAGTTGAAAGTAGGAAGTTAGTGTGAAGATATCTATGATTGTTGAAGAACTTATTTTTGCGATTTTACCAATAGTTCTTTTGTGGCTTATTCCAAAATTCTTACATAAACGCCTTGTTATTCAAGGTGTAATAATTAAAGCGCCAGATTTGATGGTTCCTTTTTTATTTGTAGGAATACATGTATTGAGTATGATATTCTTTAAGCAGAGTTGGCTTCCATATTTCGCGATTTTTATTTTAAGTTTTGGAATTATAGTCGTTTGCTTGATGGCGTATAAACAAGGGGAAATTTTATTCAGTCGTTTTTTTAGATTATTTTGGCGTTTTTCTTTTGTGTTTTCTTTTTTAATTTATTATCTAATTATTATATTAAATGGAGTGAGTTTCTTTATTTAGTTAGATAGGCTTTGGAAGTTTTGTGTGAACACTACACAAAACTTCTTTTTTTTGTCGTTAATATCTAATATATGGGAATATTCCCCACTTTTAATTTTTGTTATTTTAAGTATAGAAAAGCGATTCTTAAATGAATTTTTAAATTTCTCTGTTTTTTTTTTAAAATTATCGGTTTATAGTGGTGGAAAGTGGGGGGATGTGGTAGACTAAAAATGTATCTTAGAAGGTGGGGTGAGTGTAGACATGTTAATGGGCGAATTTAAACACAATATTGATGCTAAAGGTCGCTTAATTATGCCTTCAAAATTTCGGGATGAATTAGGTGAAAAATTCATTATTACGAGAGGGATGGATGGTTGCTTATTTGGTTATCCAATGGCTGAATGGTCTACACTTGAAGAAAAATTAAAACAACTCCCCTTAGCTAAGAAAGATGCACGTGCTTTTACTCGTTTTTTTTACTCAGCAGCAACAGAGTGCGAGTTAGATAAACAAGGAAGAATTAATATTCCTCAGACACTACGAGAACATGCGGATTTAGATAAAGTTTGTCATGTAATTGGTGTTTCTGATCGAATTGAAATATGGAGCCAAGATAGATGGAATCAGTTCTCTGAAGAAGCCGAACAAAGTTTTGATGAAATTGCTGAAAACATGATTGATTTTGGATTTTAAAAGAGGGTGGAAAAATTGACAACATTTAATCACGAAACAGTGCTATTACATGAAACCGTAGATAGCTTAGCATTAAAAAAAGATGGGATCTATGTCGATTGTACATTAGGCGGTGCAGGTCATAGTGAATACTTACTTTCACAATTAAGTGAAGCAGGTCATTTATATGCATTTGATCAAGATGAACGAGCAATTGAAAATGCGAAACAGCGTTTAGCGCCATTTGTTGAAAAAGGAATGGTTACTTTTGTAAAATCAAATTTCCGTTATATTAAGGAAGCTTTAAATGAATTAGATGTTTTTGAAGTAGATGGTATTTTATATGATTTAGGTGTGTCTTCACCACAATTAGATGAAGCTGAGCGAGGGTTTAGTTATCATCAAGATGCTCCTTTAGATATGCGAATGGATACCGATGCTCCTTTAACAGCTAAGGAAGTTGTAAATACATGGTCTTATCATGAATTGATACGGATCTTTTATCGTTATGGTGAAGAGAAATTTTCAAAACAAATTGCACGGAAAATTGAAGCAGCTAGAGAAATTGCCCCAATTGAAACAACGGGTGAATTAGTTGAATTAATTAAAGAAGGCATTCCTGCACCTGCAAGAAGAAAAGGTGGACATCCTGCGAAACGTGTATTCCAAGCCATCCGAATTGCGGTAAATGATGAATTATCAGCTGTTGAAGATTCATTAGAATCAGCGATTTCATTGATTAAAGTTGGCGGACGTGTAAGTGTGATTACTTTCCACTCTTTAGAAGATCGAATTGTAAAATCAATTTTTAAAGAGCATTCAGCGATGCCTGAATTGCCACCGGGTTTACCAGTTATGCCAGATGAATTTCAACCAGAATTAAAATTAATAAATCGTAAACCTATTTTACCGAGTATGGAAGAATTGGATCAAAATAATCGTGCTCGCAGTGCAAAATTAAGAGTTGCAGAAAAACAAATAGATAAAAATAAATAATTATAGAGAAATAATTATGTACAGAAAGGTTGTCTAATCCCTATGGTAATGAATAATAATTTGGCAAGAGAACTTGAAATAGACGTTCCCCTACGTTCCCCAGAAGCACCTAAAGAGTCGCCAGTACATATGCCGGCTCCTCGTAAAGCTGGGATTACAAGGATTGAAAAATTGTTAGTAGTAAGTGTTTCAATTGTTGTATTTGCATTGATGACATTTTATATTTCTCAAGAAATTATGATTTCAACATTGAATCGGACGTTGCAAGATAAAACTGTAACAATTGCTAATGAACAAAACGTCAATGAAAATTTGTCACAAGAAATACAAGAGCTATCACGTTATGATCGTGTATACGAGATAGCAAAAAAAGCTGGATTAACAATGAATGAAGCAAATATAAGGAATGTATCAAAATGAAAAAAATAAAAAGCCCACAAAAAAATAGAAAAAAAATAGCCATGATTTTATTTTTCGTATCAATAGTTCTATTTGTTGTATTCATTGGTCGTTTCTCTGAGGTAATGATTAAGGGTTATATTAATGGAGAAAATCTATCTGAAAAGATTGAAAATCTCTATACAAGAAGTAGTGTACTCAAAGCGAAACGTGGAACCATCTATGACATAGATGGGAAACCGATTGCGATGGATGCTGCTTCTTATTCTTTAGTTGCTGTTTTAACTGATAAATGGTCAACAAAGAAAAATCCAAATTATGTAAAAGACAAAGAAAAAACAGCTGAACTATTGTCTCAAAACATTTCGTTGAGTAAAGAAGCGATTTTAGAGCAACTAAATCGAAAAGATGAGAATGGAAAAGCTTTAGCTCAAGTTGAATTTGGAAATATGGGAAAAGATTTAAGCTATGAAACAAAAGTTAATATTGAAAAAGCAAAGCTACCTGGATTAATTTTTGAAGAAACACCTAAACGTTTGTATCCAAATGGTGTTTTTGCTTCTAATCTAGTAGGGATTGCATCGATTCCAACAAAGACAGCTGAGAATGATCCTAACTACGTTCAAAATAATCAGCTAGTGGGAACTATGGGGATTGAACAAGCATACAATAAATTACTAACTGGAACTGACGGAAAATATGAATATCAAAAAGATAGCTTTGGTTATGCATTACCTAATTCCAAAGTTAAAGAAGTTGCTGCAAAAGATGGATCAGATATCTATTTAACCCTGAATAATCGCTTGCAAGTATTTCTTGAAAATAAGATGACCGAGGTTGCAGCTAAGTATCAACCTGTTACGATGACAGCTACTTTAATGAATGCTAAAACGGGTGCAATTATGGCAACAACTCAAAGTCCGACTTTTAATTCAACAACAAAAGAGAATATTGACAAAAGCTGGCGTAATTTATTGGTAGAAGAAACTTTTGAACCAGGTTCAACAATGAAAATTTTAACATTGGGTGCTGCAATTAATGAAGGTGTTTTTAATCCGAATGAATATTATGCATCAGGTGTGAAAAAAGTTGAAGGTGGGGAAATTCGTGATCATAATAAAGTTGGTTGGGGTTCAATTTCCTATTTAGAAGGATTGGAACGTTCTAGTAATGTGGCCTTCGCTAATTTGGTTGATAAAATGGGCACAGATAAGTGGAAAGAATATATGAACGCATTTGGTATAGGAAAATCAACTGATTCTGGTTTAGCAAATGAAGCTGCAGGAACGATTGCATATAACTATCCTTTAGAAAAAGCCAATACCTCGTTTGGTCAAGGTTTAACAGTAACTGATTTTCAAATGTTACAGGCATTCTCAGCGGTGGCAAATAATGGTAAAATGGTAAAGCCATATTTTATTGAAAAAAAGGTTGATCCTAATACTGGAAAAGAAACGGTTACTCAACCGACTGTTGTGGGAGAACCAATTACAGCCGAAACAGCTAAAAAAGAATTAGAGTATTTACAACAAGTCGTTTATAGTGAAAATGGAACCGGAAAAGTTTATCAGATTGAAAATTACCGAATTGCAGCCAAAACAGGAACTGCTGAAATCGTTGATCCTAAAACTGGCTTATACGCAAAAGGCGATAACAATTATGTTTTTTCTGTAGCGGGCATGGCTCCAGCAGAAAATCCAGAGTTGATTTTATATGTTACGATGAAACAACCACAAGTTTATGATGGGATGATTTCTGGTGGCGGCATGATTGCAGAAGTATTTAATCCCGTCATGGAACGTGCTTTGCAATACCAAGAACTTGGTAAGGAATCAAATAACGAGGCTGCTAATCAAGTGGTGATGCCAAAAATCACTGGCGGAACAAAAGAATCTGCTGTGAAAACATTAGAAGACAATAAGTTAAGTGTGACCATTGTTGGAAATGGTGATACAATAGTACAGCAAATGCCTTTGCCAAATGAAACTGTTTTGGAAGGACAGCGTGCAATGGTTTTAACAAATGGAGCTATGACCATGCCAAATATGATTGGTTGGTCAAAAAACGATGTTTTAAAAGTTTCAGAAATGACGGGACAAAAATTTAAAATTGATGGGGACGGTTTTGTAACAGCCCAAAGTTTACCGGAAAATTCCAATATGGAAGGTGCCGCAGACATTGTGGTTACGTTAGCAGCCCCACAATGATAGAAAAGGTGAAGAATATGAAAGCCACAAGTTTAATTGCTAATTTACAATTAAAACGCTTGTCTAAAGAAATTGCACCAACCCTAGAAATTAAAAGCATAACACAAGATACACGAGAAATTAAGGCAGGATCTTTATTTGTTTGTATCTCTGGTGCATTATTTGATGGACATAAATTTGCCCAAGAAGCTGTTGAAAAAGGGGCTGTATTATTAATAGCAGAAAAACCGATTGATGTGGAAGTTCCTGTAATTTATGTTGCAAATTCTAATCGGGCTATGGCAATTTTGGCAGATGCTTTTTATGAACATCCTAGCCAAGACTTTCGTGTTGTGGGTGTTACTGGAACCAATGGAAAAACAACGATTACTCATTTAATTGATCAAATATTCCGAGATCATCAAGAGGTGACTGGGGTTATCGGAACGATGTATCGTCGAATTGGTGATGAGATTTTTGAAACTAAAAATACAACACCGGATAGTTTAACTTTGCAAAAAACTTTTGCAGAGATGCGTAAGAAACAAGTAACAACATGTGCAATAGAAGTTTCGTCACATTCTTTAGTACAGGGTCGTGTTTGGGGAACGGATTTTGATATTGCAGTTTTTACAAATTTAAGTCAAGATCATCTCGAATATCACCATACTATGGAAGAATACGCACATGCAAAAAGCTTATTATTTTCTCAATTAGGTAATGTGTATCAACCAGAAAAGCCTAAATTCGCTATTTTAAATGTAGATGATGCAGTGGGTCGTGATTTTCAAAAGATGACAGCTGCAGAGATAATGACTTATGGTATTGAAGAAAAGGCTGATTTTAGAGCAACTTCAATTAAAATTACAAATCGTGGAACAAGCTTTGATTTACTCTTCGCTGAAAAAAGCTATCCAGTACATTTACAATTGGCTGGGAAATTCAATGTTTTGAATGCTTTGGCAGCAATTGCAACAGCATATGTAGCGGGAATCGAGTTAGATAGTATTATTTGTTCCTTAGAGAGTATCGCTGGTGTTCGTGGACGTTTTGAATTAGTCCAAGGAGAACAGGATTTTGCTGTAGTCGTAGATTATGCGCATACACCAGATGGTCTTTTAAATGTTTTAAATACGATTAATGAGTTTAAAACAGGAAATGTTTATTGTGTTGTGGGTTGTGGAGGAGATCGGGATAAAACGAAACGTCCTAAGATGGCTCGAATTGCAATGGATTATGCAGATCATGTTATTTTTACATCAGATAATCCTAGAACAGAGGATCCAGCTACAATTTTAGAAGATGTTGTTGCTGAACTAGGAGCTGAAGAGGAGTATCAGCTTATTGTTGATCGTCATGTAGCAATTGAGGAAGCTGTTAAACAAGCTCAGAAGAATGATGTTATTTTAATTGCAGGTAAAGGTCATGAAGATTATCAAATTATTGGTACAACAAAGCATCATTTTGATGATGTGGAAGAAGCCAAAAAAGCAATTGCAACGTATTATATTGGAAATTCATCTAAAAAATAGAGTGATATAAAAGGACTAAAAAATGAAAAGTATGCAGATAGTAAAAAATCTTCAACTTTTATTAAAAATTAGGAGCGGTTTAACATGCATTGGACAGAGATGTTGATTCCATTTGTTAGTAGTTTTGCACTGACAATTATGGTGATGCCAATATTTATTGGCTATTTTAGAATGAAACAATTGGGACAAGTAACAAGAGATGAAGGTCCTAAATGGCACGAAGTGAAAACAGGAACGCCAACTATGGGTGGTTTAGTTTTCTTATTAGCGACAATTATTACGGCTATTTGGGTTGGTATTTGGCAAGGTTGGCTTACTCTGTCTTTAGGGTTACTGCTCTTTATTTTAGCTTTGTATGGTTTATTAGGATTTTTAGATGATTTTATTAAAGTCTTTAAAAAACGTAATTTAGGATTGACATCAAAGCAAAAATTAATTGGACAAATTGTTGGTGGAATCATATTTTTTGTACTATTTAAGAATGATGGTTTGTCAACTGCGATTAATTTACCAGTGATCGGCTTTGTAAATATCGGTTGGTTCTATGGAGTATTTGTTTTATTTTGGTTAGTTGGTTTTTCTAATGCCGTTAATTTGACCGATGGTTTAGATGGATTAGTAGCAGGGACAGCAAGCATTGCCTATGGTGCCTATGGAATTATTGCTTGGAAACAAGGACAATCAGATGTACTAATTTTTTGTTTAGCAATTATTGGTGGTTTAGTTGGGTTCTTTTTCTTTAATAAGAAACCTGCAAAAATCTTCATGGGAGATGTAGGTTCGTTAGCTTTAGGTGGTGGTTTAGCAGCTATTTCAATCTTGCTTCATCAAGAATGGTCATTATTACTTATTGGTTTGATTTTTGTAATTGAAACAGCAAGTGTTATGATTCAAGTAACTTCTTTCAAATTAACAGGAAAAAGAGTTTTCAAAATGAGTCCAATTCACCATCACTTTGAAATGAGTGGTTGGAGCGAATGGCGTGTCGTGTTAACTTTTTGGGCAGTCGGTTTAGTTGCATCTGTTTTAGCGTTAATGATTATTTTGTAATGAGGAGGCATAAGTGATGAAAAAAATTACAAGTTATGAGAATAAAAAAATATTGGTTTTAGGACTGGCTTTAAGCGGTGTAAATGCTGCAAAATTATTGCATGAATTAGGTGCATTAGTAACAGTTAATGATTATAAGAGTTTTGAAGAAAATCCAGAAGCACAAGAATTATTGGAATCTGGAATTCGTGTTGTAACAGGTGGACATCCGGTGGATTTGCTAGATGAAGATTTTGAATTAGTCGTTAAAAACCCAGGGATTATGTACAATAACCCAATTGTAAAGCGTGCAATTGAAAAAGGAATCCCGGTTATTACAGAAGTTGAATTAGCTTATGAAGTATCTGAAAGCACTCTAATTGGGATTACTGGAACAAATGGGAAAACAACCACAACGACAATGATTGCTGATATTTTAAATCAGAATCGAATAAAAGGACATGCCTATGTTGCAGGAAATATTGGAATGCCTGCTAGTTTAGTAGCGCAAACTACAACGCCTAATGATGAAATTGTGATTGAGTTATCAAGTTTCCAATTAATGGGAATAACCAAATTGCGTCCAAGTATTGCTGTAATTACGAATATTTTTGAAGCGCATATTGACTATCATGGTACTCGTGAAGAATACGTAGCAGCTAAATGGCGCATTACAGAGAATCAAACAGCCGACGATTATTTAATCCTAAATTGGGATCAGCCTGAATTACGTGAATTAGCTAAATCAAGCAAAGCACAAATTATTCCTTTTTCAAGAAAAGAAGTATTGGAAAATGGAGCTTATGTAAAAGAAGGTAAAATTTATTATCGAAATGAATGTATCATGGAAAAAACAGCAATTTTAGTTCCCGGTGAGCATAATGTTGAGAATGCTTTAGCAGCTATCGCGGTAGCCAAATTAATGGGGCAAAGTAATGAAAATATTGCTGAATTGTTAACAACTTTTACTGGTGTGAAACATCGTACACAATTTGTAACTGACTATCAAAAACGTAAATTCTACAATGACTCAAAAGCAACCAATATTCTGGCAACAGAAAATGCCTTAAAAGGATTTTCTAATCCTGTTATTTTATTAGCAGGTGGATTGGATCGTGGTAATGGATTTGATGAGTTAATTCCTTCTTTGAAAAATGTAAAAGCTTTAATTGTATTTGGTGAAACAGCAAGTAAGTTAGAAGAAGTAGGTCGAAAAGCTGGAGTTAAAGAAATACGGGTAGTTCAAAATGTTGAAGCAGCTGTACCAGTTGCCTATGACTTAAGTGATGAAGATACTGTTATTTTACTTTCTCCTGCATGTGCAAGTTGGGATCAGTATCGAAGTTTTGAAGTACGTGGTGACGCATATATTAAAGCGATTCAGCAGTTAATTGCAGAACTGAAAGAACAGGAGGAGTAGTTTTTCGTTTGAACTACGTTTGCGTATGAAAATTATTTTATCAGGTGGCGGAACTGGTGGACATATTTATCCAGCTCTAGCTTTAATTAGACAACTCCAAAAAGTCGAACCAACTCTTGATGTTCTATACGTCGGAACGGAAAAAGGGTTGGAGAAAAAAATTGTGGAAAAAGCTGGAATTCCTTTTAAAGCAGTTGAAGTTCAAGGGTTTAAACGTTCTCTATCATTTGAAAATGTGAAAACAGTTCAACTTTTTTTTAAAAGTGTTTCAGACTCTAAAAAGATTGTGAAAGAATTTCAACCGGATATTGTGATTGGAACAGGTGGTTATGTTTGTGCTCCAGTTGTGTATGCAGCTGCAAAACAGGGAATTCCAACGATTATTCATGAACAAAACAGTGTTGCAGGAGTGACAAATAAATTTTTGAGTAAGTATGCTTCTAAAATAGCGATTTGCTTTGAAGAAGCGCGTCAAGAATTTGCTAAATTTCCAGAAAAAATTGTTTTAACTGGAAATCCTCGTGCACAGGAAGTTGCTTCGATTCAACAGTCAACTATTTTAGAAGAGTATCAATTAAAAGCGGATTATCCAACATTGTTAATTTTTGGTGGAAGTCGTGGAGCACGTAAAATTAACGAGGCCTTTGTTGCTGCCTTACCAGAATTAGTAAAAAAAGAGTATCAGATTTTATTTGCAACGGGTGAAGTTCATTATCAAAAAATTCAAGAAGAGTTAGCAATTTTAGCTGATAAGGATAGCAATGTTTCGGTTGTGCCATTTATTTACAATATGCCTGAAGTTTTTGCAAATGTATCCTTGGTGATGGCTCGTAGCGGAGCGACTAGTTTGGCAGAGTTGACGGCATTGGGATTACCAAGTATTTTAATTCCGAGTCCCTATGTAACAAATGACCATCAAACGCGCAATGCAGAAAGTTTAACTACCCATGGAGCGGCAGAAATGATTGCTGATGTTGACTTAACTGGAGAACGTTTAATTTTAGAGGTTGATCAATTAATGATGAATCCAGATAAACGCTTGAAAATGGCAGGAGAAGCGAAAAAATTAGGAATTCCAGATGCTGCTGATCGTTTAGTTGCCTTAATTCGTGAATTGATTTAAGTGAAAAGAATAAACTAAATGAAATTGGTTGAGTAACAAGTTGTTTTTTTATAAAAATTTTAGAAGGGAGTTAAGTTTTATGGCAAACTGGAATAAACGTAGTTCATATAAAAAGGATGCTAATCCATCGTCAGATTCTTTGACTCCTTGGGAAAAAATGCGTAAAGATGCTTCTGTGAATCAAGCAGTAGAAAAGACTGCTGCTAAAAAAAAATCAAGGAGTAAAATTGAAAAGCGTGAGAAGAAAGTTGTTTCGATGGAACAAAAATTACCACGTTTAAAAGAATTGCGTAAGAAAAAAATGTTGCGCCGGCTGATTTCTTTGATTTTTATATTTTCTTTTGCAATTTTATTAATTATTTATTTTATCTCACCGTTTAGTCAAGTTGCCGAGATATCAGTATCGGGAACTAGTGAAGTCTCAGATCAAGCGATTATTGATGCCAGTCAATTAAAAACTGGTGATCCGATTTGGACCAACTTTTTTGACCGTCGTAAGATTACTAATCGAATTCAATCAAAAATGGAGCAAGTAAAATCAGTTGATTTAGAATTTAGTGGGATTAATAGCTTCCGTTTAGTAGTTCAAGAGTATAAAACAGTTGCCTATTTGGCAAAAGATAATGCTTACCATAATATTTTGGAAAATGGCAAGATTGTAAAGGAAAGTCGAAAAGTTTCTATTGGAAATCCGCCTATTTTTGTTAATTTTAAAGAAGGCCCGGCCTTGGATGAAATGATTTTGCAATACAGCCAATTAGGGAAAAATATTAAAAATAGTATTTCAGAGATTGAGTTTAAACAAAGTGCCTCAGACGATTATTTAATTAGTTTAAACATGAATGATGGAAATCAAGTCATTGCGAGTATTCCAACTTTTTCTAAAAATATGCCTTATTATCCGGATATTGTTCGTAAATTAGAGGGGCAAAAGGGTGTAGTTAATTTAGAAGTCGGCGGCACTTTTACAAAATTTCCAGAGCCAGTAGAACCTGCTAAATAAAAAAAATCGTAAAAACATAGATAAATCCATTAAAATCTTCGTAAAACACCTAAAATTATGGTAAAATCATATCTATGTATAGAGAATTTCTAAATGAAAACTTTAAGTGAATTAAACAGGAGGTTTCAATGAATGGGAAATACAGGAATTTACGTGAGTCTAGATATTGGAACCACTTCAATAAAAGTAGTTGTAGCTGAATTTGTAAATGGACAAATGAATATTATCGGTGTTGGAAATGAAAAATCTGAAGGGCTAAGTCGTGGGATTGTTGTCGATATCGATCAAACGGTTGAATCAATCAAACGTGCGATTGCTCAAGCAGAAGAAAAAGCGAATATTGATATTCGAGATGTCATTGTAGGCATTCCAGCAAATGGTGTTGAGATTGAGCCTTGTCATGGAATGATTGCTGTTTCTGGTGAAAATCGAGAAATTACGGATATTGATGTGGAAAATGTAATGGCTGCAGCAATGGTAAAATCAGTTCCACCGGAACGCGAAATTATTACCGTAGTACCAGAAGAATTTATTGTCGATGGTTTTTCTGAAATACGTGATCCCAGAGGTATGATTGGCGTTCGTTTGGAAATGCATGCAACCATGATAACCGGTCCTAAAACTATTTTACACAATACAAAACGTTGTGTTGAAAAAGCTGGACTAAAAATCGAAGAAATTATTTTGCAACCTGCGGCGATTAGTAGCACGGCTATGACTAAAGAAGAAGCTAGATTTGGAACAATTTTAATTGATTTAGGCGGTGGTCAATCAACGGCCTCAGTTATGCATGACAATCAATTAAAATTTACTTTTGTGGATCCTGAAGGTGGCGAATATGTATCAAAAGATATTTCAGTTATCTTAAATACATCATTTGACAATGCTGAACGCATTAAGCGTGAGTATGGATTTGCCTTACCAGAGGAAACTTCAGCGGAAGAATATTTCCCTGTTGATGTTATTGGAAAAAATGAACCAGTTCGCGTTGATGAACAGTATTTATCAGAGATTATTGAAGCACGACTTATTCAAATTTTTGAAAAAATAAAAGTTCAGTTAGATGCTGTTGGAGCAAGAGAACTTCCTGGTGGGATTATCCTAACTGGAGGAGCAGCTTCATTGCCAGGCATTGTTGAGTTGGCTAAAGATATTTTCGGGATTAATGTGAAGCTCTATGTGCCAGATCAAATGGGGATGCGCTTTCCTGCATTTTCAACGGGCATCGGTTTAATTGACTATGTTGCCAATTTAGATGAAATTCATGCGATTGCAAAAGGTCGCAAGATAAATGTTTCATCGTATAATAGTCAACCTGGAAAAGCCAAAGTCCAAGAAAGTGTAGTTCATGAAGAAATAGTTAAACCTGAACCAGTGAAAAAACAAAAGAAACCAGAAGACAAATTTACCAATAAAGCCAAGAATTTTATTTCGAGCTTTTTTGACTAGATAACTAAAAATTTTAACTAATTTGTGCAAGTAGGAGGAAATAGGATGGAATTAGAATTTGATTCAAATTTAAATGGAGCAGTAATCAAGGTTATCGGGGTCGGTGGAGCTGGTAATAATGCAGTAAATCGTATGATCGATGAAGGCGTTAAAGGCGTAGAATTTATTGTAGCAAATACAGATATCCAAGCTCTTCAAAGCTCTAATGCTGAGATAAAAATTCAATTAGGACCTAAGCTAACTCGTGGTTTAGGTGCTGGCTCTAATCCAGAAATTGGACGTAAAGCGGCTGAAGAAAGTGAAGAACAGATCGCTGAAGCATTACGTGGAGCGGATATGATCTTTGTAACTGCTGGAATGGGTGGCGGAACCGGAACGGGTGCTGCTCCAATCGTTGCAAGAATTGCCAAAGAACAAAGTGCGTTGACAGTTGGTGTAATTACACGTCCATTTACTTTTGAAGGACCAAAACGTGGTCGTTTCGCTGCAGAAGGCGTTTCAGAAATGAAAGATCATGTAGATACGTTAGTAATTATTTCAAATAATCGTTTATTAGAAATTGTTGATAAAAAGACTCCAATGCTAGAAGCATTCCACGAAGCTGATAATGTTTTACGTCAAGGTGTACAAGGTATTTCAGACTTAATTACAGCGCCTGGATATGTAAACTTAGATTTCGCTGATGTGAAAACAGTGATGGAAAATCAAGGTTCTGCTTTAATGGGAATCGGGATGGCCAGCGGTGAAAATCGGACAGCTGAAGCAACGAAAAAAGCTATTTCATCTCCTTTATTGGAAGTTTCAATTGATGGTGCTGAACAAGTCTTACTAAATATTACTGGTGGACCAGATTTAACTTTATTTGAAGCTCAAGATGCTTCTGATATCGTTTCAGCTGCTTCAACAACTGAAGTAAATATTATTTTCGGAACGTCAATTAATGAAAATTTAGGCGATGAAGTTATTGTAACGGTCATTGCAACTGGAATTGACGCTCGTAAAGGGCAACAAGCTCAAGGAACAAACAATCGTAGTCGTACAAGTTTTTCAAGTAACGAAGACCCAGCATTTGGTCGCCAAAATGATGCTCCAACAAATCAAACAGCACCAAGCAATGGTGAAAAAGATCCATTTGGTGATTGGGATATTCGTAGAGAACCTAATTTACGTGAAAACAATAAAGAAACTGGTGGAGAAAAAGCAGATTTAGATGTATTTAAACGTGAAGCTTCTACTGATAATGGGCATAGTGCAGATGAAGATAGTTTAGATACACCACCATTCTTTAGAAGACGCCGTAAATAAAATGACGATTGCATCAAATCTACATCAAGTAGAGGAAATACTATGTCAAAAGTCAAAAGAAGCCAAACGTCATTCTGAAGATATTCAATTAATTGCTGTAACTAAAGCAGTTGATAATGAATCTACTAAAGAAATATATCAATTAGGTGTGAAACATCTGGCTGAAAATCGTCCAGAAGGTTTGTTAGCAAAACAAGCTTACTTGCCACAAGAAGATATTATCTGGCATTATATTGGCAATCTACAATCAAGAAAAGTAAAACAAATTATTAATCAAATCGATTATTTACATTCGTTAGATCGTTTGTCGTTGGCAAAGGAAATTGAAAAGCGGGCAGATGAGATAGTGAATTGTTTCGTTGAAGTAAATGTGAGTGGTGAAATGTCTAAACATGGTGTTTCCCCTGAGGAATTAACAGAGTTTATTGAAGCGTTGGAAGAGTATCCTAAAGTTAGAGTTGTTGGATTAATGACAATGGCTCCTCTGGGTGCTGATGAAACGATGATTCACCAAAATTTTGCTGATTTAAGAATGTTTCAACAAAAATTAGCTGTAAAAAATTATTCTTTTGCTCCTTGTACAGAGTTGAGTATGGGCATGAGTAATGATTATCAGATTGCAATTGAGGAAGGTGCTACCTTTATCCGGGTAGGTACAAGCCTATTTAAAGAATAAAATAAAGGAGGATTTTACTATGAGTATTTTTGGTTCAGTATCTAAATATTTTGGACTTGATGATGAAGAGGAATATGACTATGAAGAAGAATATGAAGTGGCTAGTGAAGAGCCAGCTGCTAAAGCATCTGTTCAACCTCAAGTTCAGGCTTTTAATGAAACAAAAAAAGCTACAACATTAAATCGTGGAAGTAACCAAAAAAATAATAAAGTCGTTGCATTAAATCAAGGAGCATTGCAACAACAATCTAAAATTGTTGTCTTTGAACCTCGTGTTTATTCTGAGGTCCAAGAAGTTGCTGATTTGTTAATGAATGGTCAATCAGTTATTTTGAACTTTAATCGAATTGAAGAAGATCAAGCAAAACGAATTGTTGATTTCTTAACGGGAACGATTTATGCGATCAATGGTGACATTCAAAGAGTCGGTGATGAAATCTTTTTATGTACCCCCCACAATGTGGAAATTGATGGCATGTTAACTGAAATGATGCGCGATAAAGAATTTTACTAGAATTGAGGTGTGTCATTAAATGTTTGAATTGTATTATGTTATTGCAAGATTAATTAATGCGTATCAAGGCATTATGGTAGTTTATATTTTATTATCATGGTTACCAGGTGCTTATGATTCAAAATTTGGTCAGCTATTGAGTAAAATTTGTGAACCTTATTTATCTATTTTCCGTCGGTTTATTCCGCCTCTTGGAGGAATTGATTTTTCTCCGATTATTGCATTTTTTGCTTTAAATTTAATTCAAAGAGGAATTGCCGCAATTCTTTTAGGCTTTTCATAAAATGATTTAACTAAAAATTAGCTTGAACTAGTCGATCACTCTTTCATCTTTTTTTAAGAGTGATCAGTATCAATAATGGGGGTGTTTGGAATAATTGAAAATGTATATCAGCATTTTAGAAAGGAAGAACGCCCTTTTATTGATGCTTTAAGTGATTGGATTCATGAAGTAGAGAATCAGTATACACCTTACTTGACTGTTTTTCTTGATCCTCGGCAAATGTATATTGCTGAGTCATTGGTTGGAAAAGGTGACTTGAAACTGCATATGTTTGGTGGGTACGAGGCAGCAGAACGAAAACGGGTATTTATTTGTCCAGATTATTATGTGCCGACTCAAGATGATTTTACTATTGAAATTTGTGAAATTCGTTACCCTAGTAAATTTGCTAAGCTTTCTCATGGTAAAATATTAGGAACATTAATGTCTGTTGGAATCAAGCGAGAGTATTTTGGCGATATTATTTTTGATGGTGAACGGTGGCAATTTTTTGTTGATAGCGGTATGAAAAACTATATCGAAAGTCAAATTGAAAAAATTGGTAACGTTTCTGTAAGAATTGAAGATCGAAGCTATACAGAGCTGATTACTCCAATCGATGACTGGACCTTGGTTCATGATACGGTGTCATCCTTACGATTAGATGTGATTGTTTCCAGTTTATTTAATATTTCTAGGCAACGGGCTAAACAATTAGTTGAGGCTGGAAAAGTTAAATTGAATTGGGCAGAGCAACTTCGTCCTGATTTTGAGCTAGGTTTATTGGATATTGTATCCGTACGTGGATTTGGTCGAATTCAAATTAAAGAAATTGAAGGCAAAACAAAAAAAGACAAATGGCGAATTTTATTTGGTATTTTATCTAAATAAATGGACATTTCTTGTAGAATTTTGATTTGTAGATTATAATGAAGAAACAACAAAATAAAATGTATGGAGGTGTCTTAAATGGTATTAACTCCGTTAGATATACATAACAAGGAGTTCCCTGTCAAGATGCGCGGTTATGATCAAGACGAAGTCAATGATTATTTGGATCAAATTATTAAAGACTACGAAATGGTTTTAAAAGATAAACGTGAATTGGAAAAGAAATTGAAGTTCAGTGAAGAAAAAGTTGAGCATTTTAATAATTTACAAGATGCTTTAAATAAATCAATCATTGTAGCTCAAGAAGCAGCGGACCGTGTTAGAGAAAATGCAAACAAAGAATCACGTATGATTACATTAGAGGCTGAAAAAAATGCTGATCGTTTATTAGATGAAGCAGTAACAAAAGCTCGTAAGATTACTTTTGAAACAGACACCTTGAAAAAGGAAAGTCGTGTCTTTAAACAACGATTGCAGTTATTAATTGAATCACAATTGGAGATGGTTAAAAATAATGAGTGGGATGAATTATTACAAGCTCCTACGATTGAAGCCATTGAAATTCCAACATTAAAAGATGTTCTATCTGGTTTACCAAGTAGTTCAACAGATGATGAAGTGATTGAAGAGGAAATTAATAAATTATCTGCTTTAACGAGTTTTGACGATGTAACCGATGTGGACGATGAGAAAGAATCATTTGAAATTGAGGGTACACTAGCAGCAATTGAATTACCAGAAGATAAAGACTAAAATAAAAAAAATGTTGAATAGAACAGAAAAACGATTAAATACTAAGTAGCGAACTAGTGCCCGGTGAAAGACTAGTCAGTCCCTTTAATGGTTAGATCCTCTATGAGTGTTGAATTGAACCAAGCAACTTAGTAAATTCAGTCGTTTAATTGGCGTTAACAATTACTTGAGAGAAAGAAGCAATTCTTTCTGAACTTGGGTGGTACCACGAAGATTTCGTCCCTCTATTTGGAGGGGTGAAATCTTTTTTTTGTAGAAATAAATAACTAAAAAATAACTAAAAGTTGAAGGAGAATTTAATGATGAAAATGAAAGAAACATTACAGTTAGGGCAAACAGAATTTCCAATGCGTGGCAATTTACCTGTTCGTGAAGAGCAATGGCAGGCAGATTGGAAAACGGTTGACATGTATGGTCAACGTCAAAAATTAAATGAAGGCAAACCAACATTCGTTTTACATGATGGACCTCCATTTGCAAACGGAAATATCCATATGGGGCATGCTTTAAATAAAATCAGTAAAGATATGATTATCCGTTATAAATCAATGTCTGGTTTCCGTGCACCTTATGTTCCTGGTTGGGATACTCATGGTTTACCAATCGAACAAGTATTAACAAACAAAGGAATCAAACGTAAAGAAATGTCATTAGCAGACTATCGCCGTTTATGTGAAAAGTATGCTCTTGAACAAGTAGATATTCAACGTGAAGATTTTAAACGTCTTGGTGTAGCTGGTGAGTGGGATCATCCATACATCACATTAACTCCTGACTATGAAGCAGCACAAATTCGTGTATTTGGGAAAATGGCTGAAAAAGGTTATATCTATAAAGGCTTAAAACCAATCTATTGGTCACCGTCAAGTGAGTCTTCATTAGCAGAAGCAGAGATTGAATATAAGGATGTAAAATCGGCTTCTATTTATGTTGCTTTTAACATTGTGGATGGGAAAGATATTTTAGACCAAGATACAGCTCTTGTTATTTGGACAACTACGCCATGGACAATTCCAGCTAACTTAGGAATTTCAGTAAATCCTGAATATACCTATGTAGTTATTGAAGCAGATGGTCGTAAATTTGTTGTTGCAAAAGATTTATTAGAAACAGTTACAACTGAAATTGGTTGGGAAAATGTTTCAATTCTTAAAGAATTGAAAGGTTCAGATATGGAATATATGACTGCTCAACATCCATTGTATGAACGCACATCGTTAGTAATGGTTGGCGATCATGTTACTTTAGAGGCTGGTACAGGTCTTGTTCATACAGCTCCAGGACATGGGGATGATGACTTTATTGTTGGTCAAAAATATAAATTAAAAGTATTGTCACCAGTAGATTCTAAAGGTTGCTTTACAGATGAAGCACCAGGATTTGAAGGAATCTTCTACGATAAAGCGAATAAATTAATTACAGAAGCTTTAGATGAAAAAAATGCTTTATTAAAATTAAACTTCTTTACTCATAGCTATCCACATGATTGGCGTTCTAAAAAACCAGTTATCTTCCGTGCAACACCACAATGGTTTGCATCAATTGATGATTTCCGTAGCAATATTTTATCTGCTGTTGAAGGTGTAAATTGGACTCAAAAATGGGGAATGACTCGTTTATATAACATGGTTCGTGATCGTGGCGATTGGGTAATTTCACGTCAACGTGCTTGGGGTGTACCTTTACCAATTTTCTATGGTGAAAATGATCAGCCTATTATTACACCAGAAACCATTGAACATGTAGCAAACTTATTTGCTGAACATGGTTCAACTGTATGGTTTGAACGTGAAGCAAAAGACTTATTACCAGAAGGTTTTACCCATGAGTTTAGTCCAAATGGAGAATTTACAAAAGAAATGGATATTATGGATGTTTGGTTTGATTCAGGTTCTTCACATCAAGCAGTTTTAGCAGCTCGTCCTTATTTAACGTATCCAGCAGATATGTATTTAGAAGGTTCAGATCAATATCGTGGTTGGTTTAACTCAAGTATTACAACAAGTGTAGCTATCAATGGGATTGCACCATATAAAACAGTTCTTTCACAAGGAATGGTATTAGATGGTGAAGGTCGTAAAATGAGTAAATCATTAGGAAATACGATTTTACCAAGTAAAGTAATTAAACAAATGGGAGCAGACATTATCCGCCTTTGGGTTTCTAGTGTTAATGCTGAAGCCGATGTACGTGTATCAGATGAAATTTTAAAACAAGTTTCGGAAGTATACCGTAAAATCCGTAATACAATGCGTTTCTTATTAGCTAATACCTCAGACTTTAAGCCAGCAGAACATGCAGTTGGATACAATGATCTACGTTCAGTAGACAAATACTTGCTTGTTCGTCTGAATCAATTAGTTAAAGCAGTAGAAGAAAATTATGAAAACTATGATTTTTCTTCAAATTATCAATTAATTACGAATTTCTGTACAGTTGATTTGTCGCAATTCTATTTAGACTTTGCGAAGGACGTTGTTTATATTGAATCTGAAAATGCTTATGAACGCCGTGCAATGCAAACTGTCTTCTATGAAGTATTAGTGAAAATGACTAAACTATTAACACCAATCTTGCCTCATACAGCTGAAGAAGTTTGGAATTTCTTAGATGAAGAGGAAGATTATGTTCAATTAGCAGAAATGCCAGCGGTTGTTGATTATCCAAATCAAGGAGAATTATTGGATATGTGGGATGCCTTTATGGATGTTCGTAATCATGTTCAAAAAGCACTTGAAGAAGCTCGTAATGAGAAGAAAATTGGAAAATCTTTTGAAGCAAAACTAGTGATCTATCCAACAGAACAAACAAAAGTTCTATTCACGGCTTTAGATAGTAATTTAGCTCAATTGTTGATTGTTTCTGATTTAGAAATTGCTGGCGAAAAAGCGACAGCTCCAGCAGAAGCATTGCAATTTGATGAATTAGCAATTGTTGTTGAAAAAGCTCACGGTGAAACTTGTGATCGTTGTCGTGCAGTCAAGGAAGATGTTGGAAGTCATGCTGATGCTCCAACTTTATGTGATCGTTGTGCAACAATTGTAGAAGAATTTTATCCAGCAGCATTGGAAATAACTGACGCTGAATAAGTCAGTTATTTTACCAAAATAAACAGAAAAAAGAAGTTCTTTTATAGGAACTTCTTTTTTTTTATGATATGATAGTATCAATTAAAAATACAAGATATCGTGAGTACTTAAAAAATAAAGAATACAATTAAAGGAGCTATGAGAAGATGCAAATACAGTTAACAAAGGTTCATGGTTCAGAAAATGACTTTTTTATTTTAGATGAAACACTTTTAGAGCGTCGATTAATAGAGGAAGAACTGATTCAATTAACAAAAGTCTTAACAAATCGTCAAACAGGCTTACTGAATGGAGCTGATGGGGTTCTTTTAGTTGGAGCAACGGATCATCCAGAAGCAACGGCTAAAATGCGTGTTATTAATAATGATGGCAGTGAAGCGAGTATGTGTGGCAATGGATTACGTACAGTCGCTCGTTATCTTTCAGAAAAAAATAAATTAGATTATTTTAAAGTTGAAACATTACATGCTGACTTAGTTGTACAAACAGCTGAAGAGATTGGAAAAAATGTTGCAACTTTCCAAGTAGAGATTTCTCCTGTTTCCCTGCACACATCAACCTTGCCATTAAACATTGCCGAAGACACAATGATTAACCAGCCTTTTCCTGAATTAGCAGAAGGGTTACTATTTTCAGCAGTAGCAGTTCCAAATCCACATTTAATAAGTTTTGTCGATCATGAAACATTAAATGGACCACTATTAGAAAAAATTGCTATGTTTGTAAATGGAAAAAATCCTTATTTTCCAGATGGAGTAAATGTTAGTTTTGTTGAAGTGTTAGGCAAAAATCAGATTTTTGTTAGAACTTATGAGCGCGGCGTTGGTTTTACAAATGCTTGTGGAACTGCAATGTCAGCTAGTAGCTTGATGTATGTTTTATTAAAAGATGGTGAATTTGATAAAAAAATCTCTGTTTATAATCCTGGTGGAATGGTACAAACCCTTGTTCATCAAGATCAAGAAGATAATTATTGGATGGAATTAATTGGCAATGCAACTTTTGTTCAAAAGTTAGAGCTATCATTAGAAGATGGTTTAGCAGGTGAGTTCTCAGATGTTGAGGTTCAAATGTTAAATGAAAATGATGCTTATCAAGAATTTGTTAAAGTTGTGCAAGAAAGTTTAGTTCATACTGATTAAGTGTTCTTTTTGATTAATTAATTAAGAATAGTTCATTTGAGCTATTCTTTTTTTTGACTATATTATTTAAATACAAAAGTTGATTTAATAACAAAGGAAACCCTTGCATAAAATTTTTAGCTGCGCTATAATATAGGCGTAATAGGTTTGGTTTTGATGGCTATAGAAATAAATAAATAATTTGTTTTTAGTTAACTTGGTTATTTAATAATCAGAGGATGGTAGCTTTAATAAAGCAATACTGTTACAAAAAGAGATAGTGGAGGTAGAGAAACACATGGAAAAAGGAACAGTAAAATGGTTTAACGGTGAAAAAGGTTTTGGTTTTATTGAAGTTGAGGGTGGAGAAGATATCTTCGTTCACTTTAGCGCAATTCAAGGGGATGGCTTTAAAACATTAGATGAAGGTCAAGCTGTAGAATTTGAAATCGTTGAAGGAAACCGCGGTGCTCAAGCAGCTAACGTTGTAAAACTATAATTCTTTTGAGATCATATTTTTAAGGAATAGTTCAGTTGAGCTATTTCTTTTTTGATTTTCATAAAATACAATTCTGTTCTTTTATTGTTAGTTAAATTAGAATAACTTAATGTAAAAAAAGAAATACAACTATTTTAAGAATAGTGTATTAAAAACAAAGGAAACGATTTCCTTTGTTTTTTTTGATTTTTTCTAGATTTTTCTCATTCTCGTTATTTTTTAATCTAAGTTTCAAATAGTTGTAAAAGAAATAAGTTATGATATCATTTGAAATGATTAATGAAATGAAACTCGTTAGGTGGGAATAAGATGAAGAATGAAAAAAGATATGGTGCAGATTCTGTTATTGAAAGTTTAATGAATCATGATGTTGAATATATATTTGGAATTCCAGGTGCAAAAATAGATCGTGTATTCGATGGATTGACTGATAAAGGTCCAGAGTTAATCGTTGCACGACATGAACAAAATGCTGCTTTTATGGCTGCTGGAATCGGTCGAATTACTGGGAAACCAGGAGTAGTTATTGCCACAAGTGGCCCAGGAGCAAGTAATTTAGCTACTGGATTAGTTACTGCGACGGCAGAAGGTGATCCAGTTTTAGCAATTGGTGGACAAGTGAAACGTGCAGATTTACTAAAATTAACTCATCAAAGTATGGATAATGCTGCTTTATTTGAACCTATTACTAAGTATAGTGCTGAAATTCAAGAACCTGAAAATATTTCAGAAGTGATTGCTAATGCTTATCGTGCAGCATCAAGTGCAAAACAAGGAGCTAGTTTTGTTAGTATTCCTCAAGATGTTATTGATTCTCCAATTAAAACTGCAGCGATTGGTCCCTTGCAAGCTCCAAAATTAGGACCAGCTAGTCCAGTTGAAATTACTTTATTATCACAACGAATTAAAGAAGCGAAATTGCCAGTTCTTTTACTAGGAATGCGTGCATCTAGTCCTGAAGTGACAGCAGCGATTCGGAATATTGTTGGCGTTTCAGAAATTCCTGTAGTTGAAACATTCCAAGGAGCAGGGATTATTTCACGCAAATTAGAACAAAATTTCTTTGGCCGTGTAGGATTGTTTAGAAATCAACCTGGCGACATGTTATTAAAACGCAGTGATTTAGTGATTACGATTGGATATGATCCTATTGAGTATGAAGCCAGAAATTGGAATGCTGAATCTGATGCTAAAATTATCGTAATTGATGATACCCCAGCAGAGATTGATCAATTCTTTCAACCAGAGAAAGAATTAATTGGAGATATTGCGCAAACGTTAGACTTTTTATTGCCTTATTTAAAAGGATATCAATTAGCTGATGATTCAAAATTATATTTAGCAACACTACAAGAAAAATTGGCAGAACGAGATGTTCCACCGGTCAATCATGGAACGGGTTATACTCATCCATTAGCAGTTATTTCTGAATTGCAAAAATTAGTAACTGATGACATGACTGTAACCGTTGATATTGGTAGTCATTATATTTGGATGGCGCGTCATTTCCGTAGCTATGAACCACGTCATTTGTTGTTTAGTAATGGGATGCAAACATTAGGAGTTGCTTTACCATGGGCGATTGCGGCGGCATTAATGCGACCAAATACACAAATTATTTCGGTTTCTGGAGATGGGGGATTTTTATTTTCTGCACAGGAGTTGGAAACAGCTGTTAGACGTAAGCTAAATATCGTGCATTTGATTTGGAATGATGGGCGCTATAATATGGTGGAATTCCAAGAAGAGATGAAATATGGACGTTCATCAGGTGTTGACTTTGGACCTGTTGATTTTGTGAAATATGCAGATGCATTTGGGGCAACAGGAATGCGTGTTAACCAACCTGCTGATCTGGAAAAAGTTTTAAAGGCTGCTTTTGCAACTGAAGGACCAGTAATTGTGGATATTCCAATTGATTATCAAGACAACAAAACATTAGGCAAAAGTATTCTACCAGATCAATTTTATTAAAAAGTTAAACTGTATGAGAAAATGTAATTTTTGCTGACTGGATGTTGGTTATTTGAAAGGATGAATGAAATGTTAGAGAATAAAAAGCTATTTCAACATGGAACTTTGGGTGCTTTAATGGCTGGTTTGTATGAGGGAACATTATCAATTCAAGAACTGTTAACTCATGGAGATATGGGAATTGGTACAATGGATGGACTTGATGGAGAGCTGATTATTTTAGACGGAGTTGCATATCAAGGGAAATCAGATGGATCATTCAAAAAATTAAATGGAAATGAGCTAGTTCCTTACGCTGCAGTTACGCAATTTAAGGCAGAACGATTGCAGTTGATTAATGAGGAACTAAGTGCAAATGAAGTCAAAAACTTATTAGAAAAGAAATTAAGTAGTAAAAATGTGTTCTCTGGCATTAGAGTAGGAGGAACCTTCAAACAAGTACGTGTTCGGAATATGCCTAAACAAGATAAACCTTATCCGCGTTTAATTGAAGTTTCTGAAATACAACCAGAATATCAAGAGAAAGATATCACTGGAACAATTGTTGGCTTTTATACACCAAGCTTATTTCAAGGAGCTGCAGCAGCAGGATTTCATATGCATTTTATTAGTGAGGCTCGAGATTTTGGTGGACATGTTTTAGATTTTGTATTGGCAGAAGGCAGTATAGAAGTTGAAACAATTGAGACGTTGGAACAACATTTCCCAACTCATAATGCTAGCTTTATGGAAGCCGAATTTGATGATGCGAATCTTCATGCTGAAATTGAAGCGGCGGAAGGTTAAATTAAACTAATCTAGCAGAATTTATTTTGTTAGATTAGTTATTTTTTAGTTTTTGAAAACTCTTGTTTATGTTATTTAGTTTTATTTAAAGAAATGGGTAAATTTAGCTTGCCAAAATTTTCAACTTTATATAAACTGAATAAGAACCAACAAGGAGGTACTTATGAAAAAGAAAATTATAATTGGTGTATCAAGCTTAGCAGCTATTGCGGTCTTTGGTTTAATTGGCGCAGGAAATTATTTTTATGATGTTGCCATCGCAGTAAATAAAAAAGCTTTTTTAGAAAGTGATAGCAAGGAAAAGAAAAAAAATCCTTGGGAAGCTGAAGAAAATTGGTATAAAAATGCAAATCGTGAAGAGTTAGCAATTGTTTCAGAGGATGGTTTAAACCTTTACGGTATCTATATTCCTGCTGAAAAACCATCTAAAAAAGTTGTGATTTTAGCTCATGGATATGCTGGGAATTTGGAACAGATGTCACCTTATGCAAAATTGTATCATGACTTAGGGTACAATGTGTTAGCACCAGATGCCCGTGGTCATGGTAAAAGCGAAGGAGACTACATTGGTTTTGGATGGCCTGAACGTAAGGACTACCAGCAATGGATTGACTTAATGATTGAAAAAGTAGGGTCAGATTCTGACATTGCTTTACATGGTGTTAGTATGGGAGCGGCGACAGTTATGATGACTAGTGGCGAAGAGTTACCTGAAAACGTTAAAGTAATTGTAGAGGATTGTGGATATAGTAGTGTGACTGAAGAGCTAACTTTTCAGCTGAAAGATATGTATAACCTACCAGGATTTCCAATTTTACCAGTGACTAGTGCAGTGACAAAAGTTCGTGCAGGTTATTTCTTTGGCGAAGCCAGTGCAGTTGAACAAGTGAAGAAAAATAAAGTTCCGATGTTATTTATTCATGGAGATAAAGACAAATTCGTACCAACAGATATGGTTTACGAGGTTTATAAAGCGAATGCTTCTGAAAAAGAGCTATATATTGCTCCTAATGCAGCACATGCTCAAGCTTATGTGAAGAATAAAGAAGCTTACCGTGAAAAAATCACTAGCTTTGTTAGTAAATATATTCCAAATGAAGAGGTATAAATAAATCTAAAAGAGCTATATTTTTCTCATAGTTGAGTCGAATTTAGAGCGTGAAACAAAACTATTGCTTAGTTTTGTTTCACGCTCATTTTTTATAATTCTGAGGCAGCCTCTTGATCTAAAATTACTGTTAAATTAGGATGTAATTTTAAAATTGAAGATGGAATCATTGGATCTACGGGACCTGTTAATGCTTTTTTTATAATGCTAGCTTTATGTTTACCGTTAGCAATTAAAATGAGATGTTTTACTTTCATTAAGCTAGCAGCTCCCATTGTAAAGAAAGCATCAGGCATTTTATCGCCTAATTCAGCTTTTAAGCCGTCATACCAGGGATATTCAGGACGCATCTCAACTTTATAGGTTAATTTGTCAAATTGCGTTGAACCAGGCATGTTGCCACAAAAATGTCCATCTCCACCAATTCCAATTAACATCACATCTAATCCACCAGCATTTGCAATTTCATCATCAAAGCTTTGATAGTGCTCTGGTTCTAAAAGATGAATATGACTTTCTGGGATAGCAGCTGGAGTAAAATATTGTTCACGAAGTAATCCGGCAGTCATTCCAAGTGGCTCGCCTTTAAGCGGAACTTCATCAAAACTATAGTAGTGTACGTTACTTAAATGTTTTTTATTTTTAGTTAAGGGTGGCAATAGTTCATATAAACGTTTAGGGCTATTACCAGCTGTGATTGAAACGTTGACACGTCGATCTTGGTGCATATGTCCTAGTAAGATTTGAGCAGTTGTTTGGCTTAGTTCTTCATAACTTTCTTCGATAATTAATTTCATAAATAAGTTCCCCCTAAGTAGTTTTTAAAACGTTTACATTAAAAGTATAGCAGATGTAATGCATTACATAGCAAGGACTATTTAAAAAATTGCTAAAATTAAAATAATTCACGCATTTTTTCTAGTGTTTCTTGACTCCAGGACAGTTTTAATTTTGTTAAAGCAGGTTTAAAAAGAAGACCAGATTTTCCGCTTAATTTAATCTCAATGGCTAATTGAACTTGAGTTTCAGTTGAGTTATTTGAAAAACAGTTTAGGCTACCATAGCCAGTCACTTTATCTGTTGTTGAATGAAACGAGAATTCGATGGTTTGATTAGTTGTTTTAGAATCATTTATGGTAAAGGATAGTTCAACATCACGATCAATAGGGCCAATGGCAAGATGAAGTTTAGTATAATAGTGGGTTGCTTCTAATTTTTTAAGAGATAGGTATCCAGGTAGAAGTGGCAACCAATTTTCAGGTGCTTGTATGAAAGACCAAATCGTTTCTATCGGCGATTTGATTGTTATTTGATAGGTTTCAACAGACATATAGGGTTCCTCCTTATTCAGGCTGTAGGTAGCCAAAACTAGTATAGCAAAGTAGTTAAACAGTAACAATTTTTCTGATTTTTTGGATAAATAAAAACTTAAGAATAAGGGTGCAATTATTTTTAAGAAGCAAGTTTATGAAGTGTTAGCTTGCTTCTTGAAATTACAATTATTCCTAAGTTTTTGAATTTTTAATCTATTTAATAGTGTTTATTGTTGTTATCATCAGTCGTTAAAGCAAGTAATTTATCACGTAAATCAACTTCCATCACAGCTAATTCTTTTTCAGCTTCTTTACGTTTCGTACGACCTTCTTGCTGGATTTTTAAGGTTTCTTGCAATGTTTCAACTAAATCGTTTTGTGTTTTTTGAAGTGTTTCAATATCAATTACGCCACGCTCATTTTCTTTCGCTGTTTCAATAGCAGAGATTTTCAGCATTTCTGAGTTTTTCTTTAATAAATCATTCGTCGTTTCAGAAACTTGACGTTGTGCAGTAACTGCATCTTTTTGACGTAACAAGGTTAAAGCAATAGCAATTTGGTTTTTCCATAACGGAATCGCTGTATTGATTGATGATTGAATTTTTTCAGCAAGAGCTTGGTTGGTATTTTGAATTAAACGAATTTGTGGTGCTTGCTGAATCGTCATTTGACGTGCCAGACGTAAATCATGTGTTCGTTTTTCTAAACGATCTAAGAATTGATTTAAATCATTTACAATTTGAACATCCATTTGATCGTTAGATGTTTCTGCTTTTTTTACTGCTTCAGGAATTAAATTCATTTGTAGATCTTCCATTTTTAATTCACCTGCAGCAATATAAATATTTAAGGCATCGAAGTAATCTTTATTTTTTTGATAAAGTTGTTCTAACATCATATTGTCATTTAATAGAGCGTTTTTTTCTTTGTCTAATTTGATAGCAATTTTATCGATCTGAGCACCAATTTTTTGATACTTAGCAGTCATTTCGTAAACAGAACGTTTTACTTTACCAAATATTTTCTTAAAGACATTATTGTCTTCTGCACGAAGTTCATCAGGATTCGCCTCGTTTAACCGATACATTAGATCATTAAGAGAGTCGCCAATTTCACCAGTGTCTTGATTTTGAACATGATTAAGCATGGTATGTGAGAATTCACCTAGCTTTTGTTGTGCAGCTGATCCGTAGCTCATAATTGCTTGAGCGTTACTAACATCAATTTGTTCTGCTAAGGCTTTTGCTTGTATTTTACGTTCTTCAGGTAAGCGGTCAACTAAACGTGGTGCCACAGCTTCTTTAGTGTTTTGAAGTGGGTTTGAAGATGCGTTGCTTAAAGGTGTTGCTGTTGCATCGGAAAAAGGATTAGCTAATAAATCTTCTAATTCACTATTTACTTCTTTTACTTTTAAATCAGGTGTTGTATTGTCAAATTCATTCATTATTTATCTCTCCTTAAAAGACTAAAATTCGTTATTCTCAGTATTTTCGTTACTTTCATTATCTCTTTCAATTGCTTGCTTTGCAAGTTCAATCTCTAAATCCATGTTTTCTAAATCTTCAGCTTTAAAGGAAGCATAATCAACAGCAATTAGTTGGCACATTTCATCGATTGTCGAAGCACTTTTATCTAATACTTCAAAAGTTGTTTTATTTTTAACTTCATGATTACTGATTTCAATATATTTTTCAGTTAAATCAACCAGAGAAGGTAAGTGAGAGTATAAAAATTTGTCTACTTGATGTAAACGGCGAGGCTCATTTGTAATTTCTTTAAACAAAGCTTTTGTCAGTTGAATCGTATTATTACGTGATTCTATTGTTTTTAGTTTTGTTACTTGGTGCATGTTTTTTTCTAAAATTAAAATTTGATTTTTGGCTGTATTCATTGTTTCACGGAAGAATTGAGTTTCTTCTTTAGACATCCCTTCTTGAGATTGAGTTATGCGATGTAAGTCATCTGATATTTGTTGTTTAGCGGCCTTCTTTTTTTCTTGTTTTCTTTTACCGATTAAAAAGTAAAGAACAGTGCCAAGGAATAATGTTGCAAAAAGAGATGGACCAAAACCAATATCAAAAATTAAGATAAACACAAGAAAGGAGATCATACATAAAATACTAGTAAATGTATAGCTTAGAATCCCCCATATAGATTTTAGTAAATTTTTCATCTAAATCACTCCAATTGTTAGTTTTTATATAGTTTACGATTTGTGAGGTTTGCTTAATATAGTTCTATTTTAGCATAAAGAGGTGTCAAACAGATATGCGACTAAAGATGGATTTCTATCTACAACCTTTGTTTTTGAAAATTTTTTCCTTATAATGAAATTTTGACTAAAATATGGCATAATGAATTGTAAAAGAAGAATTTGAACGTTATGATTAAATGAATTATGGACTAACTAGGAATGAGGGATATTGGAATGGATTTTGAAGAAAAGACAGTGAAACGAGAGTTAATTTATCAAGGGAGTATCATTGATTTATTTTTAGAAGAGGTTCTATTACCCAATGGTCAAAAAGCCAAAAGAGAATTAGTTGAACATCCTGGTGCAGTTGCTATTTCAGCATTTACCAAGGATCAGAAGATGATTTTTGTTAAACAGTACCGTAAAGCGTTAAACCGAATTACTTTAGAAATTCCAGCTGGAAAAATTGATCGAACGGATCAAGACCCTCTTGATACTGCTAAACGTGAATTAGAAGAGGAGACCGCCTATCAAGCAGACAAATTTTATTATGAAACAAGTTTTTATACATCACCAGGATTTGCAGATGAGTTATTGCATTTATATATAGCGGAAGGATTGACAAAAGTAATCGATCCTTTGCCACAAGATGAAGATGAATTTATTGAACTTTATGAACTTACTTTTTCAGAAGCGTGGGCGGCATATGAAGCACAGGAAATTTGTGATGCAAAAACAGTTTATGCCTTGTTGATGTGGAAATTACGCTTATTAGCAGAGGAAAGTGAGGCTATTTAATAGTGTCAAAACCTGAAATGACTCGAACAGAGCTTAAACAGTTGAAAGAACAGGAAGAAAAAGAACGTAAAAAAAGAGATAAAGAACGTGTTCGTGTTGAAAAAGAGTATCAAAAGGAATTGGAAAAAGAAGGGAAAGTGACTAAAAGCCGTGTAATTGAGAATGAAAAAAGTCGTGAAACGGGCCGCTTTCTAACTAAGGCAATTATTATTGTCTCTCTTTTATTGGCAATTGTGTTAGCTATTGTCTTTTTAATTTAACTGAATAGTATAGAAGAAAAAATATTTTTGAAAAAGAATGGAGCTTATAAAGCATGAAAATTGGAATTATTGGTGCGATGGAAGAAGAAGTTTTATTGTTAAAAAGTAAAATGACTATTACAAAAGAGTGGTCTGAAGCAAAGGCTGATTTTATTGAAGGAACATTAGATGACATTGATTTGGTCTTAGTTCGTTGTGGTATTGGTAAAGTTAATTCGGCGATTACAACGACGTTACTGTTAGCGAATCATGATATTGACTTAGTGATTAATACGGGTTCTGCTGGTGGGATTGGAGCTGGTCTACACATTGGAGATGTGGTGATTTCTTCAGAAATGGCTTATCATGATGTGGATGCGACAGCCTTTGGTTATGTTGTTGGACAAGTGCCACAAATGCCACCGCGTTATGCAGCAAAAGTAGAAGTTGTGGAAAAAACAATGGCAGCTGCTAAAAAATCAGGATTAACTCCTGTAAAGGGATTAATTGTGACTAGTGATTCTTTTATTGCTAGTAAAGCACAAAAAGATTTAATTTTAAGTAATTTTCCAGATGCATTAGCCGCTGAAATGGAAGGTGCAGCAATTGCCCAAGTTTGCCATCAATTTGATGTGCCGTTTGTTATTGTTCGAGCGATGTCAGATGTCGCAGATGAAGAGGCTGGCGTTACCTTTGACGAATTTATTGTAGATGCTGGAAAACACTCAGCGAAGATGGTTTTAGAGTTATTAAGTAGTCTAAAATAAAAGGAGATGTTCTTTATGAAAGCTTTGCTATCGATTGATTATACCAATGATTTTGTTGCAGCGGAAGGCAGCTTAACAACTGGGGTTGCGGGACAAGTAATTGAGAAAGATTTAGTAAGGTTAACAAAAGAATTTATTGATGCAGGTGAATTTGTTGTGTTTGCAATTGATGGCCATGATAGCAAAGATCAGTATCATCCAGAGCAGAAATTATTTCCTCCACATAATTTAGTAGGGAGCCAAGGTAGAGAGCTTTATGGAAGCTTAGCAGCAGTTTACGAAAAGAATCAATCTAAATCAACAGTCTATTGGATTGACAAACGTCATTATTCAGCATTTAGTGGAACTGATTTAGACATTCGTCTGCGAGAACGTGGAATTACAGAAGTTCATTTAACTGGAGTTTGTACAGATATTTGTGTGTTGCATACAGCAGTAGATGCATATAATCTTGGCTATCAAATTGTGATTCATGAAAAGGCGGTTGCTAGTTTTGATCAAACGGGTCATGATTGGGCTTTAAAACATTTTAAACAATCTCTAGGGGCTACACTCCTGTAAAAAATAGAATGGCTAAATAGAAAAAGGAGAATCATTTCTATGTAGATAGAAAGATCCTCCTTTTTAGAGTGTAGTTAGATTCTTTTTTGTGCAATTTCGGTATACACTTGATAACCATATTTTTCATAGGTATGTTTAGCAATACCGTTATTTGGCCAGTAGTGTAGTTCAACATGTTGGATTTGATGCTCTTTAGCATAGTGATCGGCAAATTTTAGTAATTCTGTACTTAAGCCACGACCTTGATAACTAGGAAGAATCAAAATGTGATGCAAGTATAGGCGAGTATAGCCAAAACGATAAACACTTTCAGCAATCTCTTCTTCTTCCAACCATAAATAAGCTGCAATCGCATCTTGATTGTCATCATCTTGCCATAAATAAACGGCTTGTTTTGGATTTTTAAAATGTTCTATAAAACTAGCTGTGACAGCTTCAGTATCGTAAGGTTTAAAAAAATCTGGATAAAGTTCGATGTGTTTTTCTTGCATCACACGTCCTAATAAGCCCATTAATTTCGCATCTTTTGTTTCAATAATTTTCATATTAATCTATACTCCTTTAGTGATTTAGACTTTACCTTTGTTAGTTTACCATAGTTTAAATTTAACTGATGACAATGCTGAGAAATTTCAGTAATTTTTAACAAATTTTATGAAAGAGGATGAAGAGACATGATCCAAACAAAGAGATTAATGCTAGTTCCGTATCAAATAAGTTATCTGGAAGCAACCTTGTTAGGAGATGAAAAGTTAACGGAAGTTTCTGGTTTTCAAGTAGCAAAGCAATGGCCAGGAGTCGAATTTTTCTTTTATTTGCCATTTGTATTAGATGAATTAAAGTTAAATCCAGCGATGGAAAAATGGACATATTTAGTTATTTTAAAAGAAAATAATACAATTATTGGGGAAGTTAGTGCTCAAGGAAATCCCGATAAAACAGGGAGTGCTGAAATTGGGTACGGTATTGTGGATGACTATGGTGGATGTGGCTATGGGATGGAAGCAGCATCAGCTTTTATTCATTGGTTAGAAAATTATCCAATTCCGACAATTGTCGCAAAAACCTATCAAAATAATAAAAAATCACAACATATTTTGCAAAAGCTTGGATTTGTTAAAGCAAGGGAAGAACTTCTAGGTGGAGATGAGATTGTGTACCATTTTGAGTATGATTCTCAATTAAATAGATAGAAATTCTTGCTAATTTTCTATATAAACGCTATGATAATATGGTATTGAGCTTTTTAATTGTTTTTTTATTTAGAGGTCAGTTTACAATTAATATTAAGTGGGATGAGAGGAGAGAATACATGAAACAATCAACTAAATTAACGATTCGTGATCTAGTGACTATTGGAATTATGAGTGTTTTAATTATCTTTTTTGGTTTAATGGTTTCAATGGTTAGTCGAATTGCAACAGGAGGATTATCAATTATTATTTCTGGGGGAATTAGTGCCTTTTTTTGTGCCCCAATTTATATGCTATTATCATTTAGAGTTGCCAAACGTGGAGTTGCCTTTTTAAACGCGATTATTCGCTCTTTAATGTATGTTGTAATGGGTGTGCCACATGTTTTGTTAATTTTTATTCCTGCGGCTTTATTGGCAGAATTGGCAATGACACCTCCAGAAAAAAGCTATCATAGCTTAGGTCGAACAACTTTATCTTGGTCAATTTTTTCAACATTTAATGCGTTACATGGTCCTTTATTGTTTGTTATGTTAGGAGCAACTTATATGATGGAAAAAGCACCACATAGTCCAAGTGGAGAGCGATTAGCTTTAATGCTAGAATATTATTATAGTCCAATGTGGTTATTTGCTATTGGAGCATTAGGCTTTATCGGAGCTGCATTAGGCTGTTTAGTGGGATGGAAATTATTGCATAAGCATTTTGTGCCAGCAGGTACAGTAAAATTATAATGTTTAATATTTTTTGAAATCAGAGGAGATGACTAAGATGAAAGAAATTCAATTAGATGCACGAACAAAAACCTTAGTCGTCCTTGTCTCTGGTTTTTTTATTTTTGTAGTATCGGATGTAGGTTTGATAGTCTTGTTTCTTTTTTTATTAGGTTACAGCTACATAGCAGGTGAACGTAAAGTATTATTAGGAATTACAGCGGCTTTTCTATTTGTTTTATTCTTTCAACGTTTTGCATTTGGTTATGGGACATCTGTGATTATGGCAACAATTGCTTTTTTTGCTTATTTTGCAGTTCGTTTGATTCCGGTATTTATGGGAGGACTTATTTTATCAAAAACTCCACCTGGAGAGTTAATTGCAACATTGCAGAAATGCTATGTTCCTCGAGTTATTATTGTTCCCTTGGCAGTTGGATTACGTTTTTTACCAACGATTCGACAAGAAACAGCCACGATTTTAGATGTCATGCGTTTACGAGGAATTTATCCGACTGTGTGGAATATTTGGCGCCATCCTTTATTGACATTTGAGTATTTATTGGTTCCTTTGGTGATTCGTAGTTTAACTATTGCAGATGATATTTCAATGGCGGCAGTTACTCGTGGTGTAGAAAATCCAGCTCCAAGAAGTTCGTTACGAGCGATTAAATTTGGTCAGGCAGATTTTTGGGTACTGACAGGTTTAGTTAGTTTAGTTATTATATTGTTGATAGTGAACTAGTGTGGAAAGGACGGTAAAATAAATGATTGAATTAAATCAAGTTGAGTTTGCTTATCAAACCGCAGAACCACTTTTAGCAGGGATTGATTTAAAGGTGACAGCAGGGGAATTTATTTTATTAACAGGACCTAGTGGTGGCGGAAAAACAACACTAACTCGCATTATTAATGGATTGATTCCTTATTTTTTTGGCGGTGTACGAAAAGGTGAAGTAAAAGTTGCTGGACAGGAAATTTCTGAATTGAATTCTTGGGAGTTAGCTAGTCAAGTCGGAAGTGTTTTTCAAGATCCACGTAGTCAATTTTTTGCACCAATTGTAAAAGATGAACTGGCTTTTTTTTGTGAGAATTATGGACTTCCAACAGATAAGATTAGACAGCAAGTCCAACAGGCTAGTCATGAATTAGGAATTCAGCATTTACTTGAAAAACAAGTAATTCAATTATCAAGTGGTGAAAAGCAGAAGGTAGCGATTGCATCTATTCGAGTAGCGGACCAGCAAATTTATTTATTAGATGAACCGTCAGCGAACTTAGATAGTCAGGCAACACAAGAATTAAAACAAATTTTAACCAAATGGAAAGCAGCTGGACACACTATTGTGATTGCGGAACATCGTTTGTACTATTTAAATGAGTTAATTGATCGTAGTATTTATCTGCGTGATGGTGTTATTGAAAAGATATTTACTAAAGATCAGTGGGCGAATGTATCAAGTCAAGAATTAATAGAGTATGGCTTACGAAGTCCTGAATTAATGTGGCAGTCAGTTTCAACTATTACGGAAAAAAGAAATCAGAAGCCCAATTTTGTTATTGAGAATGTAACGGTTGGTTTTGGAAAACGACAACCAGCTGTTTTGAATAATCTGGATTTTACGTTACAAGCAGGTGAAATCGCAGCGATTATTGGTAAAAATGGTGCGGGAAAAAGCACATTAGCTAAAACCTTAACAGGCTTATTAAAAGAAAAATCAGGTACCTTTAGTTACTTAGGGAAATCGATTCCTGTGAAAAAACGTAGTAAAGTCGCCTGGTATGTAATGCAAGAAGCTGATTTACAATTATTTTCAGCTAGTGTTTTAGAGGAACTTCTAGTTGGACAAAAGAAAACATCAGAAAAGTTAGCACAAGCAGAGGAATTGTTAAAAGAACTAGGATTGTGGAAATATCGCAAACGGCATCCTGCTTCCTTGTCAGGAGGACAAAAGCAACGTTTAACGATTGGGGTAGCCTTGATGCAAGAAACCCCATTAATTATTTTGGATGAACCGACTGCTGGATTAGACGGTGCTAATTTGATCAAAATGGTACAAGTAATAAAAAAAGCAGCTGGAAAAGGAACTACATTTTTAATTATTAGTCATGATTTTGAATTGTTAAACTACGCCGTTGAACGAATTTTGTATTTTAGTGAAGGACTATTAATGAAGGACTATTTGTTAAATGAAGGAACCTCTTCGCAAGTGTTAGCTAATATGTTAGGTGAAAATAATCGCTAAGTTAAGTGGCGATTATTTTTTATTTAATTTTAAAGTAGTCAAATAATTGTCACAATTAAAAAGGTATCTAAAAAAATGAAAACAAAATAATGTTTTTATTGCAAGGCTTAGTGATACAATCTTATTAATTGTAAGTTTACCTTGCGTAAAAAGACTGTTGGATGTAAAATAGGCAAATGTATAATTAAAAAATAATGAGAAAAGGTGGGGTTGGATGATTGGAATTTCTAGTAATTTATTAACAACGCCACTACCAGATACAATTACAAACCAACGGTATCATCTGAGTACAGATTACATTCGTTCGGTTGTTGATGCAGAGGGCTTACCAATAATTTTGCCACAGTTAAAGCCGACTGATGCAGAAGCAATTATGAATCAATTAGATGGTTTAATTTTATCAGGAGGATTGGATATTAGCCCGACAATGTACCAAACGGATATGTGTTCAACCAGGATTACTTATTCACTTGAACGAGATCATTATGAGCTTGCTTTGTTACAAGCAGCTATCGCTCAAAATAAACCTGTATTGGGGATTTGCCGTGGAGCACAATTAATCAATATTGCTTTTGGAGGAGATTTAATTTTGGATATTAAGGATAAGTTTCCAGAATCATCAATAGAGCATATTCAAAATAATGAACCAGATGAGGCTAGTCACTTGGTGGAAATTCAAGAAAATTCAGGTTTACATCAGGTGAGTCAAACGTTAGCATTAAAGGTCAATTCGTATCATCATCAAGTTATCAATCAAATTGGAGAGGGGTTAATTGCTACTGCTTGGTCTGAAGATGGTTTAATTGAGGCGATTGAATATCCTACAGCTAAATTTTTAGTAGGTGTCCAATGGCATCCTGAAATTATGAGTATCACTGATTCAGCTAGTCGTGAACTTTTTAGAACATTTGTAGCAGCAACAAAAAAGTAATGTAAGTGATAGAAAAATAGTTTTGATAGATAAAGGAGGAGAATAATGAATAAGAAAATGGGCATTGGTTTAGTAGCAGTATTAATGGGAATGGTTTTGGTCGCTTGCGGTGGAAATAACGGTAGTCAAAATGCTGGACAAACATCCAATCAAACAACAATTGAGAAAAAGCAAGAAATTACGGTCACAACTACTGCTGAGCTAGCGACATTAGATAGCGGACTATATACAGATGTTGTGAGTTCAGATGCAATTGGTCAAATTTTTGAAGGCCTATACCGTATTGATAAAAATAATGATGCGGAGTTAGGTATTGCAGCTGTCGAACCAAAGGTAAATGAGGCTAAAACGGTCTATACATTTACGATTCGTGATTCAGCTAAATGGTCTAACGGAGATCCCGTAACAGCAGCAGATTTTGTTTATGCCTATCAAAAAATTGTTGATCCAACAACAGGTTCACAAAGCTCAAATCAACTAGATATTTTTGCAAATGCAGTTGCGATTCGCAATAATGAAAAGGATAAATCTGAGCTAGGAGTCAAAGCGCTAGATGATAAAACATTAGAGTTAACTCTAGCGAGTCCGGTACCGTATTTAGCAAAATTATTAACTGGAACGCCATTTTATCCACAAAATAAAAAAATGGCAACGGAATTAGGTACAAAATATGGAACCAATAGTGAATCTGTTATTGGGAATGGTCCATTTTTGATTTCCAACTGGGAAGGTACTAACCTAAACTGGACATACACTAAAAATAAAAATTATTGGGATGCAGAAAATGTAAAATTAGAAAAAATTGATGTTGAAGTGTCAAAAGAAACAGCTACAGGTGCTAATTTATTTGATGGTGGCGATGTTCAATATACTGGCTTAGCCGATGAATTTATCCAAAAATATCAAGGTGAAGAAGCATATCATGCACAGCCCAAAGCGCTGATTGGTTACTTAGGTTTTAATACTGCAGGGAAAAATACGGACAATGTTCATTTGCGTAAAGCTTTGGCATTAGCTTTTGATAAGGAAGCATATACCTCAGGTGTTTTAATTGATGGATCTAAGCCTTTAAATGGCTATATTCCAGCTGAGTTTGCTAAGGATCCAGCAAATAATAAGGATTTTCGGAGTGAAAATGGGAACTTGATGGCTTATAATCCAAAAGAAGCTAAAATTGAGTGGGAAAAAGCCAAGTCTGATTTAGGGGTAACAACTTTAACATTAGAGCTTTTATCTTCTGATGCGGGTTCTGCTAAGAAAACAGTAGAATTCTTACAGGATCAATTTCAAGAAAATTTACCAGGGTTGAAGATTAATCTAAAAAGTGTGCCTTTGAAAAATCGTTTAGCTTTAACAACTGCAGGTGATTACGATGTTTTCTTTGGAACTTGGACGCCTGATTATGCAGATCCAATTAATTTCTTAGAAGTCTATCAATCGGATGGCGGATTAAATTTTTCTAAATATAATAGCCCAGTTTATGATACTGGGATTGCTGAAGTGAAATCAACTTTTGCAACAGAACCAGAAAAACGTTGGAATAAAATGCGAGAATTAGAAAAACAATTGGTTGAAAAAGATGCAGCGATTGCGACTGTTTATCAAGGTGCTCAAGCATACTTGTTAGATCCAAAAGTGAAGGGACTTCAAGTTCTACCATTTGGTCGAACTGTTTCTTATCGTTTGGCTGAGGTAAAATAAGAAATAAAAAAGCTAGCGAAAAAATTTTTTCGCTAGCTTTTTATCTTATTAGGTTAGGAGAAGAAACGTTTGAAAAATGTTTTTTTATCTGCTGTTTTGGTGTCACATTCCGATGAATCTGGTGCTGGATATTTTTCTGCTACATCAATACAGCTCTCATTGACAGCATTCTCAGCAACATAGAGTAAACCAATCGAACTTTGTTTAGCAAATTGATTGGTTACAATTGTGAATTTTATAGAGTCACCACTACATAATTTTAAATAAGGTCCCAATATTCGATTGTCAACTTCTCCATTAAGTAAAACTTGACCACTAGGATGTTTTTTGAATTCTGCTTCTAATGCATCCAAATAATTATGGGAGCTTAATTCTTCAATTGTCATGGATAGGTAAACTCGCTCTCTTAAACTTCCTAGAAACTTATTTCGTTCTTCGGGTTTTATTTGAGGAGCACCATATAATCCACTGGATAGGCGATCTTCTAACTCTTTTTCGCTCATTATAAACCCAACTTTCATTTTAGTATAATTAAATTCATTATAGCATAAGACATTGAAGAAGAGAAATATCTAAATTTGATTAGAAGAATATTTTCTGAAAACTCTTGCATTTGTTAAGGAAATTGGGTAAACTTATTCGTGAGATTGAAAATCATTCTCAATTAGAGAGTGGCTTAAAAAATAAATATTCTTTGGAGTGACTATTGTTAAGAATGGGAGAGGAAGTCTTTGATTAGAAAGGGGTTATGGATTGGTACATTGGTGCTAATTGGACTAATTTCATTATTTGTGGGAATCCAAGATATCTCACCAAATGAAATTTTGAATCTAACTGAAAATCAACAATTAGTTTTATTTAGCACACGAATTCCTCGAACAATTAGCTTAATATTAGCTGGTTCAACGTTAAGTATTTGTGGTTTAATTATGCAACATCTAACCCAAAATAAATTTGTATCTCCAACAACAGCGGGAACAATGGACAGTGCTAGAATTGGTATCTTAGTTTCGATGCTGTTCTTTACAGATGCAACGATGCTTCAAAAAACGATGATTGCTTTTTTGTTTGCTTTAGCCGGGACAGTTGGTTTTATTTTTCTTGTAAATCAATTACAAGTTAGAAATGTTGTGATGGTTCCTTTAATTGGTATGATGTTTGGCAGTATTTTAGGTTCAATTGCTACGTTTTTAGCTTATCAGAATAATTTAGTTCAAAATATTTCTTCATGGTTGCAAGGGAATTTTTCTTTGGTTACTCGTGGAAATTATGAATTGATGTATGTTGCGGTACCTTTAATGATCGTAGCATATGTGTATGCAGATTATTTTACTATTGCTGGTTTAGGAAAAGAGGTTGCAACTGGAATTGGTGTTAACTATCAATTGGTTCAATTTGGCGGTATTTTAATTGTCGCGTTAGCTTCGTCAGTTGTGATTTTAACTGTTGGAAGTTTGCCTTTTTTAGGAGTAGTAGTTCCTAATTTAATTGCTTTAGCTCGTGGAGATCATTTGAAAAATACCTTAGGAGAAACGGCTTTGTTCGGTGCAGTGTTCTTACTTATTTGCGATATTATCAGTCGCTTAGTGATAGCTCCATATGAAGTGTCTGTTAGTTTGATTGTTGGAATTATCGGTAGCTCTATTTTTATCTACCTCTTATTGCGAGGTGGGGGAAAATGAAGCAAAAGCAAATAAATTGGTATTTGAAGTTACTTTTACTAGTTATAGCAGTGATTGGCTTATCGACAGTATATATGGTTGTAGAAAGCGGTGGAAATTGGTCTTATATTTTACCTTTACGAAGCAAAAAATTACTGGCTTTTTGTATTGTCGGTATTTGTACGACAGTAGCTACAATTAGTTTTCAAACATTGGCACAAAATAAGATTCTAACACCAAGTATTTTAGGTTTAGATTCACTGTATGTGCTGTTTCAAACAGTTAGCTTATTCGTTTATGGTAGTAGCCATTTAATGATACAGGATAAACAAATCAATTTTATGATGAGTGTTGGATTAATGTTAGTGGCAAGTTTATTTCTATATCAATTCGTTTTTAAGAAATATAGTAGTAACTTGTATTTATTAATGATGGTTGGAATGATTGCAGGAACATTTTTTAGAAGTATTAGTACATTTTTGCAAGTGTTAATGGATCCAAATGAATTTGATAAGGTTCAAGGAAAATTATTTGCTAGTTTTAATAATGTTGATGTGACACTATTGGGGATTACAGTCGTCATTGGAGTCATTGTTTTAGTTTTATTGTTCAGTCAAGCGGCGCATTTAGACGTTTTACAATTAGGGCGCGATCAAGCTGTTAATTTAGGGGTTAATGTGGATCGTGTAACTATGCAAGTTTTACTATTGGTATCAGCATTAACCGCTATTTCAACAGCATTAATTGGCCCAATTACTTTTTTAGGATTCATGGTAGCTAATTTAACATATCGGATTTTTCAAACGTATCAGCACCACTTATTATTTGTTGGTGGTAGTTTGTTAAGTATGGTGGTCTTAATTTTAGGACAATTACTAGTTGAACGAATTTTTCATTTAACAACTACCCTAAGTGTAGTTATTGAATTTTTAGGCGGTTGTTATTTCATTTATTTATTAGTCAAGGAAAGGAAAAGGGGATAAGTATGCAAATCAAAAATGTATCAAAATCATATGGCAACAAGCAAGTTATTAGTGAAATTACGCTCCCAATTAAAGAAGGCGCGATTACAGCATTTATTGGACCAAATGGAGCTGGGAAAAGTACGTTATTATCAATGATGAGCCGGCTTATCCCGAAAGATACGGGTTCCATTTACATTGATGGTGGCGAAGTGAAATCTTGGAAACAAGATGAATTAGCTAAAAAACTTTCTGTGTTAAAGCAATCAAATGCTTTTAATTTAAAATTAACGGTTCGTGAATTAGTTGCGTTTGGCCGTTTTCCGTATTCCAAAGGCCGATTAAAAGAAGAAGACCAAGTAAAAATCAATGAGGCGCTGACCTATTTAGGTTTAGTAGATTTAGCTGAGGAATATGTAGAAACGTTATCTGGTGGTCAATTACAGCGTGCGTACATTGCGATGGTATTAGCCCAAGATACAGATTATATTTTGTTGGATGAACCTTTAAATAACTTGGATATGAATTATGGTGTTCAAATGATGAAAACATTGCGTCGTTTAGTAGATGAATTAGGTAAAACGATTGTTTTGGTCATTCATGATATTAACTTTGCAGCGAGTTATGCTGATGAAATTGTGGCAATGAAAAATGGGCAGATTTTTGCATCTGGTGAAACATCAGAAATGATGACTAAAAAAGTTCTAGATCCCTTATATGAAATGGATATTCGTATTTGTGAAATTGAAGGAAAACGGTTTTGTTTATATTTTAGTGAATAACAATTAAAAGGAGTGTTGGATTTTGAAAAAGAAAATTACATTAAGTATGTGTTTAGTTGCGTTTGCGTTGGTGGTTGCAGCATGTGGGGCAACCGGAACAGATAAGAAAGACGCTAGTTCAACAGCTAACTCAAGTTCAAAAACAATTGAAGCAAAAACGGTTAAAGTGAAAGATGAAAATGGTGAAGTAGAAGTTCCAAAAAATCCTCAACGTGTAGTGGTTTTTGATATGGGAATGTTAGATACAATTAATGCATTAGGTGAGGGAGACAAAGTTGTTGGAGTAGCCAAAGATAATTTACCAAAGTATTTAAGCAAATTCAAAGAAGATAAATTTGAATCAGCTGGTGGAATTAAAGAGCCAGATTTTGAAAAAATTAATAGCTTAAAACCAGATTTAATTATTATTTCTGGTCGTCAAAGTGATGCACTTGAAGAATTACAAAAAATTGCTCCAACCCTTTATTTATCGACAGATAGTTCTGATATTTGGAACTCAATTCAAAAAAATGTTTCTACAATTGGAACGATTTTCGATAAATCAGATGACGCGAAAAAACAATTAGATACATTGTCTGATAAGATTGCAACGGTGAATAAAAAAGCGAGTGGTTCGGATGTAAAAACCTTAACTGTTTTATTAAATGAAGGCAGTTTATCTGCATATGGAAAAGGTTCACGTTTTGCTATTTTAAATGATGTTTTTGGCTTTAAATTAGCCGATGAAACCATTAAATCCTCAACTCATGGTCAATCTGTAACCTATGAATATATTTTAGAAAAAGATCCGGATGTTTTATTTGTTATTGATCGTACGAAAGCTATTGGAGGAGACACTAGTAAGAATGGTTTGACTGATAACGAATTGGTTCAAAAAACAAAAGCAGCTAAAAATGATAAAATCGTTATGCTAAGTTCAGATATTTGGTATTTATCTGGTGGCGGGTTAGAGTCAACTAAGTTAATGTTAGATGAAGTGAGTAAAGTAGTAGAATAAACTGAAATGAAAAGTTCTGATTTAGCTATTTAGATAGGTATATCAGGCTTTTTATTTATTCATAATTTAAAGGAATTATGTTAAACTAAAGAGGCAGTTTTTTAGATTGGAGCGAAAATTAATGAATAATACAACATTTACACAAGAAGATTTTGATGTATTTAAAATAGAAGGCTTAGAAAATCGAATGGCAGCTATTCGAGAACAGATTCAACCTAAATTTCGTGAATTAGCAACGATGTTTGCAGCAGATTTAGCAGTAGAATTAAATGAAGAGGAACCTTTATTCGTTCATATTGCACAGCATATCCGGCGCACTAAAAATGCACCAGCAGATACATGGTGCGCTATTGGTGGTGATAAACGTGGATATAAAAAATACCCTCACTTTCAATTAGGTATTTATGAGGATCATTTGTTTATTTGGTTAGCATTTATTGATAATCCTCGATATGAAAAGGAGATGGCGCAAACTTTATTGCAGAATCAAGCTTTGTTTGCTGATATCCCAGAAGATTATGTGGTGTCTCTAGATCATCATTTTCCTACCGTGACTCCGATTAAGGAAGTTGACTTAGAAAAAGGATTAACTCGATGGCATGATGTGAAAAAAGCTGAATTTCTGATTGGACGTGAAATTTGGTCTGATGCAGCTATTTTAGCTGATCCTAACGCAACTCAGGCTTTTATCTTAACAACATATAAAACGTTACTTCCAATTTATCAGGCAGCCTATACTGCCTGTTTAACAGATTAATTAAACAGTTTTCAGCAGGAGATTTCTATGCTGAAAACTGTTTTTTCTTTTTTATGTAAAAAAATTGAGAAAATGATACCGTTTTAGATAAAGAATAAAAATTGTAAAATTGACTTATTGGGTTTATAGTAGAAAAGTAGCAAGGAAACGGCAGTCAAAGGTGAATGAATGAGAAGAGGAGACTATTTTGAAAAAACAAAGTGTTAGTCAACAATTGAATGTATTACGTGCTGGGGTTTTAGGTGCGAATGATGGGATTGTTTCAGTTGCGGGGATTGTTATTGGTGTGGCAGGAGCAACGGCAGTTACTAGTACGATTTTTGTTTCGGGTTTGGCTGGGCTAGTTGCTGGAGCTTTATCAATGGCTGGAGGAGAATATGTTTCTGTTAGCACTCAAAAAGATACTGAAAAAGCCATGATTGAAAAGGAAAGATTAGAATTAAAAATCAATTATCAAGGAGAAGTTGAAGAGTTAGCTCAACTTTATGTGGAGAAAGGGCTATCTAATGAATTAGCGCTACAAGTGAGTCAAGAATTGATGGAAAAAGATGCCTTAGAAGCTCATTCAGAAGCGGAATTAGGATTAAAATTAAATGATTATGCGAATCCTTGGCAGGCAGCCTTATCTTCAATGATTTCTTTTTCATTGGGGGCGATTTTACCATTGTTGGCAATTACGTTGCTTCCAGAATCAATTAGAATTTATGGAACTTTCTTGATTGTTTTAGTTGCTTTAGCGATTACTGGTTATACAAGTGCATATTTAGGGAAAGCACCTCAAAAACCAGCAATTGTACGAAATGTGTTGGTTGGGATGTTAACAATGATTGTAACGTATTTAGTGGGACGTTATACAGGGGCATAGAGTGCAAACTTCAATTCAAATTAAAAAAACTAATGAAACCAATAGTTGAAAGAATTTGGTTCATTAGTTTTTTTGTTCTGTTTTAGTTGGTTTTTTAAGAATCTAGTAAAGAGGATTTGTTAGGATAGTTCGTTCAAGACTTGGTAAGGATATATTATCAAGTCTTAAAAACTATAGTGAGTGTTATAATTATTATCGAAATAGATTCCTTTTAGTTTTCTTTTTTTTCAAGTTTTTCTACTTTTTCAATAAGAAAATCAATTTTTTTATGGAGAGCATCAATTTCATCCTCTTTTTTATTTTCAACAGTAAAATAGCTAGTAATTGAACTGGTTAACATACCGATAAAACCAATGCCAAGGAACATTAATAAAATAGCGACCAGTCTACCTAGAGGTGTAGAGGGAGAAATATCACCATATCCGACAGTTGTAGCAGTGGCCATAGCCCACCATAATGAATCAGTTAGAGAAACATTTTCCGCGATTGAATAAATAATAGATGAAAAGATTAAAAGGAAAATACTGATATAGATTAGGTAAACTAATCCATTTGTGTGCAGAAATTTCTTAGAGTTTTTTTGAAGTTTTCCGGTGATGCCAACTAGTCTAGTTAGTCTTAGAATTTTTGTTAATCGAGCAATTCTAAAAATTCGACTCATTCTAAAGAAAGAGAATAATGAATTGAAAGGAATAATGGCAAGTAGGTCAAAAATATTTAATTTAAAAAACTGGATTTTATTATCAGAATTCAGAAAACGGATTAAATAATCAACTGCAAAAATGATCAAAATAGTTGAATCTATTTGTAAAAAAGGAAAGACAGTCATATTTATTATTGATGCAAAATCTAGAATGACTAAGATGATGGAGATGCTAGCTAGAATAATAATTAGTGGTTCATAAAGTTTTTTTAATTTTTCCATATTCAGTCCTCATAGTATGATGAATTTTTCAACAAAGAAAAAACCATTCAATTTCAAAAATTGAATGGTTTTTTTAAATCTAAAGATTAACGGTTATAGAACTCAACGATGAATGACTCATCAATTTCAGCATATAACTCTTCACGTTCTGGTAAACGAGATAGAGAACCTTCAAGTTTTTCAGTATCGAAAGTAATGAAGTCAGGACGACCAAATAGACCTTCAGCTGCAGACTTGATGATTTCCATGTTTCTAGATTTTTCACGAACAGAGATTACTTGACCAACTGCAACGTGGTAAGATGGAATATCAACACGTTTGCCATCTACTAAAATATGACCATGGTTTACTAATTGACGTGCTTGACGACGAGTAGTAGCAAGACCTAAACGGTAAACAACATTATCTAAACGTTGTTCTAACAGGATCATAAAGTTAACCCCGTGTTTACCTTCTTTAAGTTTGCCAGCTTTAACGAACAAGTTTTTAAATTGACGTTCGTTCATGCCGTACATGTTACGTAATTTTTGTTTCTCTTGTAATTGCATACCATATTCAGAGATTTTCTTACGGCTGTTTGGACCATGTGGACCTGGAGCGTAAGGGCGACGTTCGATTTCTTTACCTGTTCCTAAAAGTGAGATACCTAGACGGCGTGACACTTTCCAACTTGGGCCTGTATAACGTGACATAATAAAATTCCTCCAATAAATAAATGTTTTTTGGAGTAAAATAATAAGTTGAGAGTTCAGTATTTCGTGCAGTTTATTATTTCAATCTTCACCTTTGCAGCCGCAGGTTACGCAATTGCACCAACGAATTGGCAATAAACTGTTGACGTGAATACCACTTTCACGCTGCATTATTTTACACAATGACTAGTATACCGCATTTGATAGTGTGCAGTCAATCTAATCTTCTGATTATAACGAAGTATTTTTTAATAAAATCTGAACAAACTGCTCTAAATGAAATTGATCGTCTTCATCAAAACGATTTTTAATCGGTGCGTCAATATCTAAAACACCAATTAATTGATTCCCTCTGAGCAATGGGATCACGATTTCTGACTGACTTTGAGCATCACAGGCGATATGTCCAGCGAATTGGTTTACATCGGGGACAATTAGCGATTTCTTAGTTTCAAAAGAAGTACCACACACTCCGCGTCCAACAGGAATACGAATACAAGCAACATTACCTTGGAAAGGTCCTAGAACGAGTTCTCCGCTAGTAGGTTCTAGTAAATAAAAGCCTGCCCAATTGATTTCTTTTAAATTTGTAAATAATAACGCAGCAGCATTACTTAGATTGGCTATTAAATTAGTTTCGTCTCCAATAATGGCATCTAATTGTGCATTAGTTAATTTATACTCACTTGTTTTTGTCATGAAGTATAGCCCCCTAAAATTTAATTATTTTTGTGCGTATTCAATAGTTGGTTGATCTTGTTCTAATTTCACTTGTTTTTTTCCTGTAGCTGTCCAGGCAATTTTTCCATTGGCGATAAATTTCCCGATTTCTCCACCATTATCAACATTGAAACGTACAAATAAAGAATCAACACCAGCTTTTTTTTCTTTTTTTTGTAAGATTTTGAAAATATTTTCAATGTCTTTTTTATCATTACTAAAAACTAAAACACGTAGGAAAGTTTGTGAACCTTCTAAAGTTGATTTACTGGAAACAGTATACGTAGCACGACGGACTTGATCTTTTTGATTCAGTTTATATTGACTATAACCAAATAAACTTAAACTAATTAGCAAGATAAATCCCATTTTTTTATAAAACTTTTTTGAAGTTAATTTATGCAATCTGATGGCTATAATGAATAAAAATAAACAAAATAGCAATCCTAAAATTCCGATAACTTTTAATAATAGTAGCATATTTTTCTCCTTTTTAGTCAAGTTCCAACAATATAATAGAAAAATAACTTGATTTGAATGATTTCTAGTGTTAGTTTTTTCTCACTGTGGTATAATCTACAATAGGTGTTTTTATAAAAAAAAGCAACCCTATTTTGGTATATAAATTCGTTATATTTATATTGTAATAGGATTGAATATAGATAAAAAATAATGTATTAGTCTTGTGTATACATACAAGCTATAATTGATAAGTGATCTTAAGTGGAGGTTTTTAAATGAATTTTATTGTTATTTTAATTGTGATTGTTGTCTGTGCGCTTATTCTGTACGGTGCAAGTTATTTTCTGAAGAAAAGGCATTATGGAAAAATTGATGAATTAGAGAATCGAAAATTAGGTTTAACTGAAGTTCCAGTAATTGATGAGATTAATAAATTAAAAAAATTGCAATTGACGGGTCAAACAGAGAAGTCGTTTAAAGAATGGGAAGGCGTTTGGCGCAATGTGGCTACAGTGCATTTTCCAGATATTGAAAATTATTTATTCGATGCAGAGCAAGCAACGGATAAATTAAAGCTTGGGAAAGCACAAAAAGCAGAAGATGCAGCAACGAATTTAATGGATGAAACGCAAGAAAAAATTCAAAAAATTCAAGCGGCTTTGAGAAAATTAATTAAAAGTGAAGAGGAAAATCGCTTAGAAATTAAAAAAACACAAGAAACGTATCAAGCAATTCGCAAAAAATTATTAACTCAGAGTTTTTCTTTTGGCGGCGCTTTAGAAAGCTTAGAACGTCGATTAACTTACTTAGAGTTAGATTTTACGAAATTTTCTGAGTTAACAACTTCTGGCGATCATATCGAAGCAAGAGAAGTCCTTGAGCGTGTTGCGACGGACACAAATGAATTAAATCGTTTAATTGTGATGATTCCAGGACAATTAAAAACGTTAACGGTTGATATTACAGATCAAATTTTGGAATTAAAAGAAGGTCATCAGCAGCTAGTTGAAGAGGAATTTGTCTTTTTAGATGTTGATATTCTAAAAGAAATTGAACTTGTTGAAACAGAAATGGAAGCTGCAAAAGAATTAACTGAAACGTGTGAAGTTGATGAAGCAGAACAAAAAATTACAACTTTAGAAAGTAAAATTGATGGTCTTTATGATAAAATGCAAGATGAAATTGATGCAAAAGAATTCGTAGAAGAAGAAGAACAAATGTTTACGGACTATCTAAATCATGTCATTACCAATAATCGTAAATTACTAATTGAAATTGATCGAGTTTCCCAAAGTTACACGTTAAATCATGATGAAGTGGAAATTGCTAGAAAAATGGAAGCTGATTTAGATGGACTTAAAGATGAATTTGATGGATTTACAGAAAGTGTTAAAAATCATCAAATAGCCTATTCAGTAGTAGCTGATTTCTTTGAAGAAACTGGTGACAAATTAACTGAACTAGAAGAAACTCAACAAAAAATAAACTCAGATTTATTACATTTACGTAAAGATGAAATGGAAGCTCGTGCTAGATTAGATGAATTTGAATTTGATATGCGAACAATGAAACGCCATGTTGAAAAACAGCATTTACCTGGTTTACCAGCAAGCTATCTTGATTTATTTTTTGCAGCAACCAAACGAATTGAAGAGTTGGCTAAAGAATTAAATAAATTAAAAATCAATATGAAAGAAATCACGCGATTGTGTTTTATGTGTCAAGATGATGTTGCATTAGTAAAAGAGAAAACCAGTGAAATTATTGATAGTGCTCTTTTAACTGAACAAATGATGCAATACGCCAATCGTTATCGTCATTCAAATGAATCAATTGCTGGTGCGATTGATGAAACTTTGCGTTTATTCAATAAGGATTATCAGTATCAAGAAGCGTTAGAAATTATCTCAACAGCTCTTGAGCAAGTTGAGGCGGGTGCATATAAAAAAGTTGAAACGAACTATTACGCAGATAAAAAAAATAGTCACTAACATTAAATTTCCAGCGAATTAAATAAAGTAGTGTTGTATTCAGTAATGACTACTGATGTACAACACTATTTTTTTATACGAATTTGTGTAAATAAATGCTTTTCTATCCGAATGAATCCTTGTGATTATTAGGAAGTCTGCTATAATGAATAGTGGTTTTTAAGATTTTTAATGTATGATTTCAGAAACACTAAAGGAAGTTGTGAAATAAATTGATCTATTTTGATAATAGTGCAACCACGCAGATGGAAAGCACAGTACTGGCTACGTATCTAAAAGTAGCTGAAGAAGTTTATGGAAATCCCTCTAGTTTACATGGTTTAGGTGATACAGCAGAAGGTCTTTTGCAACAATCTAGAAAACAAATTGCTAAATTTTTAGGTGTTCAAGATAATGAAATTTTTTTTACTAGTGGTGGAACGGAAGGCGATAATTGGGCCTTAAAAGGAACTGCACTAGAAAAAAGTAAATATGGAAAGCACTTGATTACGACGACAATTGAGCATCCAGCAATTAAAGAAACAATGGCGCAATTAGCTGGAAATGGTTTTGAAGTAACTTATTTGCCAGTAGATAAGGATGGGATTGTTTCTTTGACAGCTTTAAAAGAAGCGTTAAGACCTGATACTATTTTGGTTTCAATCATGGCTGTTAACAATGAGGTTGGGAGTATTCAACCATTAAAAGAGATTGGAATGCTATTGGAAAAATATCCTAGTATTCATTTTCATGTAGACGCAGTTCAAGCTATTGGTAAAATTCCACTTGACTTGTCAGTAACTTCGCGAATTGATTTAGCAACTTTTTCAGGACATAAATTCCATGGACCAAGAGGAACAGGATTTATGTATATTAAGCATGGTAAAAAGATTGCTCCATTATTAAATGGTGGTGGACAAGAGAAAGGTCGCCGGAGTGGTACGGAAAATGTAGCAGGAATTGCAGCGATGTCACGAGCAGTAAGATTATTACTGACGGATGTAGAAATAAAACAACAACAGCAAAGACAGATTCGTGACTATTTAATGGAAGCTTTAAGTCATTATTCTAAAGTCACAATTTTTTCAACGATGACTGGTGCTCCGCATATTCTTTGTTTTGCTTTACGAGGAATTCGTGGCGAGGTTTTGGTTCATGGGATGGAAAAAGAGGGGATTTATTTATCAACAACAAGTGCTTGCTCTAGTCGTAGTGGCGTTAGTTCTAGTACTTTGGCAGCAATGCATGTTCCTGATTCAATTGCAACAAGCGCTGTTCGTATCAGCTTAACCGATACAAACACATTGGCAGAAGCAGAAGTATTCTTAGGAGCATTTGCTAAATTATATACCCAATTTAGAGATATTCATTAAAGGATTTTAAGAGAAGAGGCGAAAATAGATGCATTATACAGAAATAATGGTTCGTTATGGCGAGCTTTCAACAAAAGGGAAAAACAAACGCACATTTATTAGCCGTTTAACGCAAAATGTCAAACGTGCACTTCATGATTTTCCAGATGTAAAAATTCATGGGGAACGAGATCATATGTATTTAGAATTAAATGGAGCAGATAGTGAACTAGTAGCACAACGTTTAGAACCTATTTTTGGTATTCAAAACTATTCACCAGTTGTACGTTTGCCTCGTGATATGGAAGCTGTAAAGAAAACAGCAATTGAAATGGTTCAATCTGTTTTCAAAGAAGGGCAAACCTTTAAAATTACAACAAAACGTGCGGACCATCGTTTTGAGCTAGATACGAATGACATCAATCAGTTGTTAGGAGCAGAAGTTCTACGGAATGTTCCGGGAATTAAAGTTCAAGTTAAAAAGCCAGATATTGAAGTGAAGGTTGAAGTACGTTTAGAAGGGATTTTTCTTTCTTGTCAACGGATTCCTGGAGCTGGTGGCTTGCCAGTTGGATCGGGTGGTCGAGCGATGTTAATGTTGTCAGGTGGAATCGACTCACCAGTAGCAGGATATTTAGCGATGAAGCGTGGAGTTGAAGTGCAGGCTGTACATTTCCATAGTCCACCCTATACAAGCCCAAGAGCCTTACAAAAGGCAAAAGATTTAACAGCTAAATTAACTGCATATGTTGGAAGTATTCAATTTATTGAAGTTCCTTTTACAGAGATTCAAGAAGAAATTAAACGTGTAGTACCAGAAGGGTATTTAATGACGGTAACCCGCCGAATGATGATGCGTTTAACAGATGAAATTCGACGCCAAAACAATGGCTTAGCTATTGTAAACGGAGAATCATTAGGTCAAGTGGCATCACAAACTTTGCAAAGTATGGTGGCAATTAACGAAGTGACGGCTACGCCGATTATTCGTCCAGTTGTTTCAATGGACAAGAATGAAATCATTGAAATTGCTAAAAAAATTGATACATTAGAGCTATCTATTCAACCTTTTGAGGATTGCTGTACAATTTTTGCGCCACCTGCACCAAAAACTAAGCCCAAACTTGAAAAAGCTCAATCATTTGAAGCACGTCTAGATGTAGAAGGATTGATTGCTCGAGCAATGGAGAACTTAGTGATCTCTGAAATTAAGACTGGTGATACTTCAGATCAACAACAAGAAAGTACATTTGCAGATCTTTTATAAAAATTTAGTTGAATCTAAAATAAAGAACATCTCAAGTCTTATCCAAGATTTTGAGATGTTTTTTCCGATGGTTGAGGAATGAATTGAAAGGAGAATGAAGGATGAAATTATGGCAAAATGGTCTTTTTTATACAATGATAGGGGAAGATGAAACAGTTGAAGCAGTAGTAACGAATGCGGGTGAAATCAGTCGAACGGGAACCGTGAAGGAATTGAAAGCTTATTACGGAGATCAACTAACAGAAACAATAGATTTAGATGGTGGAACTGTTTTTCCAGGGTTTGTTGATAGCCATTTACATTTATTATGGTATGGTCAAAGTTTGGCTCGGTTGAACTTAAAAGAATGTGAAACGAAACAATTAGCTTTACAGATGATAACAGAACGGGTAATGGAGTTGGGAACAGACGAATGGCTTTTTGTGGAAGGGTATAATGAGAATAAATGGATAGATGATGCCACAGCATTTACTCAAGCAGATTTAACCAGATTATCTAAAACGAATCCAATTTTAGTTCGTCGAATTGATTATCATAATGTTGTAATTAATCAAGCGTTTACTGAAAAAATTGGAATTCAAAAAAATCAACTATTTGATGGAGGCGGTGAAATCGTCTTAGATGCTTCTGGTAATTTTACTGGTGTTTTAAAGGATGAGGCGACGAATTTAGCAATTAATGCTTTTCCAGAATCCACTTCAGAAGAAATGGAAGAGTATTTAACTTTAGCAATTCAAGATTTATGGAGCAAAGGTATCACAGGTGGTCATTCAGAGGATCTACATTATTTTAATGGATTTTTTGGTACTTTTGCTACATTTAAAGAAAGCTTAGGCGAACATTTATTACCCTTTAGAGCTCATCTATTAATTCATAATGCGGAACTAAAAAGCTTTGTACAATCAGGGGAGCAATTTTTAGATAGCGATCCCTTTGTAGAATTAGGTGCAATGAAGATTTTTTATGATGGTACGGTAGGTTCAAGAACGGCTTTGATGGAGGCTGGCTATGACTCGGATTCGACGAATCATGGATTGCAAATTCAAACAGATGAACAATTTACAAGGATGGTTCGAGAAGCTCGTCAGGCTGGATTACCTGTTGCCATTCATATTTTAGGTGATTTAGCCTTTGAGAAGGTGATTACGACCTTAAGGCAGTATCCACCAGCTGATGGGCAGATGGATCGTATGATTCATACTCCTTGGTTGCGACCGAATTTATTAGACTTAGCTAAAGGGTTGCCATTATTATTTGATGTTCAGCCGCAATTTATGAGTAGTGATTTGCCGTGGGCGTTAGATGTATTGGGACCAAATCACCCACCATTAGCATTTGCTTGGAAAAGTATTCAGCAAGCAGGATTTCCTTTAGCGGGAGGAAGTGATGCACCTGTTGAGATTCCTAATCCATTTTTAGGGATTCATGCAGCAGTGACAAGGACCGTCAGTTCTGATTTAAATGGTCACCGTTATTTTCCAGCAGAAGCTTTGTCTGTCTATGAGGCAATCAGTTTATATACAATTGGAAGTGCGATTGCTGATTATCATTCAGATACTCGTGGAAAGATTCAAGCTGGTTATGTAGCTGATTTTACAGTAGTGAAAGAAAATCCATTTATGATTCCAATTCAAAAATTAAATGAAGTCAAAGTGATTCAAACAGTGGTTTCAGAAAAGGTCGTTTATAAGGGTTAGTTTAATAGTGGCTTTCTAGTAGATCACTTGGCTAGGAAGCTTTTTTCGTTTTGTTTTTTTAAGAATTTGATAATTTTATAAAAATAATGTGAAAAACGTCACAAATTTATTGAAATCCGATATTTTCAATGGTAATATGGTTTTATAAGTGTTAGTAGGAAGGTGATGTTGTATGGAGAAGACAGAAAAAAATAAACAAGTACCGAAGGCGACAGCAAAACGATTGCCACTTTACTATCGTTATTTAAAATCTTTAGAGGAATCTGGTGTGAATCGGATTAAATCAAAGGAATTTAGTATATTAACACAAGTTCCTTCAACAACAATTCGTCGCGATTTTTCTCATTTTGGAGAGTTAGGTCGTAGTGGTTATGGATATGAAGTTTGTCATGTCTTGGATGTATTTGATCAAATATTAAATGTGAATAAAGTAACGAAGGTTGCCTTGGTGGGTGTTGGAAATCTTGGTAGAGCCTTAATGTCTAATAATTTTCGCCGAGATGATAATTTAAGAATTACGTGTGGTTTTGAAAGCAATCCTGAATTGTGTCATCAAGAGATTGCTGGAATTCCTGTTTATCCAATTGAGGAGATGCAAGAAATTATTGCAGCAGAAGAAATTACAACAGCAATTTCAACGGTTCCTAGTCAGCATTCTCAAGAAGCTGTAGACGAATTAGTAGCGGCGGGTGTTACAGCTGTTTTAAACTTTGCACCAGGTCGTGTAAAAGTTCCTAATACGATTGATATTCGTTATATTGATTTAACAACGGAATTATTAACTTTAATTTATTTTAATGAAACATTGCGCAAACAAATTCAACCAAATTAAATACAAAAGCGGATTTTATGACTAAATAAAAGTTGATAAAATTCGTTTTTTACTTTAAATTAAAGAGAATTCGAGAATAGGAGGGATAATGTTGGAAAATAAGGGGATAGAACAACCTATTGGATTTCCTATTTTAGATTGGCATTCTCGTGAGTTGCCAACGATTCAACGGTTAGTTGGGGAATACTGTTATTTGGAAAAAATTCAATCAGAAAAATATTTGGAAGATTTATATGAAGTATACGGTCCTGCTTCAAGAAGTGAAAACTGGACTTATTTGCCATTATTGCCTTTTGAAAATAGAGTAGACTTTGCAGAATATTACGCTACATTGATAGCATCCGAGGACCCATATCATTTTGCAATTGTTGATAAAATAACTGGAAAAGCAGTTGGAACAATGGCCTTAATGCGGATTGATACTACAAACGGAAGTGTTGAAGTGGGCTTTGTGATTTATTCAGATGTATTAAAGAGGACTAGAATTGCTACTGAAGCTCAATATTTATTGGCGGATTATGCTTTTGAAAAGTTAGGTTATCGAAGATATGAATGGAAATGTGATGGATTGAATCAGCCGTCAGAAAACGCTGCATTACGTTTAGGTTTTAAATACGAAGGATTATTTAGACAAGCTGTTGTGTATAAAAATCGGAATCGTGATACAAAATGGTTTTCAATCATTGATCAAGAATGGCCAATAGTCAAAGCGGCTTTGGTCCAGTGGCTAGCAACTGAAAACTTTGATGAAACTGGAAATCAATTGAAAAAGTTAACAGATTTTAGGAAATAAAAAAGTTGGTTAGGCAGAATAATTGCTTCTCAGATAGTACAACAAGTATAATTAAATTAAAATTAGAGACAAAAGGGGAGCGAATTAAATGGAAATTACAAAAAGAGGGGCAGCAATTAAACTTGAAGGAGAGCAACCAAAAGTTGGACAAGCTGCACCTGATTTTACACTAAAAAATTTAAAAGATGAAACGGTTCATTTATCGGATTATTTAGGGAAGGTTATTTTAATTAGTGTAATTCCAAATATTGATACGTCGGTTTGTGCATTGCAAACAAAACATTTTAATCAAGTTGCAGGTGAGTTAGTTGGTGCGCAATTAATGACGATTTCTAACAATACTAAAGCTGAACAAGCGGATTGGTGTGCTGGAAATGGTGTAGATATGGAAATGTTACATGATACAGAGTTAACTTTTGCTAAAGCCTATGGTTTATACATGCCAGAATTAGAGCTGTTAGCACGTTCTGTCTTTGTTATCGATCAAAATGGAGAATTAATCTATGAAGAGATTGTTTCTGAAATGACTCATGAACCAAACTACGAAGCTGCCTTAACAGCCGCTAAAGAAGTTATTTAATCTCTTATTTTTTAGTGTAGTTGATTTTCCTTTTGAAATGTTATTGAGTTTTTTTAGGGATAATGCTAGAATAGGACTATCAAAAGCAATGAACAAGAGGAGTAGTTTTAAACTAATTCAAAGAGAAAAGAACAGTTGGTGGGAGTTCTTAATTAGGCTGGAATGAAGGTAGCTTGGGAGCTGATAGAGTGAAGCAGAGTAGTTCTATCCGGAGGTTGCGTTCCGTTAATAGCGTTTAGAGTGGTATATCATTCATAAGGTGATATGCAAAATAGGTGGTACCGCGAATTCAAAGCATTCGTCCTAATTAATTTTAGGATGGATGCTTTTTTTGTTTCCATAGTAATCCTAAAAAACTCTGCTTTGACTGTAATTAAACAAATGAAATAAGAAAGAGGGCGGTAAAAAATGACAGATGAATTGAAAATGCCAACAAAGTATCAACCTCAAGAGGTTGAAGCGGGCCGTTATGAAGAATGGCTAGCCAAAGATTTATTTAAACCAAGTGGAGATCATACGAAAGAACCTTATTCAATGGTATTACCTCCACCTAATGTTACAGGTAAGCTGCATTTAGGTCATGCTTGGGATACGACCTTACAAGATATTATTATTCGTCAAAAAAGAATGCAAGGATACGATACATTATGGTTGCCAGGAATGGATCATGCAGGAATTGCAACACAAGCAAAAGTAGAAGAGAAACTAGCGCAAGAAGGGATTTCCCGTTATGATTTAGGACGTGAGAAATTTATTGAAACCGTTTGGGATTGGAAAGAAGAATATGCTTCATTTATTCGTGAACAATGGTCAAAAATTGGTATTTCACTGGATTATAGTCGGGAACGTTTTACGTTAGATGACGGCCTATCAGAAGCGGTTCGTAAAGTTTTTGTCACCCTCTTTGAAAAAGAGTTAATCTATCGTGGAGAATATATTATTAATTGGGATCCAAAGGCGAAGACAGCTTTATCTGATATTGAAGTTATCCATAAAGATGTTGAAGGTGCTTTTTATCATATGAGCTATTCACTAGCTGATGGTAGTGGTGTAGTCGAGATTGCCACAACTCGTCCGGAAACAATGCTTGGAGATACAGCAATTGCTGTTCATCCAGAAGATGAACGTTACAAAGAGTTAATTGGGAAAATGGTTATCTTGCCAATTGTGAACAAAGAAATTCCGATTATTGCCGATGAGTATGTTGAAATGGAATTTGGTACGGGTGTTGTTAAAATCACTCCAGCCCATGATCCTAATGATTTTGAAGTTGGGAATCGTCATGATTTACCAAGGATCAATGTAATGAATGAAGACGGTACGATGAATGAATTAGCTGGAAAATACGATGGTATGGATCGCTTTAAAGCTCGTAAAGCAATTGTAAAAGAGTTAGAAGAGTTAGGTCACTTAATCAAAATTGAAAAAATGGTTCATAGTGTTGGTCACTCTGAAAGAACGGGCGTTGTTGTTGAGCCGCGTTTGTCAACTCAATGGTTTGTTAAAATGGCTCCTCTTTCAAAAGAGGCAATGGATAGTCAAGCGACAGAACAAGCTGTTAATTTTGTTCCAGAGCGTTTTGAAAATACCTATATGCGTTGGATGGAAAATGTTCACGATTGGGTAATTTCGCGTCAATTGTGGTGGGGACATCGTATTCCAGCTTGGTATCATAAAGAAACTGGTGAATTGTATGTTGGCATGGAAGCTCCAGCAGATGCTGAAAATTGGATTCAAGACCCAGATGTTTTAGATACTTGGTTTAGTTCAGCTTTGTGGCCATTTTCAACAATGGGTTGGCCTGATACTGAAGCTCCAGACTTTAAACGCTACTTCCCAACAAATACGCTGGTGACAGGTTATGATATTATTTTCTTCTGGGTAAGTCGTATGATTTTTGATAGTCTAGAGTTTACTGGGAAACGTCCTTTCCAAAATGTATTAATTCATGGCTTAATTCGTGCAGAAGATGGACGTAAAATGAGTAAATCTCTTGGTAATGGAATTGATCCAATGGATGTTATTGATAAATATGGTTCAGATGCTTTACGTTGGTTCCTATCAACAGGTTCTTCGCCTGGTCAAGATATGCGTTTCAGTTATGATAAAATGGATGCTGCTTGGAATTTCATTAACAAGATCTGGAATGCAAGTCGTTTTGCTATTATGAATATGAATGGTTTAACTGTTGATGAAATCGATTTTAGTGGTGAAAAAACGATTGCCGATCGATGGATTTTAACTCGTTTAAATGAGACTATTGAAAAAGTAACAGAGTTATTTGAAAAATTTGAATTTGGTGAAGCGGGTCGTTATTTATATAACTTTATCTGGGATGATTTCTGTGACTGGTATATTGAAATGAGTAAAGGTGTATTGAATGGTGAAGATGAAGCAGCTAAGCAAACAACACGAAGTATTTTAGCACATGTTTTAGATCAAACTTTACGTTTATTGCATCCAATCATGCCGTTTGTAACAGAGAAAATCTGGGAAAGTGTACCGCATCATGGCGATTCTTTAGTTGTAGCAGATTATCCAGTTGTTCGTCCAGAATTAAGTGACGAGACAGCAGCTAAAGGAATGGAAGTCTTAATGGAATTAATTCGTTCGGTTCGTAATATTCGTTTGGAAGTGAATACGCCTCTTTCCAAAAAGATTGAATTATTGATTAAAACCAATGATCCTAAAATCGAAAGCTTCTTAAAAGAAAATGAAAATTATATTGAACGCTTTTGTAATCCGGAAAGTTTAGTGATTAGTAGTAGTATTGTTGCGCCCGAAACAGCAATGAGTGCTGTGATTACTGGAGCTGAGATTTACTTGCCATTAGCTGGTCTAATCAATATTGGAGAAGAGATTGTTCGTCTTGAAAAAGAGCAAGCGAAGTGGGAAAGTGAAGTCAAACGTGTACAAGGTAAGTTATCTAATGAGCGCTTTGTTGGCAGTGCACCTGAAGCTGTTGTTCAAGCGGAACGAGATAAAGAAAAAGATTACCTTGAAAAACGTGATGCTGTTGCAGAACGTATTGCAACATTAAAAACGCAACAATAGAAAATTTAACTAGAAGATGACCTGAACAAAGGGGCATTTTCTAGTTTTTTCATCTTTTTAGACTAGTCAGAACTTTTTCAGACAGGTATAATGAAAGAGCTTAGAAAAATGATTAGTTGCTACAAAGCAGAATTGGTGGGATGAAACTTGTTTAACACATATGAAGAAGCTTTAGAATGGATTCATGGTCGATTAGTTCTAGGGATGAAACCGGGTTTAAAAAGAATGGAATGGATGATGGCAAAATTAGGTCATCCTGAAAGACGTTTTAAATCGATTCATGTAGCAGGAACAAATGGAAAAGGTTCAACAGTCACTTATTTGCGTAGTGTATTAGAAGAAGCGGGACAAGTGGTTGGAACATTTACATCCCCATATATCACCGTTTTTAATGAACGAATTAGTGTTAATGGTGAACCGATTTCCAATGAGGAGATTCTAAGGCTTGCAAATCTAGTATATCCACTTGTGATAGAGTTGGAATCGACTCCATTAGGTGGTCCAAGTGAATTTGAAATTGTAAATACAATGATGTTTCTCTATTTTGGAGAAGGTCATGCAGATATCGTAATTGTTGAAGTTGGTTTAGGTGGCTTAGTTGATTCTACTAATGTGGTTACACCAGTAGTTTCAGTAATTACAACAATCGGATTGGATCATATGCATATTTTAGGGCATACTCTTCCTGAAATTGCCGCTCAAAAAGCTGGAATTATTAAACCAGGAGTACCTGTGGTCACTGGAAAAATTGGAAAAGAAGCATTGACCGTGATTCAAGAAATTGCGGAAGAAAATGATAGTTCTTTGATTCAATTAAATCAAGATTATTTTATTTCAAAATGGAAAACTCTGCCTACTTGGGGGGAGCAATTCACTTTTGAAGATGATTTTATTTGTTTAAGGCAAGCGACTATTAGTATGTTAGGTGAACATCAAGTTGAAAATGCTGCATTGGCATTGGAAGCTTTAAGAGTGTATAGCCATGAAACAGGATTAGCTATTAGTCATGAAGCTATGTTACGAGGTTTGAAGAAAGCTTTTTGGCCAGGTAGAATGGAGAAAATTAATGATGAGCCTTTAATTATTATGGATGGGGCACATAATGAACCCGCTATGAGGCGATTAGTAGATACGTTAAAACAGGATTTTAACCAACAAGAAATTTATTTGATTTTTGCATCCTTAGAAGACAAAGCTGTGGTAGAAATGTTGAAATTATTGGAAGAATTGCCAAATTGTCATTTAATTGTAACGAGTTTTGATTATCCAAGAGCCGCATCAGCTCAAAGTATAGCAAGTCATTTATCAGGTGATTATCAAATCCAAGAAAAATGGCAACATGCATTGGTGGAGACATTAAATGAAATGGATAATAGCGGTGTTTTGGTCATTACAGGGTCATTGTACTTTATTTCTGAAGTACGTCATTATTTTTTAGATGAAGAGTGAAAAATAGAGAGGGGTTCTTTTTTTGAGTGAAGTAAAAGCAGTTATATTTGATATGGATGGATTGATTTTTGATACGGAGACCTTATATTACCGTTCTAGTCAAGAAGTAGCGGATCGTTTAGGTTTAGCTTTTGATTATGAATATTATACACGTTTTATTGGAGTCTCTGATGAAGAGTTGCATGAAAATCTTTACCGGGATTTTAAAGATGACGACAAAGTTGCTCGGTTGATTTCTGAAAGTCGAACTCGTTTAGACGAGATGGTTGCTGAAGATGGTTTGATTATCAAAGAAGGTTTTCTTGAATTATTAGACTTCTTAGAAGAAAATCAAATAAAAAAAGTTGTAGCATCAAGTAATGTCGAAGAATTGGTTCGCTATTTTCTAGAAAGAGAGAATTTGCATCATCGATTTGATTATTTTGTATCAGGTGATGATGTAAAACGAGCAAAACCTGATCCAGAGATTTTTGAGAAAGCTTGGTCGGATTTAGGCGTAGCTAAAAATGAAACATTAATTTTAGAAGATTCAATTAATGGAATTCGTGCTGCACATGATGCTGGGATTGAGGTTATCATGATTCCTGATTTAATTCCACCAACATCAGAGGCAGAATTAAAAACAGTTGCCATTTATGAAGATTTGTCACATGTTAAAAAATATATTGATACAAAAAATAATTAAAAAAGTAAACTTAACCTCTTTTTACGGATAGTATGAGTAAAGGGAGGTTTTTTTCTATGGGAGAGCAGAGTTTAATGGTAGGAGTTCCCACTTTTAGTAGGCCACGAGAACGCTTAGAAGAATATGGTGAAAAAGCATTGGGAAACCATGAGCTGTTGGCAATTATTTTGAGGACAGGATCAAAAGAAAAGAATGTTGTCACTTTAGCAATGGAAGTCTTAAATCAATTTGATGATTTGCATCAATTGAAATTTTCCTCGTTAGAAGAATTACAAGGTATAAAAGGGATTGGTTATGCTAAAGCAATTGAAATTCGAGCAGCGATTGAATTTGGATTAAGAGTTGCTAGTGCAACACAATTAAAAATAGGGCAAGTTACTTCTAGTCAGATGGCAGGGACTTTATTACATTTAGAGATGAAGGATTTGCAACAAGAGCACGTCATTGCGTTATATTTGAATACAAAAAATCAAATAATAAAAAAAGAAACAATCTTTGTTGGTGGATTAAATTCAAGTGTGGCTCATCCGAGAGAGATTTTTCGTGGGGCGGTTAAAATGTCAGCGGCGCGTGTTATTATTGGCCACAATCATCCGTCAGGAAATCCAGAACCTTCAGCAGCAGATATTAGCTTTACTAAAAGAATTGCAAAATGTGGTGATCTGATGGGAATCGAATTATTAGATCATATCATCGTAGGAGAAGGGGAGTATATCAGTTTAAAAGAACTGGGCATATTCTAATAAGTTTATTAATTTTTGTAAGTAAAATACTTGAAGAAAAAAATGTTCCATGGTATACTTACTGTAGTGTTTTTGTTAGGTAAAGAAAAGATTGTTTCATAACATTCCAATTCGTACCGTAAAGCAAGAATATCAAATATTATGTGCCAAAGGCACGAGGAGGAATTTTAATTATGGAACAAGGTACAGTTAAATGGTTTAACTCAGAAAAAGGATTTGGATTTATCGAACGCGAAAACGGAGACGATGTATTCGTACATTTCTCAGCTATTCAAGGCGACGGATTCAAAACTTTAGAAGAAGGACAAGCAGTTACTTTCGACGTTGAAGATGGTAACCGTGGACCTCAAGCAGCTAACGTAGAAAAAGCGTAAGCTTAACTAACAACCTTTAGAAGCCAAGTATTCAGTTACTTGGCTTTTTTTATGATTAAAATAATATTTGATAGAGTGGAAATAAATTAAGTTTAACTGTTATTAGAGTTTTGGGTTGAATTTAATAACAATTTCTTATAAAATAAAAGATGTCATTTAGATTTCACTAAATGGGTTAAACAAGATAGTTGACTTAGAGAAAATACCTGTTATAAAATATAGGAATCATAACGTAGTAATTGAATTCGATGTCAAACAGTTTACAAAGATGATAAATGTTTAAAATTCTATTAAAATACATTTGAAATTAATGTTTTCTGCAGTAATATGAAGTATGATTATTCCTGTTACAGCGAAATTACTATTTTAGGTAGACTGTTATTGATTATTTAAGAAATAATTTGAAATTTTGTAATGAACGATCATTTAAGATATAGCTGAGAGGATGAAGTCGAGTGTTAGGATTTGGAAGTAAAGATATTGGTATTGATTTAGGAACGGCTAATACAATGGTCTATGTTGATGGAAAAGGAATTGTCTTGAGAGAACCATCTGTTGTTGCTAAAAATACAAGTAATGGTGATATTGTTGCTGTAGGTGAAGAAGCAAGAAATATGATTGGTAGAACACCAGGAAGTATTGTAGCAATTCGCCCAATGAAAGATGGCGTTATTGCTGATTATGAAACAACAGCAGCGATGATGAAATATTATATTCAAAAAACAATTGGAAAATCTAGTTCTAAACCTTATGTAATGGTTTGTGTTCCAAGTGGTGTTACGGAAGTTGAGAAACGTGCAGTTATTGATGCTACTCGTACAGCTGGAGCGAAGGATGCTTTTATTATTGAAGAACCATTTGCAGCAGCAATCGGAGCTGGACTCCCAGTGATGGATCCAACAGGTAGTATGGTTGTTGATATTGGTGGTGGAACAACAGATGTAGCAACAATTTCTTTAGGAGGAATTGTAAGTAGCCGTTCAATTCGGATGGCGGGTGATCGTTTAGACGATGCTATTATTCATTATATTCGTAAAAAATATAATTTATTAATTGGTGAAAGAACGGCTGAGGCTGTTAAGATTGAAGTTGGTTGTGCATCAGTTGAAAAATCAAAAGAATACGGTGAAATGAGTGTTCGTGGACGTGATTTATTAACAGGCTTACCAAAAACAATTGAAATTTCAGCAGAAGATGTATCAAGATCATTGCAAGAAGTTGTTGAAGCGATTATTGTAGCTGTTAAAGAAACGTTAGAAGAAACGTCACCTGAAATTTCTTCAGATGTAATTGACCACGGGATTGTATTAACGGGTGGTGGAGCATTGTTGAAAAATCTTGCTGAAGTGATTGCTGATGAAACACAAGTACCTGTTTTTGTTGCTAGTGAACCGTTAGACTGTGTAGCAATTGGAACTGGTGAATCATTGAAACATATTGATTTATTTAAGAAAAAAGCCAACCGCTAAAAAGATAAAAAATCTCTGTAAGTAATCACTGAGAATTAGTAAAGGAATAAACTTTTGATCAGTAAAAGTCTGTTTCTAAATAGTTTGATGTAAGCGGGGAGTTTTAAACTCTCCGCTTTTTATTCTATACCTAAATAAAGATTTTTTTGGAAAAATGATTCTTTTTCTAAAATAATAGGAGAGAGTTAAAAAAATCTTAATAAAATTAGTTTATTATTGCAGAGATATGTTAAAATAGAGAAGGCCATAGAGGCAAAGTGGGGTGACGAGTTGCATCAATTTTTTTCAAACAAAAAATTAATTATTTTATTAGTCAGTGTAATAGCTTGTATGGGACTCATTGCATACTCGATTAAAGAACGTGCAAGATTGCCGATTGTACAACAATTTACCAATGATATTACTGCCATTACTGGTCGCGTCTTTGCAAAACCTGCGAATGCAGTGGTGAGCTTCATCGACTCTATTGAAGATTTGAAAAATACGTATGAAGAAAATCAATTATTGAAATCAAAAATTGATAAGTTGTATGAGCAACAAGTTGAGTTATCCGATTTAAAAGAAGATAATAAAAAGAAACAAGAACAGCTTGATTTACAAAGCAATCTATCTGCGTATAACAAAATCAATGGAACGGTAATTGGAAGAAATCCTGATACTTGGGTAGATCAAATTATTGTGGATCGTGGTAGCAAAAATGGTGTAGAACAAGGAATGGCAGTGATGTCAGGGAAAGGCTTAGTTGGTCGTGTTGTAGAAGTAAGTCCAACAAGTTCAAAAATCCAGTTAATTACTACTATGGACACTAAAAATAATCGAGTAGCCGCTGAGGTACAAAATGGTGAAACAGCTGTTTTTGGAATCATTAATGGTTACGATAAAGAAACAAAACGTTTAATTATGAAACAGATTACGGCGGACGCAGTTCCTGTAAAAGGAGCAGATGTTGTGACCTCTGGATTAGGTGGGAAAACACCAAAACTATTGCCAATTGGAACTGTAGATGAAGTTAAATTAGACTCATTTGGATTATCCAAAGAAGTTTATGTTACACCGTATGCAGATACTAATGATATTCGTTATGTAACGATCATTCAACGGATTTCTGAAAGTGGTGAGTAAAAAAGATGATAATCAATTTTAAAAAAAGTTTTTTACCACCTATTTTGTTACTTGTCTTTTTCTTAATTGATGGTGTTTTGGCTGCTTTGTTTTCAAAAACTTTTTATGATGGAAATTATATTTTAGTTCCACGTTTAATCGTCATAATTTTTGTATTGATGTCCTTTTATTTACCAAGAAACAAGGTATTAGTTTATGCAATTGTTTTTGGACTATTGTATGATAGTTATTACAGTGGAATTTTAGGTGTGTATGTGGCGTTGTTTCCAATCATTGTCTATATCACTGAAAAATTAAAAAAAGTGTTAAATCCAAATCCTTTAGTTGTAGGAATGATGTTGATTATTAATGTTAGTATTATTGAAACGGTTCTGTACTTTTTCTATCAGGTTTTAGGCGTAAATACTATGGATTTTAATGCCTTTTTAGCTGAGCGGATGGGACCAACATTATTGTTGAATAGTGTTATTTTTATTTTTTTATACTATCCACTAAAAAAACTGATTTCAAAACTTGATGAAACTTAATTAAAAAGCATTTACTTGAAGGGTATTCCTTGATGGAGAGTATAGGAGTTGTGAATATGAAGCAAAGTGTCACCTTAAAAGGAACAAAAGAAGGCTTTATTTTAACGTTGGCTGAAAGTGCTGCTTTTGTAACAATACTAGAAGAAGTAGATGGATTATTAAAGAAACTACATTCCGAAAATAAAGAGCAAAAAGAAGTTCAAAAAGCAATTAGTTTAGAAGTGAAAACGGGTAATCGTCTTTTAACAGGCGAAGAGCAGGAGCAAATTACTGAAAAAATTGTTAGCAATAGTCAATTTCAATTAAAAAAAATTAGTGCAAATGTTGTTACCTATGAACAAGCAGTAGCTTGGCATGAAGCTAATAATTTACAAATGGAAATGCAAACCATTCGTAGTGGTCAAGTCTTGGAAGCACAAGGTGATTTGCTGTTAATAGGAAAAGTACATCCTGGCGGAACGGTTCGAGCAAATGGAAGTATTTTTATTTTAGGTGAACTTTTAGGTGTGGCTCATGCAGGTTTTTCTGGTGATGTTGAAGCAGTTGTAGTTGCTGATTTTCAAACAGATGCTCAAATTAGAATTGCTGAAAGTGTTCAGATTATTGAAAAAAAAGTGATAGATTCTGAAAAAACTATTGAAAAGCAGTATGCATATATTAATGATTTGCATATATTAGACTTTGAAAAACTAGAAAAATTAAGAACGATGCGGCCTAAACTAGGCAAAATGACTGGAGGATTAATTTAATGGGGACAGTAATTGTCATTACATCTGGTAAAGGTGGAGTAGGGAAAACAACATCAACTGCTAATATTGGAACAGCTTTGGCTTTACAAGGGAAGAAAGTTTGTTTAATCGATATGGATATTGGACTTCGTAACTTGGATGTTATCCTGGGATTAGAAAATCGTATTATTTATGATATTGTTGATGTTGTTGAAGAACGTGCTAAATTACATCAAGCAATTATAAAAGATAAACGCTTTAATGATAATCTTTATCTATTACCTGCGGCTCAAAATGCAGATAAAAGTTCAGTTAATGCAGAGCAAATGCAAGATATCATTGCTATTTTGCGTCCAGATTATGATTATATATTGATTGATTGTCCGGCTGGTATTGAACAAGGCTTTAAAAATTCAATTGCAGCTGCAGATAGTGCGATTGTAGTAACGACCCCTGAGATTTCAGCTGTTCGTGATGCTGATCGAATTATTGGGCTGTTAGAGCAAACTGAAATGACACCACCACGTCTAATTATTAATCGTATTCGTAAGCGTATGATGCAAGACGGTGAAGTTTTAGATATTGATGAAATTACGAAACATCTTTCAATTGATTTGTTAGGAATTGTTTTTGATGATGATAGTGTGATTCGTTCTTCTAATAAGGGAGATCCAATTGTATTAGACCCTAAAAATCCAGCTTCATTAGGTTATCGTAATATTGCTCGTCGCATATTAGGTGAAACAGTACCGTTGATGTCACTAAAAAAAGAGAAAAAAAGTTTTTTTCAAAAACTATTTGGCAAATAAAAAAGAATGTGCTATACTATTAAAAAATGATTAGAAATTTGAAGCGTTGAAGAGAAAAAGTAAGATTAGTGAATTCAAAGAGAGATTGTCTATGGTGAGAGCAATCAAGGAACTAATTCTGAACACACATCTCTGAGCTGGCGATTGAACTTCCCTATATGGAATAGTAGATTATCCCGGGTGTACCCGTTATAGTACTAGCGTTTAGCAGTTTTGAACGTGAAGAGGTAGCTTTTGTGAAGAAGCTATAAAAAAAGGTGGGACCACGATACTTAACTTATCGTCCTTTGATTTTCAATTATGAAAATCAAGGGGCTTTTTTGTTTTGAAAAACTGAAAAAAGGGAGAGATTTAAGATGAAAAAAATCATGATTGGTTTAGCAACAGTAGGAATTCTTTTAGTAACAGCAGCTTGTGGTAATAAAGATACAACAGCTAAAAATGAAACAAATGGGAAAGATTCATATAGTCAGATCGAAAAGTCAGGTAAATTAGTTGTTGGATTAGATGATACATTTGCACCGATGAGTTATCGAGATAGTAATGGAAAAATTGTTGGGTTTGATGTTGATTTGGCGAATGCCGTTGGTAAGAAATTAAACTTAAAAATTGAATTTCAAGCAATTGATTGGGCAATGAAGGAAACTGAATTAAATGCAGGAAATATTGATTTGATTTGGAATGGTTATACGATTACAAAAGAACGTCAGGAGAAAGTTAATTTTTCAACTCCTTATTTAGATAATAGCCAAGCTATCATTGTTTTAAAAGATAGTCCAATTCAAACAAAAGCTGACTTAAAAGGTAAGGTTGTGACTGCTCAAGAATCTTCAAGTGCCGTGTCTGCCATTGAAGCTGATAAAGAAGTTACGGTAGCAGATTTTAAAGGAAGCGAAATTATTCAATATCCATCAAATAATGATGTATTTAATGATTTAGAATCAAAACGTAGTGATGCAGCTGTTGCAGATGAAGTTTTGGCTCGTTATTATATAGGGTTAAAAGGATCAGAAAAATATCGGATTCTGACAGATAATTACGGTACAGAAGAATATGGTGTGGGTATGAGAAAAGCGGATAAACAATTAAAGGAAAAGGTTGATACCGCGTTGGCAGAACTGAGAGCTGATGGAACCTATGATAAAGCTTATCAAAAATGGTTTGGTGAAAAGCAATAATTTATTTTTAGAATAGGGGGATTTATAATGAAAAAGAAATTAATTTGGATTAGTTTGCTTTTACTGGCTGTTATCATTGGGGGATGTAGCAGCCAGCCAGTTGCAAAAGAAAAAGGCAAGGAAAAGGTAATTATTGGGTTAGATGATACGTTTGTTCCGATGGGGTATCGGGATTCAAATGGAAAAATTGTTGGATTTGATGTTGATTTAGCGAATGAGTTTGGCAAACGTATGAATATGGAAATTGAATTTCAACCAATTGATTGGTCAATGAAAGAAACAGAGTTGAACTCTGGCAATATAGACTTAATCTGGAATGGATATGCAAAAAATGCAGAACGTGAAGAAAAGGTTAACTTTAGCCAAACCTATCTTGAGGTTGGGCAAGTGATTATTGTCTTAAAGGATAGTCCGATTCAAACAAAAGCTGATTTAAAAGGAAAAACAGTTGCTGCTCAACAATCTTCCAGTGCAGTTTCGATTTTAGCCAAAGATGCACCTGATTTGTTGAAATCTTTTAAGGGCGGTGAGATGATCACCTATGCTTCTAATAATGATGTTTTTAACGATTTAGATAGTGGTCGAAGTGAAGCGATTATTGTAGGTGGAACATATGGACGCTACACAATTAAACAAAAAGGTGCTGAAAAGTATCGAATTTTAAAAGATGATTTTGGCGTAGAAGAAGTTGCTGTTGGTGTTCGCAAAAAAGATACAGCGTTGTTAAAAAAAGTGAACCAAGCTTTAACGGAAATGAAAGAGGACGGTACACAAGAAAAAATTAAAGCTAAATGGTTTAGCGAATAAAAATTATGAGGTGAAACAAGATGATTATAGAACTACTTCCATCGTTATTAGAAGGTCTGAAAACAACGTTATTGCTATTTTTTGTTATCTTAATTATTAGTATCCCACTAGGTTTCTTAGTGGCGGTTATTCGGGTCTATGCCCCTAAGCCAATTTCTATTCTAATTCAACTATATATCTATATTATGCGTGGATCGCCATTGTTACTACAATTAATGATTGTTTTCTTTGGATTGCCGATGGTTGGTATTAGTTTAGATCGCTTCACAGCAGCGATTATTGCTTTTGGTTTAAATTATACTGCCTATTATGCAGAAATTTTTCGTGGTGGAATATTATCTGTTCCGGTTGGACAATTTGAAGCTATTCAAGTACTAGGCATTGGTAGAATTCGTGGTTTTCAACGAATTATTATTCCGCAAGTTTTTCGTGTAGTCTTACCTTCTGTTGGAAATGAAATTATTTCTTTAGTGAAAGATACGTCATTAATTTATGTGATTGGTTTAGGTGAGTTATTAAGAGCTGGACAAATTGCAGCGAATACTTACGCTTCTTTAACCCCTTTTGTTGCGGTGGGAATAATTTATTTAGCTATTACGGGAATTGTTACGGTTGGCCTGAATGTATTTGAAAAGAGAATTGATTTTTAAGGAGGGAAACAGATGATTTTAGAAGTAAAAAATATCACAAAAAAATTTAATGGTATTCCGGTTTTGCAAAACTATGATTTTAAAATAGAATCTGGTGAAATCGTTACGTTAGTTGGAAAGTCAGGAACTGGAAAAACAACGTTAATGCGATTAATTAATCATTTAGAAAAAGCAGATCAAGGTAGTATACGGATTGATGATACGTATTTATGTACAGAAAAAAATGGCAGAAGTGTGTATGTCCCTAAAATAAATATTCGCGCTTATCATAATGGAATTGGAATGGTTTTTCAAGACTATCAGTTGTTTCCTAACTTAACTGTATTAGATAACTGTTTAGAAGCTCCTTTAGCGCAAAAACTGGCTTCTAAGGAAGAGTTAACAAATAAGGCTATGACTATTTTAGATCAAGTTGGTTTATCAGATAAAATTGCGGTAATGCCAAGTACGTTATCAGGTGGTCAAAAACAGCGTGTAGCGATTGCTAGAGCGATGATGCTAAATCCTAAGATTCTTTGCTTTGACGAGCCAACATCTGCTTTAGATCGAGAATCAACAATTGGAATTGGCAAAATGATTCAACAAATTGCAGCAGAGGGTACAGGGATTTTAATTGTAACCCATGATTTAGAGTTTGCAGAAGATGTTGGAACAAGAGTTGTTCGTTCAGAAGGATTTATTAAATAGAGCCTAGTTATTTTTATATGATGTTATTTTGATAAATAGATTGACGAATCAGACTATATTTGATATGATATTAATGTTGTAAATGTGTAGCACCACAACTACAACCGCGCGGGAATGAGTTTTAAGTTCAGCAATGACGCTCACAACGGCGAGTCTAAGTCTAATAAGGAGGTGCGAATAAATGTACGCAATTATCAAAACTGGTGGAAAACAAGTTAAAGTTGAGGTAGGTCAAGCAATTTACGTTGAAAAATTAAACGTTGAAGCTGGCGAAACTGTAAGCTTTGATGAAGTAATCTTAGTAGGTGGCGAAGAAACAAAAGTTGGAGCACCAACAATCGCAGGAGCTACTGTTGAAGGTACTGTAGAAAAACATGGTAAACAAAAGAAAGTTACTACGTATAAATACAAACCTAAAAAACATACTCACCGTAAACAAGGTCATCGTCAACCTTATACAAAAGTTGTTATTAACGCAATTAACGCTTAAGAAAAGTGGTGTTCAATATGATTCAAGCATCATTCAAACGTAACGACGAAGGGAATTTAGTTTCTTTTGAAATTACTGGACATGCAGAGTCAGGACCCGACGGTAACGACATCGTTTGTGCAGCCGTTTCAGCTTTATCTTTTGGAGCAACAAATAGTATTGAAGCCTTAGCTGGATTCCAACCTCTTGTAGAGATGGATGAAGAGAATGGTGGAGAGCTTTATGTTGAACTTATTCAAGAGATTAACCGTGAACAATTACACATTGCTCAGATTCTTTTAGAAAGTTTACTACTATCCGTAGAATCAATCGTAGAAGAATATCCTGAGTATGTCGAAATGCTTAAATAAATTAAACATCAGGAGGTGCAACTCATATGTTGAAAATGAATTTACAATTCTTCGCTCACAAAAAAGGGGGCGGATCTACAACTAACGGACGTGACTCTAACTCTAAACGCTTAGGCGCTAAAAGAGCTGACGGTCAAACAGTTACAGGTGGTTCGATTTTATACCGTCAACGCGGTACTAGAATTTATCCAGGTGTAAACGTTGGAATCGGTGGAGACGATACGCTTTTTGCTAAAGTAGATGGTGTAGTTCGCTTCGAACGTAAAGGTCGCGACAAAAAACAAGTATCTGTATACCCTGCAGTTGCTCAATAATTAAAACAAAAAGTTTCTTCTATTTCGATAGAAGAGCTTTTTTTTAAAATAAAAAAAGAAAGCGTTATCTTTTCTCGGGAATCAAGGTATATATGACTTTTAATAGACAGTTATAGAAAGCAAAAAATGAGAAATTAAAAAAATTCTAAATCTTTTCAAATTGACGCTTGAAACCTAACAGTTTATTGGTTAAAATAGTACAGGTAATGCAATTTCACAAAACAGTTATGCTAGCAGTAAAAAATGCTAAATGTTTTGTAGAATAGCGATAAAGTAAGGAAATGAGGCTAGAGCATTGTCGCAAAAAGAGATTGAAAGTTTGTATACTAAGCTAAATACCTCGGTTCAATTGTTACAGCAAGAAATTGATGTTTCGTATTTAGAAGCTCTTTTAGAAACAGGAGAAAATTTATTAGAGGGAAAAACTGATAATAGTGAAGAAACGTTAGCTATCGAAACGGTTAATCGCTTGAATTTTCTCTATCAAGATGTTTCCTTGCAAGATATGGAACCAGAAGAAATTCGGAAAGCATTTCAATTGGCGTTGTTAAAAGGAGCTAAGGCTGATCAATTACAAGCAAACCACCAAATGACGCCAGATGCTATTGGATTCATTATGAGCTATTTGCTTGAAAAAATCATTCCAGAAGAAACAACTGAACTTAGAGTTTTAGATGTTGCTGTCGGTACTGCTAATTTACTTTCAACTATTTACAACAGTTTAATGTTGAAGAAGATTAAGGTAGATGCTGAAGGAGTGGATATTGATGACTTGCTTTTATCGTTAGCCGCAGTGGGAACAGCTTTGCAACGTCAAACAGTTCGCTTGACACATCAAGACGTATTGCAGGACCTTTTGATTGACCCTGTAGATGTTGTCATGGGTGATTTGCCAGTTGGTTATTATCCAGTTGATGATCGTGCTAAACGATTCAAAACAGCTGCTAAGGAAGGACATTCTTACGCGCATCATTTAATGATTGAACAAAGTATCGGTTATTTAAAGGAAGGCGGACTAGGTGTATTCCTTGTTCCATCACAGCTTTTTGAAACGGAAGAAGCGTCAGCTTTAACTAAATTCATTCAAGAGTCTAGTTATTTGCAAGGTATGCTTCATTTGCCAAAAGAATTATTCAAGACTGAGCATTCACGTAAATCAATTCTCTTGATTCAAAAGAAAGGTGCTACTGCCAAACAAGCGAAACAAGTTTTACTTGCAGAAATTCCAGACTTTAAAAATCAACAAGCGATGCTCCATTTTATGAATGAAGTCGATACTTGGAAAAAAGAGAATATTTAATAAATAAAACTTAAAAAGGGGACTTATAAACATGTCAAAAACAATTGCAATCAATGCCGGAAGTTCTAGTTTAAAATGGCAATTATTCGAAATGCCTTCAGAAACAGTTATCGCTAAAGGAATCGTAGAAAGAATTGGTTTACCAGAATCAATCTTTACAATCAAATATGGCGAAGGTCAAAAATTTGAAGTGATTGAAGACATGGAAAATCATGAAGTAGCAATTGAATTGTTGCTTAAAAAATTAGTTGAGTTAAATATTATTGCGAACTTCGACGAAATTACTGGTGTTGGTCATCGTGTTGTTGCTGGTGGCGAAATTTTTAAAGATTCTGCTGTCATTGATGATAAAGTTTTATCACAAATCGAAGAATTATCTGAATTAGCACCCTTACACAATCCAGCTAATGCTACTGGAATTAAAGCATTCAAAAAAATGTTACCAAATATTACAAGTGTGGCTGTATTTGATACATCTTTCCACACAACAATGCCTAAAGTAAGCTACTTGTACAGCATTCCAATGTCTTATTATGAAGATTTTGCAGCACGTAAATATGGTGCTCACGGAACTTCTCATAAATATGTTTCAGAACGTGCAGCTGAAATGTTAGGTAAACCAATTGAAGAATTAAAATTAATTTCTTGTCATTTAGGTAACGGTGCTTCAATCACTGCTATCGATGGTGGAAAATCTGTTGATACTTCAATGGGCTTCACTCCGCTTGCAGGTGTGACAATGGGAACTCGTTCAGGCGATATCGATCCTTCATTGATTGCTTATTTAATGGGTAAATTAAACATTACAGATATTAATGAATTCATTGATATTTTAAATAAAAAATCAGGTCTTTTAGGACTTTCAGGTATTTCAAGTGATATGCGTGAAATCGAAGCAGCTGAACACACAAACGAAAATGCGTTTATCGCACTTAGAATTTTCGCTGACCGTGTTAAAAAATATATCGGTTCATATGCTGCGACAATGAATGGTGTAGATGCAATCATCTTTACAGCTGGTATTGGTGAAAATGGTCCAGAAATCCGTGAAGAAATCATCAATGGTGTGACTTTCTTAGGAACAGAAATGGATGCAGAAGCGAATAAAGTTCGTGGGAAAGAACGTGTTATTTCAACTCCGGAATCAAAAGTAAAAGTATTATTAATTCCGACAGATGAAGAAGTTATGATTGCTCGTGACGTTGAACGTTTAGGCAAATAATTATAAAAACGGCTCTTTGTCAAATTGTATTGGTGAAGAATCAATTGAATAAAATCATGGGGTAGGAGAGGAATTTATAATTCCTCTCCTACTTTTTTGTAGTGAAATGCAAAGAAGTGCTGGCGAGTGTTTCACTCACCAATAAATACGATATATTATAGAACCTTTTTTTATAAGAAAGGTACGGAGTAGTCCTTACCTAATTAATGATTGCGGATTTTTCTGATAATTAGCAATAGTAAATAATTAACTAAATAACTTAGGATAAGAATGATTAAGGTAGTCAGAATAGTGATTACTGAGGATTGACTATCTACATGAGGTAAAATAAAAAACTGCTTTATCTTATAGAAAATAAAGGGAATCGGTCAATAATGTTTTTGAAATAGTGCTAGTTAAACGATTAGTGGGAACATCTGGTGACGGGGTTCCGCCATAGAATTCTTTCTTTCGTGTTTATCAATAGTTAGAAGATTTTAAAATTGAAAAAACTGCAAGAAATCCATTTTTACAAATGCTGATTTCTTACAGTTTTTAGTTTTTATTTAACTGATTTTTATCCAAAATAGTAGTTTTGTTTCAGTTCCATTTTTAGTCAGAATTTATTTGATTTTTTTTGGTGGCAATTTATTTTCTAAATCGGTACGAACAACTAAGACATCACAAGTTGCGTGACGAATAACATATTCTGAAACTGAACCAATAAAGATTCGTTCAACGGCATTTAAACCAGTTGCTCCAACCATGATTAAGTCGATATTTTGATCTTCTGGAATTTGTTTTGCAATAAGCGCTTTAGGTGATCCGTATTCGATCGTATAACTAACTTCTTCAACATTGTGATTTTTAGCATAGCGCAAGTATTCTTCCATTGTGTTCTTTGCTTGCTCCGTAGCTTGTTCAGCCATTGTTCCATCAAAGCTAGAGACGCTTTGGAAAGCGCGAGTGTCAATAACGTGAGTTAGAACTAAAGCGGCTTCATTCCGATTCGCTACATAAACAGCCTTTTTAAAGGCTAATTCTGCTTCTTCTGATCCATCAACAGCTACTAAAATTCTTTTGTATTGTTGTAACATTGTTCATCACTCCAATTCATTTAATATTTATGATATGATAGAGTAAGTTCCTCTATTTCTACTACATCTACAGTTTACACCAAATAGGAATAAAATAGAACTAAGATCCTTCTGTTTACTAAAAATAATTTTAAAGGAGTTTGTAAAGTTGAAAAAAGAACACTACTTAATTCAAGATGTTTTTGCAGACTCGAAATTTTATTTATTTAAAAAATATTCATTAGAGCATAACTTAATTTACTTACAAGATATCAGTCCGGAAGTATTAGAAGATTTTGCTAAAATAGCAGGAGTTGGTGCTGTTAAAATGGCTGCTTTAGTGGAACGTTTAGCAGGACCTGTAGCTTTATTACAGTTAGGAATTTTCTTGCCGGAAGAGTTGTTCAAAAAAGAAGAGATTTAAAAATCAGCCAACTACTATGTAGTGACCCCCAAAAGTTAGACTTTTTTACAGAGTAGATTTTCTACTCTGTTTTTTTACGCAGTTAAACTCATTTTCTTTCTAAATTGAACTGGGCTTAGCCAGTCTAATTTTTCTTTTATTCGAGAATGATTATAGTACTCTATATAGTGTTCAATCGCTTGTTTTAATTCTTGGTAGCTTTTGTAGATAACGCCATGGTAAAGTTCTTGTTTGAGAATACTAAAGAAATTCTCCATAGGAGAATTATCTAAGCAGTTTCCCTTACGAGACATACTTTGAAAAATATGATGCTTTTTTAATTCATGGCTATAGGCTTTCATTTGGTATCCCCATCCTTGGTCGGAATGGAACGTTCGGCGATAGAGGCAATCATTCGTTTTCACAATAGCTCCATTTAATGCATCCATAATCGCTTTTGCTGTAGGTTTCTCTGAAATTGAGTAAGAGACAATCTCGCTATTATACATATCCATGAACGGGTTTAGATAGAGTTTCTTAATACGCAAACTACCCGAGTGATCTTTTTCATAATACTTAAATTCTGTTGTATCTGTTGTCATTTTTTGATGAACAATACTTGTATAAAAATGACGATGAATCCGATTTTTTGCCACTCTCCCAACAGTTCCTTTATAGGAATTGTATTTCCGTGATTTCCGTGTGAATGAGCGTACCAAGATTCCTAATTTTTTCATTAAACGTTGCACTTTCTTTTTATTCACAAGGATACCACGGTTTCTAAGTTCTTGATTCATCCGACGATAGCCATAATCCTTATGTTCGTGATGAATTTTTTCCATTTCTTGTTCAATTGGTTTATCTGGATTTTCACGGTTAAAGCGTTTTTGCCAATACATATAGGTTGACCTAGGAAACCCTAGGGTTTCAAGAATGTCGATTAATCTGAATTTCCCTCGGAGGCTATGAATGATTCGTGCTTGTTTTTCTGTTGCTGTTCCATCAAACGCAACCTCCTTAATTCTTTTAAATAGGCAAGTTCAATTTTTAACTGTAGATTTTCTTTCTCTAGCGCTTCTAAATAGGTTAACTCTTTTTTTGAAGAATCAATAGCTGGTAATTTATTCTTTTTTTTAGGCATTTTAGATGGACGTCCTTTCGGTTGTGAGAGCCCATCTACTCCATTTTCTTGGTAAGCTTTACGCCAATTGGCAATCATAGAAAAATTGGTCATTCCAAACTGATTGGCAACTTCTCGATAGGACATCTCTGTTGTTAGATATAACTCTATCGCATCTAACTTGAATTGAACAGAATAAGTTTTATTTTGGCGACTACGAAGTAGACCTTCCTCACCAAATTCTTTGTACGTATTTATCCAAATTTGTACTTGAGAGATTCCTTTAATGCCATATTTTTTAGCTAAATACTTCATTCCACCTTCTCCATTTAAATAGTTTTGTACAACGTTCATCTTAAATTCTGTGCTATATTTTGCCATACAAAAAGACCCCCAAAAGTTAGATTTTTTAGGTCTAACTTTTGGGGGGCGGTACACTAATATAGTGGGCTGATTTTTTTAATGAATGCGTTTATTTAAGCCTAAAATAAAAAATAAAATCAAGAAGCAGGTGATTATTAAAAAAGTGAGCAATAACCATGCTGGTTGAAAAAATAATAAAACTAAATTAAATAGTCCGCATAACAGTAAGGCAAATCCATAGAATCTAAAAAAATTTAAATTTGCTACATGTTCATTAGGAACTTCCTTAATAATCAATAGACTAGATTTGCTACTTAATAAAAATCCAGCAGCTGAAAATAGAAGAATCGCAAAGATCAACATCAAAATAGTAATAATCATAAAAAAACTCCCTTCATTCATCAGAAAATGATTTTCCAAATTCAAAGGTAAGCATAGCATAAAAATAATGAAATTTGAAGGGATATGTAGCAAGAAAAAAACGAGAAAACTACTCTCTCGTTTTTTTCTTTTGATTGATTTTATCGTACTGATTTGCCAAGCTAGCTTCGTATTTTCCTGTAAAATTTGGTTCATAGTAAATTGCATTTTTTAGTTTATCAGGGAGATATTGCTGATTGACCCAAGCGTCAGGATAGGCATGGGGATATTTATAGTCAATGCCACGACCTAAATCCTTAGCCCCTTTGTAATGAGAGTCGCGAAGGTGATCGGGTACATCTCCACTTTTTCCAGCCCGAATATCACTAAGGGCGGCATCTATCGCTACGTAAGTCGAATTAGATTTTGGTGAAAGGCAGAGATCAACTATAGCAGTTGCTAACGGAATTCGAGCTTCCGGAAAGCCCAGTTTTTCTGCTGCTTGTACAGCAGTTACAGTTCGTGCGGCAGCGGCGGGATTCGCTAATCCAATATCTTCATAGGCAATGACCATTAAACGTCGGGCAATAATGGGTAAATCACCTGCTTCGACTAAACGAGCCATATAATGCAATGCAGCATTCACATCGCTACCACGAACAGATTTTTGCAATGCAGAAATAACATCGTAGTGGGCATCCCCATCTTTATCGTGAGTGAGAGCTTTTCGTTGAACACATTCTTCTGCCACTTCTAAATCAATTCTAATGATACCATCAACAGCAGGATGGGTTGATTTTGCGGCTAATTCGAGTCCGTTTAATGAACTACGTAGGTCACCATTAGTTGCTCTAGCAAAGTGGAGTAGGGCTTCTTTAGTTAATTCGATTGATTGCGTACCTAATCCGTGTACCGGATCATTTAGAGCTGATTCAATCGCCTTTTCGATATCTTCAATAGATAAAGGTTTTAGTTCAAAAATCTGTGTTCGACTACGAATCGCAGGATTGATTGTAATATAAGGATTCTCTGTTGTTGCCCCAATCATGACAACACGACCATTTTCTAAATGAGGCAATAAAAAATCTTGTTTTGGTTTATCTAAACGATGGACTTCATCCAATAAGAGAATGACTGTTCCACTCATTCGAGCTTCTTCAACAACAATCTGTAAATCTTTCTTGGTATCAGTAGCGGCATTCAAGGTTCTAAAGGCGTATTTTGTTGAGCCGGCAATAGCACTGGCAATACTCGTTTTTCCAATTCCAGGTGGTCCATAAAGGATCATAGAGGAAAGCATTTTTGACTCCACCATACGACGAATAATCTTACCTTCGCCAACAAGATGGGTTTGACCAACGATTTGATCGATATTTGTCGGACGCATCCGAAAAGCTAATGGTTGATTCATAGTGTCCTCCTTAGCGGTAAAAAGGTTTATTTTCTTGATTTCTTCAATTTATCACTAGATTAATTATACCACTTTTTAGCTGAACTAACTACAGTTTAGAACGAATGTTCTGTTCAGTAGAATTAAATTTAATTCTAAATAAAAAAGAATACTTTTATTAAAAACCATGAAAAATAGTTATGAAAGCCTTATTATAAAAGGATAGATTTGGAAATCTCCTTTATTTTCAAGAACATTATGGTATAGTATTAGATGTATGGAGGGAAATTATGACTATTTATAAACAGTTACTGTATATTTTAAGCTTTTCGTTTTTAGGAGAAGTGTTGTCAAAAGTACTGGCTTTGCCAGTCCCTGGAAGTGTAATCGGCATGTTGCTTTTATTTTTAGCTTTGCAATTTAAAGTGCTAAAAGTCAAGGATGTTGAAACAGTTGGTGGATTCTTACTAGGTAATTTAAGTATTTTATTTCTACCTGCTGGAGTAGGAATCATGGTTTATTTTCCAGTTATTAAAGACACTTGGTGGTTATTGTTAATTGTTTCATTTGTTACTACAGCTTTGACCGTTGCTTTTGTTGGAGTCGTTGTTCAGGCTGTGAAGCGTCGTTTTGAAGATGAACCTGCTGAGGAAGAGGAAATTGGAAAGGACGATGTGAAAAATGTATCAAGAGCTCACAAGTAACCCTATGTTTGGGTTGATTTTATCAATTGGAATGTATTTATTAGCTTTAGGGTTATTTAAGAAATTCCCTTTTCCGTTATTTAATCCATTGGTAGTTTCAACTGTTTTTGTCATTTTATTTTTAAAAATTGGACATATTTCTTATGAAAATTATTTTAAAGGTGGTAGTATTTTAAATATTTTAATTACACCAGCTACAGTAGCTTTAGGAATTCCATTATATAATACGTTTCATTTACTAAAAAAACACGTTCGATCGATCGTTACAGGAATTTTATTAGGAACGATTTTTGGAACTTTTATGACGGGGTGTTTAGCCGTTATGTTGCAATTAAAGGAAGATTTAATTGTATCAATTATGCCAAAATCAGTTACAACTGCGATTGCATTGGGTATTTCTGAAAAAATGAATGGGATTGCGACAGTGACTTTGGTTATTGTTATTGTCACAGGAATAATCGGTTCAATTATTGGTCCGCCTATTTTAACTTTTCTAAAAGTTGAAGACCCAGTGGCTAAAGGTGTGGCTTTAGGTAGTTCGGCTCATGCAATTGGAACCTCAAAAGCATTAGAGTTAGGTCATGTAGAAGGAGCAATGTCAGGTTTAGCCATTGGTGTAACGGGAGTAGTGACCGTTTTTGTTGCTCCGTTAATGATGAAGTTAATTGTTGTATTATTTTTTTAAATGACTAAAACATTTCTCTAAAGAAAGGACAGTTACTTTCTTTAAAGAGATGTTTTTTTTACAAATTAAATTTTAATGAAAATTAGGTGCATTTTTTGTTTTTTTTTGAGATAATGGTAGAGAATCTGTTTTTTTATGAAAAAACAGTGATACAGTCTTAATTAATTTAATTGATCCACTAGCTATAGCAAGTCAAGCTAAGGGGAAAGGAGTTCTTATATGTCTGAATCTTCAAAAGAAAAAGATGAAAAAATAAAAATTACATTTAAACCACAAATTATTGAAGATACTAAAAATATTACGAGTCAGATGGTTGATACAGTTAAAGTTACATTAAATGATTTGATTACGGATTCAGTTTCTAAGGTGAACGAATTGAATATTCAGCGGTTTGAAGAAAAACAAGCAGAACTTGAGTTAGAATATCAGACAAAGATTAGTGAGCTGATTAGCGAATATGACGAAAAGAAGAATGAATTGAATCGGAAAATTGCAGCTAAAGAAGAAGCAATTTTAGAAAATGCTAAGATGCAAGCCGAGCTGATTTTGCAAAATGCTTTTAGTGAATCAAATGAGATGTACGATGCAGTTCAGAATGAAATTACGGAATTGAAAGAACAACTAGTTCGTTATCAAAAAGAAGTTGAACATGAAAAACAACGTCAAGATAATGAATTATCAAAACGTTTAGATGACCTTAATCAACTTTATCAAGAAAAACAAAGTGAACTAGAGGCAAGTTTAAGTGAGAAAGAGCAAGCTCTACTATATGAAGCGCGACTTGAAGCAGACCGAACTCGTAGTCAAGCAAAGGCTGAATCCACTCAACTTTTAGTTGAAACTCAACTTGAATTAAATGATTTAAAAACAGGGACGGCCCATGAATTGCTTTCAGAAAAAGCGGAGCATCAAGCGAAATTATCAGCTGATTTTTTACGTCTTAACCGGGAAAAGGAATGGTTCTTATTGTATCAAGAACAGGTAGAACAACGTTATGCTGAAAAAGAACAAGAGCTGTACCAAAGAACTCAAGCAGAACTAGATGAGCTACAGTTAAAAGTCCAAGAATTGCAAAATCAAACAGATTTTTATCATGACATGGATGAAGAGCGAAAAGATAAATCCTTCTCAATAGGTCTATATATCTGTATTCTTTCGGGAGCTAGTGTTGTTGTTATTTCTTTATTGAAACAAAGTTCAGTTATTTTTCCGATTTTTTCAGCTTTTTTAGGAGCCTACTTGATTTATACAACATTGACGGATGGACGATTTGAACGTCACACAAAAAAATTAACTAAGAAAAATGAGTGGTTGATTGAAAAAAATGAACAATTAAAAAAACAAATGGAAGAGCTTGTTCAACAATTAAATGAAACAACGGTGGAACGAAATCAATTGGCAGAAGCTAGAAACAAAGAAGAGATTCGAGTCGAGAATATTGAAAGACTACAAGAAACTATTCGTAAACAGGTAACTGAGCGACGCTTAGTTGAATCAGAAAATATTGTGTTGCGCAAACGTTTGATGGATCAAATGAAAGCCAAAAATGAGTAAGAAGTTAGTCATGGGAATGAAGGTTCCATGACTATTTTTTTGTATAAGATAAACTATGTAATTGTTAGAGACTACTTTTTAAAGAGGGACTAGTAATAAATATGGCGGAAATCCAACAATTTAGAATGAAGATTAGCTGTTTTTCTTTCTATGATAAGACAAATTTTTTTCCTTTACAAAAGCAGTAAGTTATAATGAAGGGCAAAGTATTAGTTTAAAGGAGTGTATGATATATGAGTCACTTATCTGAATATGAGCAAGTGAAAGAATTTCATGATACATTTCATCCAGCAGAAAACTTAGTTCCCACAGCTTTTAGTCCAATAGAAGCTCTACAGAGAGCCAGTTTTACAACAGAAGAAATGATTGAATTTTTATATGCAAGTGTTGGTGGGAATGAAGATGAGTTTGATCAACTTATCGCAAAGTGGCAAGAATCCATTCTGCAAACTGTCACAAAAATCAAGGAAGAAGCAAAGCCAGTTGAGGATATCTTGATAGGTCAGATTGATGCTTTAACAGACGCCAACTATTTTAATTATGGCTCATTTGTTTTAATGGGAGTCGATCCTAGACCAATTTTTCATTTTGTTCATCAAGCCAATATGGGAAAATTATTTCCAGATGGCAAACCACATTACCGAGAAACTGATGGGAAGGTTTTAAAGCCAATAAATTGGGAAGCTGATTTTGCTCCGGAAAGAAAAATAAAAATGGAAATAGAACGACAAAACACGAATAGAAGAGGTACTTAATCATGAATCGACTTAAAAACAGAATTAGAGAACAACATTTAGCACCAGCTTTTTTTAAAGGAACATTTGGAATTGAAAAAGAAGGACTTCGGGTAACCGAGACTGGTAAATTAGCATTAACTGGACATCCTAATTTATTAGGAAATCGTAGCTATCATCCATATATTCAAACAGACTTTAGTGAATCTCAATTAGAATTGGTGACCCCACCTGTCCGTACAATTGATGAAATGTACAATTGGTTAATGGCTCTTCATGATGTGGCTCAGCGCTCTTTGCCTGAATCAGAATTAATTTGGCCAATGAGCATGCCAGTTGAATTACCAGAAGAAAAACAAATCTCGGTTGCACAATTGGATAATCAAGCAGATGTTAATTATCGGCTTCATTTGGCTGAAAAATATGGGAAAAAGAAGCAGATGGTCTGTGGAATTCATTATAATTTTGAATTGGATTCCCATTTCTTACAAGCTTTATTTCAAAATCAGACTGAAATAAAAGAGTATTCAACATTTCAATCTGAAATCTATATGAAATTAGCCAAAAACTTTTTGCGTTATCGTTGGTTATTGACGTATTTATTTGGCGCGTCACCAATTGTAGCAGACAATTTTTATCAAGAAAATCAAGAACCATTAAAAGACTATGTTCGTAGTGTTCGTAGCAGTCATTATGGTTATGTAAATACTGAGGATGTGCGGGTTTCGTTTGCTTCTCTGGAAAGTTATGTGGAAGATATTGAAGCTCTTGTTCAAGAAGGAGCTTTAAGTGAAGAGAAGGAATTTTATTCACCTGTTCGTCTTCGTGGTGGGAAAAAGGTTCGAGATTTATTAACCGAGGGCATTCATTACTTAGAATTTAGAATGTTTGATTTAAATCCATATGCAGCCTTTGGAATGCAGAAAACGGATATGAAATTAATTCATTTGTTCTTACTATCATTAGTTTGGTTAGATAAAACAGCTACTGTTGAGGAAATTGAAGCTGGTAATATCATGAATGAAAAAACTGCTTTGGAACATCCACACGCTAGTTCAAATTATCAAAAAGAAGCGTTGGGCTTAATTGATAATATGTTAGAAATGATTCAAGAAACTGATTTAATGAAAGAAAATAAAGAATTGATATTAGCAGCAAAAGCTCAAATTCTTAATCCTCAAAAAACTCTTGCAGGTAAAATGATTGAAGATATTGCTAAAGTGGGTTCTTATACAGAATTTGGTTTGCAATTAGGCAAGCAGTTTAAAGAGGAAGCTTTGGCAAAACCTTATAGTTTAAGAGGATTTACGGAAATGGAATTATCAACACAACTATTAATGTTTGATGCGATTCAAAAAGGCGTTGAAGTTGATATTTTAGATGCCAGTGAACAATTTTTAAAACTAACACATGAGGCACATATTGAATATGTAAAAAATGCAAATATGACCTCTAAAGATCAATATATTGCTCCTTTAATTATGGAAAATAAAACAGTAACTAAAAAAGTTTTAGCAGGAGCTGGGTTTAAAGTGCCAGCTGGTGAGGAATATCAGCAGGCCAATGAAGCTAAAGCTGCTTATTGGAATTATAGTGGCAAAGGAATTGTAATTAAACCTAAATCAACCAATTTTGGCGTGGGTATTTCTATTTTTAAAGATGGTCCCTCAAAAGAAGACTATGATTTGGCGGTTGATTTTGCTTTTAAAGAAGATAAAGCGATTCTAGTTGAGGAATTTATTACGGGAACCGAGTATCGTTTCTTTGTTTTAGGAGACTCTGTTAAAGCGATTATGCTACGAATGCCAGCTAATGTTGTTGGGGATGGGATTCATACAATTAAAGAATTAGTTGCTACAAAGAATCAAGATCCTTTACGTGGAACAGATCATTTAGCACCACTTGAAATTATCCAATTAGGTGAGATTGAACAATTAATGTTAAAAGAGCAAGGATATAAAATCGATGATATTCCGGCTACAGAAGTAACAGTGTATTTGCGAGAGAACTCTAATATTAGTACAGGCGGAGATTCATTTGACTACACTGATACCATTGATGATAGCTATAAAAAAGCTGCAATTGAGATGACAAAAGCCGTGGGCGCCGTTGTTTGTGGAGTAGATTTAATTATCCCTGATTATACGCAACCAAGTACGAAGGAACAACCTGGTTATGCAGTGATTGAAGCTAACTTTAATCCAGCGATGCATATGCATACCTTCCCTTATAAAGGCAAAGGTCGTCGTTTAACGATGGCGGTATTAGATCTGTTATTTCCTGAATTAAAGATCATTTCTAAAAAATAAAGCTAAGCAAAAACATTGGTTTATGACTGATGTTTTTTTGCTAGTTCAATGATTGAATTAGTTGAGATTAAAAAAATAGAGTAGAAGTATTTGGTGAAATGGTAATTTCATGTTAAAATTTGAAGCATATATTGAGTAGAAGGTTATAGATAGGAGCTAATTATGGAAAAGATATATTTAGATCATGCTGCTACTAGTCCGGTGCATCCAGAAGTTTTAGAGACTACGTATGAAACGATGAAAAACTTCTATGGAAATGCTTCAAGTATTCATGGTTTCGGTCGAGAAGCGCGTCATTTATTAGATGATGCTCGAAGTGTATTTGCCAAAAGTATTGGTGCAAAACAAAGTGAAATCGTGATTACAAGTGGTGGTACAGAAAGTGATAATACCGCTGTTATTGAGACAGCTTTATCAAGAGAGAGTATGGGGAAACATTTAATTACATCAAAAGTTGAACATCATGCCATTTTGGAACCAATGGAATATTTGGAATCATTAGGTTTTGAAGTGACTTATTTACCTGTAGATGAATTTGGTCAAGTTGATCCGGAATTGGTACAGTCTGCCATTCGACCAGACACAACGCTAGTATCCATTATGTATGGCAATAATGAAGTGGGGACATTGATGAATATTGCTGAAATTGGCGCAATTGTTGCTGAAACAGAAAGTTATTTTCATACGGATGCTGTCCAAGCTTATGGCTTAGAAGAGATTGATGTCAAAAGAAGCCAGATTGATTTGCTTTCGGTTTCAGCTCACAAAATAAATGGTCCAAAAGGTGTTGGCTTTTTGTATGTAAGCGAAGCAATTCACTTGCCAAGTTTTATGCGTGGTGGGGAGCAGGAAACAAAACGTCGTGCTGGAACTGAGAATATTCCTGCGATTGCTGGGTTTAAAAAAGCTGTTGAAATTATGCAAGCTGAAAAGGTTCAACGAAAAGAGGCATACAATACGTTAAAACAACAAGTTGTATCAGAATTGACTGAAGCAGGAATTGATTTTGAAGTAAATGGAGCTTCTGAAAATGGCTTAGCGCATGTTCTAAGTCTGTGGATTAAAGAAATTCCTTCTGATCAATTGTTAATGAATCTTGATTTGATGGGGATTGCAATTTCTGCTGGATCCGCTTGTACAGCTGGAAATATTGAACCCAGTCATGTACTAACAGCGATGTATGGAGAAAATAATCCACGAGTTTCTCAATCTGTACGGGTTAGCTTTGGTCTGGGAACGGAGCCTCAGATGATTCATGAATTGGTTGAAAAGTTAGTTATTGTTGTCAATCGATTAAAAAAATAAATAAAGCTAGGTATCAAAATGTGGTATCTAGTTTTTATTATATAGTGGATAAAATAGCGATAATAATCATACCGATAAAGAATAAAAAACCAAGTATGCCTTGATATTTAGAGATATAATTCCAGTTCATTGTTGCCACCTACCTTTCTTTTCTAGCTTTAGTGTATAAGGTCTCAAGCTGAATTAGTAGGAACATAACTGTCATTCAACGAACAAAAATGCAAGACAGTGGCATGTTCAACTAAAAATCAATGGAAGAAGTAGCGGTTGATATGATATAATAGATTTTATATTGAATGAAAAATACACTGAAGAGGTGACTTGGGATGGCATTTGAAACAGAAACAAGTTTAGTAGGTTCAACAGAAAAGTATCGTTTAGCTCCAGGAGTGAAAAAATATACATTACGAGATAATGGTTTTGAAGAAACTAGTTCAGGTAATTATCAGTATATTCGTCCATTGGATGCTTCACCAGAGAATAAGCAAGGGATTAAATTAAAAATCGTAGTGAACAAAGATTTACAATCATTTAAACTATCAACAACGACTAGCAATGGTTTACGTGCGGTTGATATTTATAAAAATGAAAACTTTAAACTAGTTGTTGATAAATTTAACTTCATTATGCAAGGGTTTATTGAACGTGGTGTGATGGAAAAAGTTTAATATAAGGCAGAGAGGGCTGAACTCATTGAGTTTGGCTTTTTTTGCTTCATTTTCACTAAATGTGAAGAAAATTAGAATTTATCTATACGAAAAGTAAGTGATTTCCTCATTTGATTTGCATAACCCTTGATTTCTCTGGTAAAGCCGTTATAATAATATAGACTGGAAAAATACGACCTTCAAATCGTAAAGATTTTCAGAATCTATTTGAAATGATGGTGAAAGAAATGACAGACAACAGCAAAACACGTGTCGTCGTTGGCATGAGTGGTGGCGTTGACTCATCTGTTACAGCTTTACTCTTAAAGGAGCAAGGTTATGATGTGGTGGGGATTTTTATGAAGAACTGGGATGATACAAATGAAGCTGGTATTTGTACGGCAACTGAGGATTATAATGATGTAATCCAAGTAGCGAATCAAATTGGTATTCCGTATTATTCGGTAAACTTTGAAAAACAATATTGGGATAATGTTTTCCAATACTTTTTAGATGAATACAAGTTAGGACGCACACCAAATCCAGACGTCATGTGTAATAAAGAAATTAAGTTTAAAGCATTTCTTGATTATGCAACGAGCTTAGGAGCTGACTATGTTGCAACGGGGCATTATGCTCAAGTTGAACGGGATGAAGCTGGTGTAACGCATATGTTACGTGGTGTGGATACAAATAAAGATCAAACCTACTTTTTAAATCAATTATCTCAAGAACAATTAGCAAAAACAATGTTCCCTTTAGGCGGGATGGAAAAACCAGAAGTTCGTCGTATTGCGGAAGAAGCGGGCTTAGCAACTGCTAAGAAAAAAGATTCAACAGGTGTTTGTTTTATTGGAGAACGAGATTTCAAAAAATTCTTAATGACCTATTTACCAGCTCAAAAAGGGAAGATGGTTACACCTGAGGGAGAAGTGAAAGGTGAACATGATGGATTAATGTATTATACAATTGGTCAACGTCAAGGCTTAGGCATTGGTGGCGGTGGTGCATCTAGCGAACCTTGGTTTGTAATTGGCAAAGATTTAGCAACAAATACATTATATGTTGGACAAGGTTTCCATCATGAATGGTTGTATGCGACGCACTTAGCAGCAACAGATATTCACTTTACCACTCATAAAGAAATGCCAAAAACATTCAAATGTACGGCGAAATTCCGTTATCGTCAAACAGATACAGGCGTTACGGTTCATTTAAATGATGATGGTACGACTGGGACTGTAGAATTCGACGAACCTGTTCGAGCAATTACGCCAGGACAAGCAGTTGTGTTTTATGATGGTATGGAATGTTTAGGTGGCGGAACGATTGATGTCGCTTATAACGAAGCCAAAATATTACAATATGTTTAATAACAAAATTAAAAACGAACAATCAAAAATGATTGTTCGTTTTTTTTGTCCTTTAAGAATAAAATTTATGTTATACTTACATATACGATTGTTTAATAATATTTTTATTTGTATAGTTTTTTGTATCGAATGTGGTTAAATACCTAGAGAAATATAATGAAAAAATAAATAAGATTGTTTATATATAGAAGGTAGAGGCCAAGAATAGTGAAAAAATCAGGATTAATTCTTAGTTTGATGGTTATTTTAACAATAGGAATTGTTGTTAGTGGGACAGCCTATAGTAAGAAGAGATACGAGAATCAAATAACACAAAGAAAGTTACGTTATGCAAATAATCAAACTCAGTTAGCAGAACTATTATCAGCGTTGTACAGCAATTCAGAGAAAACAGCGCTAGCGAATAACCTTACTCTTAAACAGATAGAAGACGTAGATCGTTATCTTTCAAAAATGGCGAATGACGCAGAAAAAAAACAAGGACTGAATGAGCTTGGAAAAGTAAAAACGATGTTTGATGGACAACAAGCAGTGACTCACTTAATGAAAAAAGGGAGTGTGATTGATGAAATTTCTACTGAATTGCTCGCAACAACTGCTAAAAAATTAGAAGCCATTCAATTAATTTCTATCCCACTATATCAAAAGTTAAAACCAGCTTATGATGAAGCTCAAAAACAATTTAATGACATTGACTTGGCTCAAGTAGGAATAACGGATTTTTATAGCAACCAAGCTACTGAAACATTTAAAATAGAGCTTACAAGGGCTCAAATTGAAGAAGTGAAAATGCGAATAGTAGCTATCAAAAATCAAAGAGCTAAAATCGACTTAATGGAATTTGTAACTAAGGCTGAAGAATTTAAAACACTTCAAGAACAAAAGGTGGCAGAACAACAGGCTGAAACAGCTAGATTAGCAGCAGAAGAGTTAGAACGTCAACGTCAAGCTGAAGCTATTGAAACAATAAATAATCAGTTATTAAATACAAATAATACAACAAATCCAACTGCAGCATCTGATTCTGACAATGAAGTAGGAAATATAGGTGAAACAAGCCAAGATATTGAAAATCCCCAGAAAGAACAGACATCTGGAATTGAAGGGGAAAGTGAGTTAAAACCAGATCGTTCAGATGAAGAAAATAATAAGAATTCCCAAATAGATGAAGAAAATTTAGTAGCTGATTAAATGTACTATTGGTTTAGATACCAAGTTTTTATGAAGTAGCCAGTCTGAAAGTTAAGGCTATCAAAATCAGAATTTGGAAATAAAAAAGACGAATTTCTTTTATTTATAAGGGGATTTTGTCTTTTTTATCTACTGAAACGGCTAGTATGATGAGCTACGATAATTTATTAATTCTTATAAACTGGTTTAATAGCTCATATTCAAGACTGTCTATCCCTATCTAAATAGTTTTTTCTAAAACCTTTAGGCAGAACTGAGTTGCTAAGTACTTTTCATCTAAATTAGTGAGTTTGTTGAGAACTTATTGTAGATATTCTAGATAAATCTATGCAATAAAATTCGCATCATTATTTTTGCTAAATATTTCTACACCAACAAGGGCTTCATTTAATAACTGATTTTCTATTGGCGTATTTACACAGATGCACCTGTTGATAGAAAATGAAAATAGTTCATTATAATGATCAGAGAGAATTTTTTTTAAATAAGTAGTCTCTGTAATTAGCCTAGTTTCATTGTTATTTTTGAAGTCATCAATTGTTTGACAATCTATTTTTAGATAGTATGCAGCTATTCTCATTTTTTTAATCGTATTTTTTACCAAATTATAGTTTGGAATGAACTAGAAAGTGAAGATGAAAAACTGAATACTAGAAATGAAGAAGGGGGGATATCTAAATCAATGGTTGTCCCTAAGTAAATAATTAAAAATTAGCCCAATCCTTGAATTTAATAGTGAATTCAAGGATAATAGATTAAAAGCTAGTAGAGAAAAGAGTGTGAGACGATGGCAAAATTATATTTTGTACGACATGGAAAAACAGAATGGAATCTTGCACGTAAACTGCAAGGGAAAAATGGAGACTCACCTTTATTGGAAGAAAGTTATTTAGAAACAGCGCTTCTAGGCGAGCGTCTAAAAGACATATCTTTTGCCAAAATAATCGTTAGCCCACAAAAGCGCGCAGTATTAACTGCTCAAACATTAATCGAAGAGTTTAATGAAGTTCCACCAATTTCTTACGATGCAGGTTTAAAGGAGTTTGGCTTAGGTGAGTTAGAGGGCGTTTTAATTGAATCTGCTATTGAACGCTATCCAGAGCAAATGCATCATTTACGCAATAATCCTCATGAATATGATCCAGAGGAGTTTCAAGGTGAAACTTATCCAGAATTAATTAAACGTAGCAGTCAAGTAGTTAACGAAGCTGTCGCTCAACATCCGAATCAAGATTTATTATTTGTTGCTCATGGAATGACCTTAGTCACTTTAATTCAAACCTTATCAGGTAAGCCACTAGAGCAAATTCGTAAAGCGGGTGGAATTGATAATAGTAGTTTAAGTATTATTGAAGTCAGTGATGCAGGGTATGAACTTATTTTATGGAATGACACCGCACACTTAGACTCTTTTAAATAAGGAAAAAGACTAGTTTCCTTAAGTTTAATAGTGTAAAATAAAAAGGTTGAGAAAGAATGTGAGGTAGTCGAAATGGATCGTAATCAAAAAGCATTTGAGTATTGGGAAGCAGGAAAACACACACAAGCCATTAAAATTTTATTTGAAGAAATCGAACAACAGCCAGATTCAGTTGCTGGATATTATAATTTAGCCAATATGTTATTCATTGCGAAAAAAGAAGCTGATGCAAAAGCCGTCCTTGAGTTAGCAAATGAAAAGAATCCTAATCATCCAGAAATACTCTATGCATTTGGTACCTATTATTATCAAATACAAGATTATCCGCAAGCGATTCATGCTTTTTTAAAGGTTTCTGTTAAAGATAACTATTTAAAAAAAGATAGCCTTATTATGTTGGCACAATCCTATTTAGCTTTAGAAAATCCTAAAAAGGCATTAGCTTTTTTATTGACTGCAGAAACAGAAAATATCAATGACTCTGAGTTGTTGCTTTTAATTGGGAATACATTTATGCAAATTGAAGCTTTTTCAGAAGCTAAAATTTATTTTGAAAAGGTGATGGTACTAGCTCCAAAGCAGCCAGAAGCGTGGTTGAAAAGAGGACTAATTGGTATGATATTAGCAGAAGAACCCGCATCGTTTGAGCTTTATTTTGATCAGGCGCGTATGCTAGATGAGTCTTACTATCAAGTGCAAATGAAACGATTAGATGAAATTCAAACATTTATTCAAAAAAACAAATAAAGTAGAGAGGATGCTGATAGAAAATGACCATGCAAGAAAATTTAGATTTATTTACGACTAATGAACCCTTTTTAGTTGGTCAAGTGATGGCGATTTTCTATCAAAATCCCACGAATTTTTATAAAGTTATTTTAGTTCGTGTTATTGAAACAGATAGTAATTTTTCCGAAAAAGAAATCGTTGTAACAGGCAGCTTTGGTCAAATTCAAGAGGAAGAAGTTTATCGTTTTCATGGTAGCTTAGTTGATCATCCTAAATTTGGCGTTCAATTTGTGGCAACCAGGTATAATCCAGAGCGACCAACTTCAGAAGCAGGAATAGTTGCATATCTGTCTAGTGAAAAATTTCCAGGTATTGGGAAAAAAACAGCTGAAAATATCGTAGAGGCCTTAGGTGAACATGCGATTGATGAAATTTTAGCAAATCCAGCTGTTTTAAAAATGGTGAATGGATTGAATCAGAAAAAGATTGATTTGATTGCTGAAACGCTTCAAGCGGGTGATGGGATGGAAAAAATTATTATTGGATTAAATGGTTTTGGCTTTGGAAATCAATTAGCTTTTACAATTTATCAAACCTATCAAGAAGAAACTCTCGAAATTATTCAAGAAAACCCGTATCAATTAATTGACGATGTAGAAAATATTGGTTTTAAGAAAGCCGATGCAATTGCAGAACAACTAGGTTTTGCTGCAGATTCACCAGCCCGTTTGAAAGCAGCTATTTTATATTCATTAAATGAATTGTGTCTTGGTCGTGGAGATACTTATGCTTTAGCGGAGCCACTTTTAGAAGAAACTTTACGTGTTTTAGAAGAAAGCCGTGCTTACGTAATTGATCCAGATTTTGTCGCGAATGAATTGATTGGCTTGCTAGAAGAACGTCGTTTAATTGAAGATCAAGAAAAGCTCTATATTAATACATTATATGCAGCAGAGTGGGGCGTTTCAACATCAGTTAAGCGCCTTTTGGAACGTAAAAAGAAAATTAGTTATGAGGGTCATGACATCCCTAAAGAGATAAGGCGCTTAGAAAAACGTTTGGGTATTTCCTATGGGGCTTCTCAGATTCAAGCAATTGAAGAGGCTGTTGTTTCGCCATTATTTATTCTGACTGGTGGTCCAGGAACAGGGAAAACAACAGTTTTAAATGGGATTGTTGCCTTATTTGCTGAATTAAATGGACTATCTTTAGATATTAATGATTATCATAATGCTATTTTTCCAATTTTATTAGCGGCTCCAACTGGTCGAGCAGCGAAGCGGATGAATGAATCAACAGGTTTGCCAAGTAGTACAATTCATCGTTTATTAGGATTAAATGGACGTGAAAAGAATACAGATCCGATTTCAGAGCGAGAGCTAGAAGGAGGTTTATTGATTGTTGATGAAATGTCGATGGTTGATATCTGGTTAGCCAATAGCTTATTGAAGGCTGTACCTACGAATATGCAAGTTATTCTAGTGGGAGATAAAGATCAACTGCCATCTGTTGGTCCTGGTCAAGTATTACATGATTTAATTGGCTCAAAATTGATTCCTAGTATGGAATTGAATGAAATCTATCGTCAAGGAGATGGTTCTTCAATTATTCCATTGGCCCATGAGATTAAAGATGGCAAGTTACCAGAAGATTTTACTAAAAATAAAAAAGACCGTTCATTTTTTGAATGTGATACTATGCAGATTGAAAATGTGATTCGCCAAGTTGTTGAACGAGCCAAGTCTAAAGGGTTTTCTTCACAAGATATTCAAGTGTTGGCACCAATGTATCGAGGTCCTGCAGGAATTGATGCCCTGAATAAGATGATGCAAGAGATTTTTAATCCAAATGATACAGGAAAACGCAAAGAATTAAAGTTTAACGATAAAGTTTATCGAATTGGCGATAAAGTCTTGCAACTGGTTAATAGTCCCGAATCAAATGTTTTTAATGGGGATATGGGTGAAATTGTTGGAATTAGTTATGCAAAAGAGACGGACGATAAAGTAGATGAAATGACGATTCAATTTGATAGTAATGAAGTGACCTATAAACGGAATGAATGGAATAAAATAACGTTAGCCTACTGCTGTTCAATTCATAAATCTCAAGGTAGCGAATTTCGCATGGTTATTTTACCAATGGTCCGAAATTATAATCGCATGTTACGGAGAGATTTATTATATACTGCTATTACTCGCAGTCGTGATTTGTTGATTTTATGCGGAGAACCACAAGCTTTTTGGACATGTGTAGAACGTTCTTCTGATAATCGGTTAACAACTTTAAAAGAACGTCTATTAGACTCTGAAGATCAAATTGTCTTTGATGAAGATGTTATTTTTCAACCAACTACTCCTAAAGTACAACGTGAAGAAGAAAACACAGTTCCAGTAAAAGAAATTCAACCAATAAAATCTGTAGATACAGAAAAAGCAGTTCAAGAAATGAATTTATTTGAGCTTGAAGAGGAAGCAGAAGAGTATCAAGTGGAAGCAGAAAATAATGAACCGATTAGTTATATTTTAACGATGAAAATGGTTCAAACGAATCAGGTAGATCCGATGATTGGTATGAATCAAATAAATCCATATAACTTAAATTAGCTAAAAAAATCAAAGAATATAGTTTGAAGTTATTCTTTGATTTTTTTTAATAACGAAATGAAAAGGGATACATAGTATGCTGAATAGTGAATGCATATTAACTATAGTATCTATAAAAACGGACTATTTAGGAATAATGGGTTCTGTAGCAGGTGGAGAAGCGATGTTGCTTGGAAATAAGTGTAGTGCCAAAAGAATAGTGATTAGTGTTTGGAGTAAAGTAGTTTATCTTTTTCTTTTTTTGACGAATCAATCTGTAGCAAATAATCAACTTTTGCCATTAGCAAGAAAGAATTCATAAGGCTGGTCGGAATTCTGGTAATGTATTGGTTTTGATAAATTAGAAAATCAAGAGCAAGATAGTTCCTTTACTGCTGAATGTAGAAAATATATGAACATTCATGCATGTGAGTTTCAAAATCAAATTTAGTTAAGAAAGATACAGCGCCTATCTATAAATAAGGCGCAACAAGAATTCATCTAGCAAACTTATGGAGAACTTCTTTTGGTATTATTTTTTGCACGTTATCAGGAGAAGAATTTTGATGAAACTTTTCCTATAGCTATTCAAAAAAACTTACTTATTTGGGATTTACTTCACTAACCAAAGAGGAATTGCACCTAATCAATCAACAAGTGGCAGAATTAATGAAATAGGCTCAAGTAAATAAAAAAGTGTCTAAAACAAACTTAATTTAAGTCTTGAATAGAAGTGGGACAAGATAAAAAGGATCTGACAAAAAAATTGTCAGATCCTTTTAGTTTTATGGTTAAAACCAAAAGTTACGTGAGACAGTGGAAAAATGACTGTCATATACTTGTCGACCAAGCTCTTCCCCATCTGCCTGACCATCTTCAGCATTAAGAGTTTGGATATGAATGGACCGACCACTAAAATGTTTTACAGATTTAAAATGAGTATGCAGGCCACCAAGCATCATACATAAAAATAAAAAAGCGATTTTCAAAATTGGTAATTTAGAAAGAATAATCACATCAATAATTCCGTCATCTGGTTTGGCCATAGGAGCAATTTTAACCCCACCACCAAAATAAGCATGGTTTGTCGTTGTGACTAGGAATGCTTGGTTAATTCGTTGTTTTTTTCCATCAACCTCAATGAATATTGGAAAAGCAGGCTGAGTAAAATAGGCGCGAATTAAAGAAGCAAGATAGGCTAACGACCCTAAGTTATACTTGTTTAAAATAACTTTAGAGGAAGAATTATTTGTTAACTTTACAATCAATGCATCAAAACCAATTCCAACATTGTTAACAGCATATCCTAAAGTTCCTTGTTTTTTTTCTTGATGAAAAAGTACATCTAACTTTTTAGAATGAGTTGTATTTAAAATTTGTTTTAAGGCCTCTAAAGGTTTTTTTGAGATACCAACACCTCGAGCAAAATCATTTCCAGATCCAGCAGGAATATAACCTAAAGGCAATGTTGCAAATTCTTCAGCTAATCCTTGAATTGCTTCATGTAATGTTCCATCACCACCAACAACAACGATTAAATCAGTTTCTGCATTTATTTTACTAGCTAGTTGATGGACCAGTTTGATTGTCTCGCCAGCATAAGTACTTTTGCTGGAAAAGTATGAAAGAGTGGTGGATTGTAAATAATTCTCCAGTAATTGCCAGACTTTTTTCCCATTTCCACTGCCAGAATACTCATTAATGATAAAATAATAATTTGTTTTTTTCACAGTAAGGTTCCTTATCTTTTAACGTAGTACTCATATTATAACCAATATTATTCACGAAGTAAAAATATTTTTAAGGAACCCCTTCCAAATCAGACTTGGAAATCTAAATTCCAAGTGACTTGGTATTGATCAACGAGTTTTCCATAATAAGCTCCCCAGAATTGTTTCTCTAAAGGAACTTTGATTAACCCATTTTCAGAAAGCTTCCCGTAGATGGTTTCCATTTCAGCTAAATCATCAAAAGTTAAGGTTAATCCAACGTTTGATCCTACAAGTGTAGTAGAATTTGGAAAGGTATCAGAAGCATAGATTTTTAAGGGACCACTATTTAAAACACTGTGCATCACACGCTGTTTATAGGGATCAGCTAACGTAGGGTCCGTGTCACCCATCCGTAAAATTTCTAAATCACCACCAAAAATACGTTGATAAAAATGTTGTGCAGCATCGGCTTGATCTTCAAAAGCTAAATAAGGATAAATAGGTTGCTTCATAATTTTGAACTCCTTTAGTAATTAGTTTTATTTAGTATAAAATATCTTAAACTAAAGCACAAACGTTAGGCTTAGAAAATAGAGCACAAGTGTCATAAAAAACATTCAAGCGAATGACAAAACTGTAAGCTACGTTGTACTTTATGTAAGCCGAAGCGAAGGAAATGCAAAAAAGGCTATGTTAAGATAAATGAGAACAAAGGATTTGTGAGGGATCTTTTGATCTTGTTAGTTAAGAGAAATTCAATTGAAATTTAGGAGGAAATACAATGGGCCAATCGGTTGTAAGTGTAAAAAAAATTAGCAAAGTTTATGGTAAGAAAAATGAAAATCAATTTAAAGCACTAAAAGAGTTATCTTTTGAAGTTGAAAAAGGTGAGTTTGTTGGAATAATGGGTCCATCGGGATCTGGGAAAACAACTTTACTGAATGTATTATCAACTTTAGATAAACCAACTTCTGGTTCAATTAAAATTGCTGGAAAAGACATTACCCATTTAAATTCAGATCAATTATCTGATTTTCGTTCTAAAGAATTAGGATTTATTTTCCAAGATTTTAATTTATTGGAAAATTTAACAATGTATGAGAACATTGCATTGCCATTATCGCTACAAGATGTCCCATCACCAAAGATTAAGCCTAAAGTAGAAAAAATTGCTGAAACATTGGATATCACTAGAATTTTAGGTAGCTACCCAGCAGAAGTTTCTGGCGGACAAAAACAGCGCGTTGCAGCAGCGCGTGCATTAGTTCATGAACCGGCTATTTTATTAGGGGATGAACCAACTGGAGCGTTAGACACGAAAAATGCAAAAAGTTTATTGGAATCAATGAAAAGTTTAAACGAAAATCAAGATGTTTCCATTCTACTTGTAACTCATGATGCCTATAGTGCAAGTTATTGTAAACGAATTTTATTTATTCAAGATGGAGTTATTTATAAAGAAATTCACCGTACAACTACAAGAGAAGACTTTTATCATGAAATTTTAGATGTCTTAGCTGATTTCGGTACAGATGAATAGGATTGGAGTGGAAGAATTGTGTTATTAAAACTATCATTATCAGGAATTAAAAGTAAATTAAAAGATTATATTGTCCTTTTGATTGGGCTTGTGATGTCTAGCTCGATTTTTTATATGTTTCAAACATTAGCAATGAATCAAACCTTTTTAGAAAAAAATTCAATGATTCGTATGTTAAGTTTTGTTTTCCTAGCAGGATCGATTTTACTGGGTATTATTACTGTTGTCTATATTTTATATGCAAATTCTTTCTTATTGTCTTTGCGTCAAAAAGAGTACGGAATGTATATGACCTTAGGGGCAAAGAAAAAGAAAATTAGTAAAATGATGTTTATTGAAACGATGATTGTTGGAGTTACTTCATTGGTAATTGGAATCGTTGTTGGCATTTTTTTAGCACAGTTAGTAGCAAGTCTACTTATGCAACAATTGGATTTTAGTTCACCTGAATTCAGTCCAATCTATCTACCTGCTATTCTAACAACAATTATTTTCTTTTTAGTTTTGTTTGTTTTAGCCGCCTTTATTAATGTAATTAAATTAGCTAGACTATCAGTTTTAGATTTGATTCATGGCGAAAAACAAGCAAATCACATTGTCATCAATAAAAATAGAATGATCCTTCAATCTTTTATTTCCTTTATCTTATTAACGATTGGTTATCTTGCTATGATTAATATCATCAAGTTTCAATTGTTGGGTATTGGTGTAGCTCTGGTTACTATTACTGGAGGTACATTCTTATTTTTTAAAACATTTTTACCATATCTCATTCACAAATTAAAAGAAAACCGTCGAATTAGTGAGAAAAAAATCACCATTTTTACATTATCACAATTGAGTTTTAGAGTGAATGATCTAACTAAAATTTTGGCAGTAGTGACGATGCTTATTGCCTTAGCAGTAGGTTCAATTTCTGTTGGAATCGGCTTTAAAAATAATATTGGAATTATGATGAAATCCAGTGCACCATTCGATTTAACAGTTCGTAATCCAACAAAAGAGCAAGAAACTGAAATTGCCAAAATTAAATTTAATTCTAAACAAGTATATCGTTATAAAATTGACGGACAAATGCAATATTTTATTCAGGAAGAATTAGCAAAAAAACCTTTGAAGCAACGTAAAGATGGTATGCCCGAAGCAGGAAAACCCAATTTTTCAACAGTAACAGATAAATTAGAGGCTGGAACAGTACTAAAAACGGAGGATAGTTATCAAAATCCTTGGGTAAATGCTTTTTCACAAGTCCGTGATGACCATATTGATTATGGCAAAGATTTGCCAATTAAAATTGTGACAGAAGCTGAATTTGCTCAAATTAGTAGTGAAGAAAATAAATTAGTTGTAGGGGATACAATTGATTTTATGAAATTTTTACCAGAACTGAAGCAAATAGATCGTATAGAAAAAGCTCGGGAACCAAAAGTTGATATGTTAACAACGAAATATGAAGCTTATAATATCTGGAATACTCTTTCTAGTGGGACAGTCTTTATGGGACTATTCTTAGGATTCGCCTTCTTGGCAATGATGGCTAGCTGCTTAATGTTTAAAGTCTTAACAGGTGCAGCCAATGACATTAGTCGTTATGAAATGTTAAGTAAAATTGGTGTTCGTAGAAGTTTACTCATTCGTTCAATTTATAAAGAGATGTTCACAATCTTTGCTTTTCCAGCAATTCTTGGAGTTATTCATGTATTATTTGGAATGCAAATGTTCAAAACTTTATTGTTTTCACCTTATTATCGAATATGGATTCCATTCCTAATTTTTGTTGTAATCTATGCGATTTATTACTTGATTACAGTGTATTTATATAAAGGAATTGTCTTGAAAAAGGTTAAAAAATAATCAAAAAAAGTGGTTCATTTTAAATAAATGAACCATTTTTTTTGACTAAAAAACCACCTGATTCGTGTCAGATGGTTAATAAAGGATGGGGTTAAAAATTGTTTCTATTGGAATAAATTAAGTATACCAACCATATATAAATTTAACGTCTATCTTTGTGTAAATTGTTTGTAAAAATAAAAGGTAAATTAAAAAACATATTTTTATAGAATAGCTGGTTAAAAAGGTTTGTACAATTAGGATAGGCAATGATAGAATGGTCTAGGACTTAAATTAAAGGAATAAGGGGAAAGAGAATAGTGAAGAAAAAATTAATGGCCAATAAACGTGCTATGAAAGCGATAGATATTCTTTATGTTTTAGTAGGAGCTTTTTTTATTGCGTTAGCAGTCAATTGCTTCTTCTTGCCAAATCATATTGTTTCAGGTGGCGTTAGTGGTCTGAGTGTTGTTTTAAATTATCAATTTGGTTGGCAGCCATCTGTGCTTTTATTTGCTATAAATGTTCCATTGTTGATTTTATGTTTTGTTTGCTTTGGTGTACAGGCAGGTTTAAAAACGATTTTAGGTAGTATGATTTTACCGGTGTATGTAGCTTTAACAAGCCAATGGTCTCCGATAACCGATAATCCATTATTAGCAGCACTTTTTGGTGGGATTTTGGCAGGATTGGGAATTGGAATTGTTTTTAAAGGCAATGCTTCAACAGGTGGAACAGGGATTATCGCTTTGATTATTCATAAATATCTACGCTTACCAATGGGAGGGTCAGTGGCATTAATTGATGGGTTGATTGTTCTATCAGCGCTTTTAGTTTTTAATGTTGAAACAGTTATGTATTCGTTAATATCTTTGTTTATTATTAGCCGAGTCATTGATTTGGTTCAAGTTGGCTTTAATCGTTCTAAAAACGTTATGATTATTTCAACATCAATTGAAGAAATAAAAAAACAAATTTTAACAGAACTGGATCGTGGTGTGACGAATATTGCTGTTCGCGGTGGTTATGGCAATAATGAACAAGAAATGTTGATGTGCGTCATTCCAGAACGCGAGTTTAATCAGCTAAAAGAAACAGTTTTAGAAATTGATTCACATGCTTTTGTAGTGGTCATGAGTGCTAGTGAAGTAATGGGTCGTGGCTTCAGCTTACTGAAAGAATAAAAAGAGTAAAGCTGTTGATGCTAATTTTTTATTGACAAATATTTCTGCATCTCCTATACTTGAGACATTAGTAAAAGGCCATATCAGTTTAATTTAGTTATTTATAGAAAGATTTTCCTTGGCTGAAAGAAAATCAATAACCTTAAATTCGATGCTCCCTTTTCATAAAATATAGTAGAAATACTATCGCTTCTCGCGTTATCGAGACTAAAGAGGTAATGAATTCATCCAGTATGATCATTGCAAACAAGGTGGTACCGCGAAAAATCGTCCTTGTATGCAGTGAGTATGCTGGTTTTTTTGTTGTTTTATGGATCGATAGGAAATAAATAAAGATGTTTAAAATATGAGATGAAAATTGAAAGGAAGAATTAAAATGAAAAAATTATCAAGTTCAGAAATACGCCAAATGTATTTAGATTTCTTTGCATCAAAAGGTCATAAAGTAGAACCAAGTGCTTCATTGGTACCTTTTGAAGATCCAACTTTACTATGGATTAATTCAGGAGTAGCAACATTAAAAAAATATTTTGATGGATCAATTATTCCAGATAATCCAAGAATTACGAATGCACAAAAAAGTATTAGAACTAATGATATTGAAAACGTCGGAAAAACTGCGCGTCACCACACATTATTTGAAATGCTAGGCAATTTCTCAATCGGTGATTACTTTAAAGAAGATGCAATTATCTGGGCATGGGAATTCTTGACAGATGAAAAATGGTTAGCGTTAGATCCGGAAAAACTTTATGTAACCGTCTATCCAGAAGATACAGAAGCACGTCGCTTATGGAAAGAAAAAGTTGGTTTAACAGATGATCATATTATTGATGTAGCAGATAATTTCTGGGATATTGGAGCAGGCCCAAGTGGTCCAGATTCAGAAATTTTCTATGATCGTGGTGAAAGTTTTAATGATTTGGCTGAAGGTGATCCAGAAAATTATCCTGGTGGAGAAAATGAACGTTATTTAGAAATTTGGAATTTAGTTTTCTCGGAGTTTAATCATAAACCAGATGACACTTACGAGCCACTTCCAAATAAAAATATTGATACAGGTATGGGTTTAGAACGTGTTGTTTCAATCTTACAAGACGCACCAACTAACTTTGAAACAGATTTATTTATGCCAATTATTCAAGCGGTTGAAGCGATGAGTGATCATAAAAAATATGCAGTGAACCCAGCGGATGATATTTCCTTTAAAGTGATTGCCGATCATGTTCGTGCAGTTAGTTTTGCAATTGGTGATGGTGCGTTGCCATCAAATGAGGGTCGTGGTTATGTTTTACGCCGTCTATTACGTCGTGCAGTAATGCATGGAAAAAAATTAGGAATTCACAAAGCCTTTATGTATCAATTAGTCCCAGTTGTCGGGGAAATTATGAATAGTTATTACCCTGAAATTTTAGACCAAAAAGAATTTATCGAAAAAGTGATTCGGACAGAAGAAGAACGTTTCCATGAAACGATTAACGATGGTCTAACAATTTTAAGTCAGCTAGTGAAAGACTTGAAAGCAGATGGAAAAGATACAATTAACGGGAAGGATATCTTTAAACTTTATGATACCTATGGTTTCCCTGTAGAATTAACTGAAGAATACGCTGAGGATGAGGGCTTAAAAGTTGACCATCAAGGTTTTGAAACTGAAATGGAGCAACAACGTGAACGTGCACGTTCTGCTCGTAGTGGAGAACAATCAATGGGTGTTCAAAGTGCTTTGTTAGCTGAAATCAAAGCGGATAGTGAATTTATTGGCTACAATTTAACAGATACAACAGGCAAATTAGAAGTGATTGTTAGTGATGACTCATTAGTTGATAGCGTAAAAGCTGGTGGAACTGCCCAACTAATCTTTAACCAAACTTCATTTTATGCTGAAATGGGTGGACAAGTTGCGGATAAAGGCTTAATTAAAGATTCCAAAGGCAATTCTGTCGCAAAAGTAGTCAACGTGAAGAAGGCACCAAGTGGTCAGCCATTACACATTGTTGACGTGTTAACTGAGCTACAAGTTGGAGCGGATTATGAACTAGCTGTTGACCCAGTATTACGTCGTAAAATAACTCGTAACCATACTGCAACTCATTTATTGCACCGTGCATTAAAAGATACGTTAGGTGAGCATGCGAATCAAGCTGGTTCATTAGTCGCACCAAATTATTTACGTTTCGACTTTACACATTTTGGTCAAATTACGCCAGAAGAATTAGTTGAAATGGAACGAATTGTGAATGAAAAAATCTGGGCTTCATTACCAGTTGTAACGATTGAAACCACAATTGATGAGGCAAAGAAAATGGGTGCAATGGCTCTATTTGGTGAAAAATACGGTGAACATGTTCGAGTAGTTAATGTAGATAATTATTCAATTGAGTTATGTGGTGGTGTTCATGTAACGAATACGAGTGAGATTGGAGTCTTCAAGATTTTATCGGAGTCAGGTATTGGAGCAGGTGTACGTCGTATTGAGGCTGTCACAAGTGAAGAAGCTTATCTTGCCCTATTTACTGAACAACAACGCTTAAATGAAGCAGCAGCTTTAGTGAAAGCACCTCAAACAAAAGAAGTACCAAATAAAATCAGTCAGCTACAAGCTGAATTAAAAGAAGCTCAAAAAGAAAATGAATCTTTACAAGCTAAATTAGCGAATGAGCAAGCTGGTGAAGTCTTTAAAGATGTTCAAACAGTTAATGGGATTACTATTGTGACAGCACAAGTTGAAGTGAAAGATATGAATGGGTTACGTCAACTTGCAGACCAATGGAAACAAAATGCAGTTTCAGATGTGTTAGTTTTAGGCTCTGTTCAAGGTGGAAAAGTTAGCTTATTAACAGCTGTTAATCAAACAACTATTAAAAAAGGTCTAAAAGCTGGTGATTTAATTAAAGAAATTGCTCCACTTGTTGGCGGTGGCGGTGGTGGGCGTCCAGATATGGCTCAAGCTGGCGGGAAAAATCCAGCTGGATTAGCAGATGCTCTTTCCAAAGTAACCGAATGGGTTGCTGCAAAATAGATAAAATCATAACGAAATAAAAGAACTAGGCTTCAAAAAGTTAGAGAATAAAATTCTAACTTTTTGAAGTTTTTTTATGATTAATTTATAGAAGAAAAGAATAATTAGCCGTACTGTCGCTAGTTGGAAAAGTGGATTGAAGTGTAAAAATATAAATTTAGCCAATAAAATTACAAATTCTTGACAAGAGTGTACAAATGCATTATTATAAGTATATAAAACATACGAACGATCACTCATTTGTTTTCGCTTAAACTTTAAAAGATGAGTAATGAACTACTATACGAATGGAGGAATTACAATGGGACATTCTAATAAAAAGAAGCAAAATCATGATCATCATAAAAATAAGGAACCACGTCGTCGCAGAAAGTTACCAGGCTGTTTGCCAATAATTCTTATTGGTTTAGCCATTCCAGCAGTTACATTATTTTTTTAATAGGGAAAGGACTGAAAATAAATGGATATTATTAACCAAATCTTACAAGCTTTGCAAGACCTAATAGTGAATTTTATAACGATTATAAAAGATACATTAATCAACTTTATTAATAATTTTAATCCATTTGGATAAAAATTTAGCTTAGAAAAATAGAATTTTTAAATAAAAAAACTCATAAGAGAATTCAGTTAATTTTGAAATTGAATTTTTTTATAGTTTTTTTATTTTATTGTTATTTAATAAAAAATGTATAATTATATTGAAAAAAAGAATAAACTATGTAATAGTTAAAAATGGTATTTATTATATACCTAGAAAATGGAGGTTGGAAAATGAAGAAATTATGTGAAAAATGTGGAGCAGAATTGCTACCAGAAGAAGTGAAATGCCCTACTTGTGGAACTGAAGTAAAGGAAATCAATATTCAAGAAGGCTCTACTAAAGAAAAACTGGCTGGAAATGAGTCTGTAGAAATGGAGGTTGAGGAAATAAGTATGAATCAAAAGCAAGACGTGCCAAAAGATACACAAAAAACAACAACTTTTAATAGTGAGAAAATGAAACAGATTTCTTTGGATTATTGGAGCTTTATAGTAAAAACAATAAAAAAACCGATGTCTTCTTATCAAGAAAAAAATCCAATATTTGGTTATTTAACAATTTGTTTAAATTCAATTTTAGTAGCAATTATGTTAACTAGTTTTACTGCAAAAACAGTGGGTTCTTTGTATTCCCTTGGTGGCGGAAGTAGTTTTGGTTTTGTTGTAGGAACATTTTTTAAAGCCTTTATTTTAGTTTTGATTTTTACATTAGTTTTTATGGGAATACCATATGGAGTGCAAAAATTTATTATGAAGCAAAATCCTAACTTACCTAGTTACTTGACACATCTTTCTGGAATGATGATGCCTGGTGTAGTTTTAATTGCTGTTGGCGCACTGTTAAGTTTAGTTGTTAATGTGACATTAATCACAACCATTCTTTACCTACTAATAGTAGCTTTGATGATCTTTGCCATTGCTTTTACAATTTCTTTAATTATTCCAAAAAATGATAGCTCATTAGATCGAATTTATATTATTACAATTAGTTGGTTAGGCAATTTTATTATTCAAACACTTATTATCAAAATTTTACTAACTAGCATGTTTTCAGACATGAGCAGCATCTTCAGTTATTTATTCTAACAAAAATAGATACAAAAAAGACTAGTATGAAGGAGAAATAGATGAAAAATTGTTTATATTGTGGACATCAAGAAAACCAAGAAGAAAGCTTGTTTTGTGAGAATTGTGGAAGTTCGTTTGTTTCAACTGAACAAAATGATGAATTTAGCGCATTGCATGTTGAAATGACAGGAAATCGACCTGAAATTGAGTTCAATCAAAGTACAGAAAAGATAGTAGATACTAAAGAAAGTAAAGTTAGAAAACCACTAACAAAGAAGCAAAAGACGGTATTTATTTTAATCGGTGTTGTACTGTTGATCAGTGTTGGGATTTTTTCATTTGGGAAAACGTATTATACTAAAGAAAAGCAAGTTCAACGCTTTGTCACAGCCCTTGAAACAAAAAATACGAATCAAGTAACTAAAATGTTGGTAAGTGACGATCGAGAATTAAAATTAGATAAAAAAAATGTTGGCTCTTATATTAAATTTATTAGTAAAAATAAAGGCTACCTAGCAAGTTTAGAATCAAGTCTGAAAAATAGCAATGGATTGTTCGATTATCAACTGTCAGATATTGCTTTAGAAAAAAAAGGCAAACATTTATTATTTTTTGATAAATATAACTTTAAAATTCAACCAGTCTATGTGGAACTTTCAACTAATAGGAAAGATGCTACAATTTATGTTAATCAAGAAAAAGTAGCAAAATCAGACAAAAAATCTTATTCAACAAAAGTTGGACCGTATTTACCTGGGGATTTCATTTTTAAATCAGAAGCAAAACTTAAGAATGAAAAATTACACAATGAATCAAAAGAAACTATTTCTTATACTTTGGGTAGTGTAACTAGCAATGTTGATTTAGAATTAACGAGTGTCAAATTTACTGTGGAAAGCAATGTAGATGGAGCAGAAGTCTTTGTAAATGATAAAAAGGTTGCTAGTATAAAAGATGGTGAGACAGAAGTTGGACCTATTGCCTTTGAAAAAGGAATGCAGCTACAATTAAAAAAGAAATATGATTGGGGTACAATCAAAACTGAAAAAGAAGAAATTACGACTTATTCTTCTACCTATTATTCAGATTTTGAAAATCAATTGAGTGAAGATCAGGCAGAACAACAATTATCCAGTATTTATAGAGAAATTAGTAGTAGGATTCCTAAATCAGATGCTACAAGCGAAAAACAATTTATTGGTTATTTTTCTGAGGGTGTAGAGAATGAACAATACAAGGCCTTTGCTGAGTATATTAAAACAATGCAAGCAGAAGAAGGAATAAACCGTGTTTCTTTTGATATTAAAGTAGCTAGTATTGCTCAAACTGGGAGAAAAGAATACAACATTGTTTATGATGTAGCCTATAATACAAGTTATAAGTTTAGTTTAAATAAACCCAAAAATGTGGAAAGCTTCAAAATAACGGCAGACGTTAAGGTAGACGAAGATGATTATCAAAATCTTAAGTTAAAAATAGTGAAATTTACTAGTGAACCAGAGAAGACTGTTGATAATAATACTAATTAAGCTAAAAATTTAAAACTAGTAGGATGAATTTACGGTTACAATTTCCAATTTTTTATTAAAAAATGTTTTATTCTAAAGAATTGTAAGAAAAAAAAGAAAAACTTAAAAAATGAAATACGAATAGACATTGTAGTTTGTTAAACTTTCTTGTAGAATATAGATTAGAGGCAATAAAGAATGGGGTGTAGAGTGTGAGTTCAATAGATGAAACAGTTCGTTTTGATTTTGGCGAAAACCATGAAAAAAATGTTAAAGAAACCTTGACATTAGTTTATGCCGCGTTAGAAGAAAAGGGATACAATCCGATTAATCAAATAGTTGGTTATTTACTTTCAGGTGATCCTGCCTATATTCCACGTCATAAAGATGCACGTAATTTAATTAGACGTCATGAACGTGATGAAATTGTTGAAGAGCTAGTCAAGACATACTTGAAAGAGAGTGACCATACAAATAAATGAGAACAATGGGATTAGATGTAGGTTCTAGAACAGTAGGAATTGCCATAAGTGATCCTTTTGGATGGACTGCGCAAGGTATTGAAATTATTCGGATTAATGAAGATGAAGAAGAATTTGGTATTTCTCGTGTCCTAGAATTAGTCAAAGAATATGAAGTTACTAAATTCGTCATCGGTTTACCTAAAAATATGAATAATTCAATTGGACCTCGTGCAGAAGCTTCAATGCGTTATGCAGAATTATTGAAAGAGCAGATAGATTTGCCAGTTGCTTTTCAAGATGAGCGTTTAACAACAGTTCAGGCTGAAAGAATGTTAATCGAACAGGCGAATACTTCTCGAGAAAAACGTAAAAAAGTCATTGATAAGGTAGCAGCAGTGATGATTTTGCAAAACTATCTAGATGGCAATCCGAGCTAGCTTTTTTTATCAATATGCTGTAGAATGAAGCTGAGACCACATATTTTTAAAGGAGTGTTGCAGAATGTCACACGATCACAACCACGACCATGGTGATGAACACCACGATCATGAACATATCACAATTATTGATGAAAATGGAAATGAAGAATTATACGAAATTCTTTTTACATTTGATTCAGATGATTATGGTAAATCATACGTTCTAGTTTACCCAGCAGGAATTCCTGAAGGTGAAGAAATAGAATTACAAGCATTCTCATATGTTGAACAAGAAAATGGCGATCAAGGCGACTTGAAACCAATTGAAACAGATGAAGAATGGGATATGATTGAAGAAGTTTTAAATACTTTCATGGCAGATGAAGAAGAATAGAACTTAATTTGAAGCTAAGTCCCTGATTGGGGCTTAGCTTTTTTTGTATAGATAAAGTGTGATAGATAGTCAATAAATAGCTACAACTATAAACTGGAATAAGTGGATAGGGAAAAGCAAATTCTTTTTTTATAGTTTTTAGAAGAGCTAGTTAAAGAATACGAGCATTCTTTAACTAGCTCTCAGATATGCTGTGATGAGAGGGAGTATATTATAGTAGGAAGTTACAAGATAATCAGAAAAATGGATGACAGGATAGTTAGGACCCTCTGTAATTCAGTGAAAGGGTGAAAAACTTTTTTTGACTAAATAAAAATAAATTAAATTGTAGTCTTTCAGTAAATTTGTTTTATTTATTAGCCATATTTTTTTAAGGCCGCTATTTGTTGGGTAACGGATTGAAAAATTTTATCATTGTTCTCCCATGATTTAGCTCTCAAAACACTCACTAAAATCCACCTTAGTTGTAGTAATGGTACTTATATATTGTTGAGTGTTAAAAAGGAACTATATTACATTGAAGAGGAAAGAGTTGTTAATAATTTTATAAAAAACAAAATTTCACTAGGATATTTTTAAAAGATAAGATAAAATAGTAGAGTTGAGAATACAAGCTAAAGTTTACTTTATGGAAATTAAAAGATGATTAAGAGAATTTCTGCTTAATTCTTTATATTTTAGTTCTCATTAATAAAATTATCATGTATAATGGTTGAAGTTAGTTTAGTTAAGAAATTAAAGGAAGATTAAGAATAGAGTTCTTTAATTTGTAGTTAGGAGGGTCTTTCTTGGGAAATAACAATGAGAATCAGTCTGAAAAAAAGGAAAAACTTACAGCTGAATCGCACTCAAGAACATTAGAGAGAGAAAAAGAGTCAAACATGGTGAGAAAAATTGTACTTAGTATAATTTCAGTATTGGTGGTTTTATTAGTCATATTGGGATTAGTTGGCTATAGTTACGTAACAAGTTCCTTGAAACCTTTAGATCCTAAGAGCGAGAAGAAACTTTCTGTTGAAGTTCCAATTGGTTCAACTTCAAAAGAAATCGCTAAGATTTTAGAAGATAAAAAGATTATAAAAAGTGCATTAGTTTTTAATTACTACGTAAAAACTCAAAATGCTGCTGACTTTTTAGCTGGTTTCTATGAATTTTCACCTTCAATGACATTAGATACGATTATCAAAGATTTACAAAAAGGTGGAGGTACGGATCCTTCCAAAATAATTTTGATTAAAGAAGGATATACTTTAGATGAAATTGGTAAAGCAATTGCAGATTCAACGAAATTTAAAGAAAAAGACTTTATGGAATTGATTCAAGATCAGGAATTTGTTAATGAAATGCATAAAAAGTATCCTAAATTATTAGATAGTGCAATGGCTGCTGAAAATGTAAAATATCGATTAGAAGGTTATTTATTCCCAGCTGTCTATGATTTTTCATCCAACATGACCTTAAATGAAATTGTTGAAAAAATGATTAGTAAAACAAATGAAGTGCTGTATCCATTTTATGGAACCATTAACGGACAAGCAAAAACAGTACAACAAGTCTTAACAGTCGCTTCTTTATTAGAAAAAGAAGGTGTCACTTACGATGACCGTACAAAAATTGCTAGTGTGTTCTATAACCGAATTAAAGAGGACATGGCATTACAAACGGATATTAGTGTGCTTTATGCATTAGGTGAACATAAGGAATTTATCTCAATCAAAGAAACTGAAGTTGATTCTCCATACAATCTATATGCAAATAAAGGTTTTGGTCCTGGACCATTTAATAGTCCAAGTTTAGAAGCTATCAAAGCTGCTTTAAATCCTGCAGATACAAATTATCTGTTTTTCCTAGCGGATACAGATACTGGAAAAGTCTATTATGCAGAAACGTATGAAGAACATTTAGTTCTAAAAGAGAAATATATTGATAGTAAAGTAAAAAAATAAGCGAATAAAGTTACAAAAAAAGCATTGAGTCAATTGACTCAATGCTTTTCACAAGGAAAGAGGTAATTGTAGTTATGGGAAAAAGCAAGCCAATTGTTATTGGTGTAACTGGTGGATCAGGTAGTGGGAAAACAAGTGTCAGTCGAGCAATCTTCAATCAATTTTCAGGACATTCAATTTTATTACTAGAGCAAGATTTCTATTATAAAGATCAAAGTCAAATGGATTTTGAAGAACGTTTAAAAACAAATTATGATCATCCGTTTGCTTTTGATACAGATTTGATGATACAGCATGTATTGCATTTAATTACTTATAAAACAATTAAAAAACCTATATATGATTATGCTGCACATACTCGAAGTGATCAAGTTATTGTGCAAGAACCAAAAGAAGTCATTATTATTGAAGGTATTTTGATTTTAGAAGATGAACGTTTGCGCGATCTAATGGATATTAAAGTTTATGTGGATACAGATGATGATATTCGGATTATACGACGTATTAAGCGAGATATGGACGAACGTGGTCGTACTCTAGATTCTGTTATTGGACAATATTTAAGTGTTGTGAAGCCAATGTATCATCAATTTATTGAGCCAACGAAGAAATATGCCGATATAATTATTCCAGAAGGCGGACAAAATCAAGTGGCGATTGATTTAATGACGACGAAAATTCATTCTATCTTAACAAATAAATAAAATAAATTAAAAAAATAAACAGAATGTTGTTTACAATTCACTCGCTTCGTGGTATCTTAGCACTATTAAAAAATAAAAATTAGTACGCTTTCAAAATCATGATAGCGCTGAACTATCTGTCAATACAGATAGTGTTTAGAAGGAGAGTTAAGGAAATGGTAGAAAAAGTATATCCAATGACATTAGAAGGAAAAAAAAATCTTGAAAATGAACTTGAAGAATTAATTACTGTAAAAAGAAAAGAAATCGTTGAACGCATTAAAATTGCACGTAGTTTTGGAGATCTTTCTGAAAACTCAGAATATGAATCTGCGAAAGATGAACAAGCTTTTGTTGAAGGGCGCATTACAACAATTGAAACAATGATTCGTTTCTCTCAAATCATTGATAACAATAATGATAAGGACAAAGTATCCTTAGGTCATACAATTACTTTCATTGAATTACCAGATGGTGAAGAAGAAGAGTATACAATTGTTGGAAGTGCTGAAGCAGATCCTTTTTCTGGTAAAATTTCAAATGATTCACCAATTGCTAAAGCTTTACTAGGAAAAAGCATTAATGAAGAAGTAACGATTTCAACTCCAGGTGGAGATATGCAAGTTAAGATCACTAAAATTGCTTAAATTTAAAATTAAGTGATGGAATGAAGAAGATTCATTCTTTTTGAGGATACAAAATTAAGCTGCTCATTGGGGCAGCTTTTCCTTTTGTACCAATGAACAAATTCAGACTTAAGTCGTAGCTAGATATCATGCTTTAGCACACTGTATATAAGTAGAAAAATGGCTATACTTAGGTTAGAATAAAAAGCAGAGGAGGGAGACAGAATGAACAAAAGTTGGAAACTATTTATCCTTTTAGAAGGACTGCTGTTTATTGGTTTGCTCTATCAAATATTTAAAACTCCTCAATTGATTGTTGCTTTTTTTATTGGAGCACTTTTAGTTATCTGGAATTTAAAAAGAAAATTACAAAAGAAACACAATAATAACTTCTGGTTAGTTTTAGGCGCTTTATTAATGATCTTTGGTTTATTGTCTGCGAATTTATTTTGGGCAATGATTGTAATTGCGGTTATTTTCTTTGTATTAAACGGAAGCACTTTGTTTTCAAATATGAACGCCGCCGATTTTTCTAATGCTCCATGGAAACGTAAAGAAATTATGATTATTGAAACAGAAGCATCAAGTGAAAAAAACAATAAACGTTTGAAACGTTCATGGATTGGTAGCGAACGAATCGGAAACTCCGTTTTTGAATGGGATGATATTAATTTTAGTATTTTTGCTGGTGACACAATTGTTGATTTAGGAAATACGTTATTGCCTAAAGATGAAAGTTTTGTTGTCATTCGTAAAGGGTTTGGTAAAACTCGAATTTTAGTGCCGCTTGATGTGGGAATTATGATTGAGCATAGTACATTACGTGGGAAAGTTAGTTTTGAAGGAGAAAGCTTTGGACTTCAAAATGAGTCAGTCAAACTGTACAGCTCACATTATGAACAAAGTTCAAGAAAAATTAAAATTATTACTAATATTTTATTTGGGGATTTAGAGGTGATTGGAATATGAAAAAAGCTGCAAATCAGAAGCTCTTTCTTTCAATTACTTTTTTTTCCTTTGTCATTATGGTTTTGATCTCAATTGCCTATGGTTCGGCAATTTCAGAAAATTCTTGGTATATGGATTTAATCTCAATTCGACTTTTATATATTCCTTATTTAGTCTATTTAATTGGTTTTGCAATAATTATCGGTTTAATTGTCACTACGATTATCTATTTTATGAATCAAAAAGAGTTTTTACAAATTGAGAATGAATTACAATATTTAGCTGAAGGAAATTATGAAAGCACAATCTTTGAACAAAGAAAATTAGATTTAGAAACGTCTTCAGTTTACCAAGAAGATATTGAACGACATATCTTGTCTTTACATGATAAATTAGTAGAGTTATCCAAAGAAGTTCAAATTAATGGAAATCAACCTATTTTAGTTGATGGTGAAACGAAAGAAGAAATACTGACTCAAGAACGTCATCGTTTGGCTAGAGAGTTACATGATTCCGTTAGCCAACAATTATTTGCAGCAATGATGATGTTATCTGCACTAAATGAACAGGCAGCAGCAAACTCAAATGAAATTTTCCAAAAACAGTTAAAAATGGTCGAAAGTATTATCAATGAATCTCAATCTGAAATGCGTGCATTATTGCTTCATTTACGTCCAATCAGCTTAGAAGGTAAGACCTTGAGAAAAGGAATTGAACAATTATTGATTGAGTTAAAATCAAAGGTGCAAATTCAGCTTAAATGGGAAGTAGATGATGTTTATTTACCAAATGGAGTGGAAGATCATCTTTTTAGAATTGTTCAAGAATTATTATCAAACACATTACGTCATTCAAAAGCTAAGGAACTTGAAGTTTATTTGAAGCAGATTGACCAATTAGTTCTATTAAAAGTAATTGATGACGGTGTTGGATTCGATACAAATGAAACAAAAGCTGGCAATTACGGTTTGCAAAATATTAAAGAACGTGTGGCTGGAATGGGTGGAACATGCAAATTTATTAGTTTTCCTGGAAAAGGCACAAGTATTGAAATTAAAATACCGATAATAAAAGGGAGTGGATTGGATGATTAAAGTTCTATTGATTGATGATCATGAAATGGTACGTCTAGGTGTCTCGGCTTATTTATCAATACAAGAAGACATTGAAGTAATAGGGGAAGCTGAAAACGGTAAAATTGGCTATGAGAAGGCTCTTCAGCTGCGTCCAGATGTTATTATGATGGATCTAGTAATGGATGTAATGGATGGCATTGAATCGACGAAAGCAATCTTAAGCGATTGGCCAGAAGCAAAAATTATTATTGTGACGAGCTTTATTGACGATGAAAAGGTTTATCCAGCTTTAGAAGCAGGTGCTTCAAGTTATATGCTGAAAACTTCTACGGCAGGTGAAATCGCAAACGCAATTCGTTCTACATATGCGGGCGAATCGATTTTAGAACCGGAAGTAACTGGTAAAATGATGGAACGTTTTACTAAAAAGAAAGAACCTGTTTTACATGATGATTTAACAAATCGTGAAAAAGAAATTTTATTATTGATTGCCCAAGGAAATTCCAATCAGGAAATTGCAGATCAATTATTTATTACATTAAAAACAGTAAAAACCCACGTATCAAATATTTTAGCCAAATTAAATGTTGAAGACCGTACACAAGCGGCAATTTATGCTTTTAAACATCATTTAATTGAATGAAAAAGAACAAAACAAAAATAGATGTATTTTTGTTTTGTTCTTTTTTTTGCTATACTGAATGTAGAGAAAATTATGGTTGAAAGTTGAGGAACAATAAATGAAAAAGAATTTTGCAATTATTGGCTTAGGACGATTTGGTGGGAGCATTTGTCGCACATTAGTAGAGGCTGGACAAGATGTTTTAGTGATTGATTCTAGTGAAGACCGAGTAAATGAATTTATGAATATTGCCACACATGCTGTAGTGGCAAATGCTCAGGATGAAAGTGTGTTACGTTCATTAGGAATTCGTAACTTTGATCATGTGATTGTGGCAATTGGTGAAGATATCCAAGCTAGTATCTTAGCAACCTTAATGATTAAAGAAATGGGTGTGCCATTTGTAACAGCAAAAGCTCAAAATGAATATCATGGAAAAGTTTTAGAACGTATTGGTGCAGATCATGTTGTTCATCCTGAACGTGATATGGGAATTCGGATTGGGCATCATTTAGTATCAAAAAATGTAGTAGATTATTTGGAATTATCTGAAGAATATTCTTTAGTCGAATTGAAAGTGACAAATCCTAAGTTTTTTAATAAAACTTTAGCTGAATTAAACTTTAGAGCAAAATTTGGTTTGACGGTAATTGGAATGCGCCGTGGGCAACAAATGATTATTTCTCCAGCTGCTGAGGAGTTGATTCAAGATAACGATACGCTAATGGTTGTGGGAGCTGTTGACGATTTAGAACGCCTTGAAGCTAAAATGCCTTAATGAGTAAAAGACCAAACAGCAAAGTGTGGTTTTTAAGCTAGTTGTGCTAAAATGAAAGTGTAAGGCTTAGGCGAAAGGAGGATGCACAGGAGATTGCTTTTTGTGCAATAAATAGATGAAAATAGAAATTACCGATAGAGCAAGAAAATGGTTTGAGGATGAGGTTGGAATTGGTAAGGGTGATTCTGTTCGTTTTTTTGGTAAATATGGTGGATCTAGTCCAATTCAAACTGGCTTTTCTATAGGGATTGAATTGACAGCGCCGCAATTGCCATTGGGAAGTATTGAAGTTGATGGTGTGACGTATTTTGTTGAAGAAGCTGATGAATGGTACTTTAGAGGACATGATTTAAAAGTAGATTATGATGAAACTTTGGATGAGCCAAGTTACGAGTATATTAGTTAAAAAATAAAAAAGTCTCACTTTAGGTTTTGGGAAACTAAAGTGAGACTTTTTTGCATTTAGAAATAAAATATTAAGTTAATTATACCTATAGAAATGTACTTAGTCAAATTAACGAAATCTTAACTTTTGTCATGGAATGCTTGTTAAATCAACATTCTTTCATTAATTGTTTAGGAAATACCATAAATACGGGAAAAGTTGAAAGAATCCTTATATACAGAAGGAATTTTAGGTGAAAGCTCTGATAATGTTCATTTAAGCTCTAAATTGCTCCATTTCAAAGGTTGATAAACCGCAATATGTCGAATATCATCGTAGCCAATGTTCACCTGATTAACATAAATACCTTGTTCATCATGTCCTTCTAGAATGCCAAAGATATCCTCGCTGTGCTGGTTCTCTGAGTCAATGGATTCTAGTTGAATTGTAACTTGTTTTGAATGAAGGATAGCTTCGTTGAGAACCGTTGCAATTTCTAGTTCATTCATTTTTCTTTTAGCGGACACTTGTTTTCCACGTAGTTCTTTTTCTTTATTCATAGATTCAGTGTGTTCAGATAAATACATTCCCAGCCATTTTATTGTGCCGCGATCGTGATAGTTTTTGTTAAAATGATTGATCATTTGAATTCGCTCCTTTTTTATTCATAAGTCCACTTGCATGCCCACCAAGTAAATGGCTGCGTTTAATAGCGGTAGCTCCATTAGTTAAAGAACTTGCATGAACCAATGAAGCGAAGCCGTATTTATCTCGAACATGATCCACAAGAAGCTCTAAATTAAGTTGTCCGATTTGACTATCGGGTTCTTGAAATAAATCAAGTTGAATGTCAGTAGTATAAATAAATTTAGAATAAGTAATGCTAATCTGTCGAGTTGCTGCACCAGAATAATACTTGTTAAACAATAATAAACAATAGTGAGCCAGTAATTTTGTTGAATTTGTAGCAGATATTTTCATTTGTCTGCTAAAACCCACTTCATTTGAATTGCTAGAGTAGCCGATAGTTAAATGGATACAAGTTGTCTGGCAGTGGTGTTGTCTAATGCGACGGGCTACTTGATCAGCCATCTCTTTGATAACTAGTTCAATTTCAGCACGGACAATGTAATCTTTGGTGAGTATTTGAGAGTTGCTATAGGATTTTTCAAGAGTGAGGTGTTTTTCAGTAATATCGCTTCGGTCGATTCCCCAACTATGGGCATAGAGTTGTTCTCCGATTACACCAAATTGGTTTTTGAGCTGAACTGGATTGGCTAATGCTAATTCTTTGATGGTGTTAATTCCTAGCCGGTGTAATCTTAACGCTGTCCGATTCCCGATACCCCAAAAATTAGTGATTGGATGAATGGTCCAAATTTTACTTTGTACATCGTTGTAGCGCCATTCAGCCTTCATATCGCTTGTATATTTAGCCTCATTATCTAAAGCAAGTTTAGCCAATAACATATTGTCTCCGATCCCAGCAGTGGTATAAAGATTTAAATGGTGAAAGATATCTTGTTGAATCATTCTAGCAATCTGATAGGCATCGGCTTTGAAAAGCTTTTTGACATTAGTGACTTTAATAAAGGCTTCATCAATAGAATAGATTAGAATATCTTCTTCAGTAGCGTATTTTCTAAATATGCTAAGAATTTCTTTATTTTTTTCTAGATAAAGAGACATTCTAGGAGGGACTATGAGTAAATCAGGATGATTAGGTAAATCATATTTCCGTGATACGTTGGAAATTCCCAAGTTTTTTTTTGCAGCAGAAGAGGCAGATAGTACTAAACCACCAGCATTCTCTCCATTAGACATTACGACCAACATTGTTTTTAATGGATTAAGTCCTCTTTCTGCGCATTCGACGGAGGCGTAAAAGGATTTCACATCAACACAGATAATATCTTCATGTAGTTCCTCAGAGTAGTCCATTTTGATTGACATGAGAAGTCCTCCTAAATAATTTAATAAACCTATTATACGAACAAATGTTCTTCGTGTAAAGCGAACAGTTTGTGAACATTAGTTTAATTTATAACAAGAAAATTTTAGTATAAAAATAATTATATTTTAGAATATTAGAATAATTAAGAGTAGTGGATTTGCTAAGCAGATGTACTCTCTTAATTATGTCAGTTATTTGTTGTGGATTTGTTCAGAAATTAAAAGCTTTTTGTGTATTTAGAATGATACTATATGGGTGTTGGATCGCTAGCATTCAATAAAAATAGTAAGGGGGAAAAAGAGATGGCAGAAAATGCAACAGAAAATGCAAAAGCAGTTTATTCGTTTTTTAGGGGGAAAGGTTGGACTCCACAAGCAATTAGTGGAATGTTAGGAAATATGCAAGGGGAATCAGGACTTATTGCTGATCGAGATGAAGTTGGTGGTGGCGGTGGTTATGGATTAGTCCAATGGACACCGAAATCGAATCTTGTTAATTGGGCAAATAGTAATGGCTTAAATTATCGAACAGTAGATACTCAATGTCGACGAATACAATGGGAATTAGAAAATGGTCAACAATTTTATGCAACAGGTGCCTATCCATTAAACTTTAGACAGTTTAGTCAAAGTACTCAAAGTCCAACTTATTTGGCTAAAGTATTTATCAACAACTATGAACGTCCAGCAAATCCAAATCAACCGCAACGTGGTGTTTGGGCTGAAAGTTGGTATGGTATTTTAAATGGTAGTGGAACGATACCAAATCCAACTAATCCAAATTTAAATACTGCTGGTCAAATAAAAGGCGGTAAATATATGAAACTTGATATTTTAAATCAAACAAAAGCAACAGCTGAAAGCATTGCAAAAGATCTCCGTAAGCGTTATGCAGGTATTTTTTTAGCTGAACAAGTTCAAGGCGGTTCAGGAGCAAATGGGACGTTTACAATTACTGCAAAAGGATTTAGTTATGCGCAAGCAGTTCAATTGGTGCCACAATTCCAAAAGCAAGTTGCTGGCATTGTACCAAACTATAATCAGACAGATTGCGCTGGAGTTATTCAATCAGATGGTTCTTTCTTTATCGTAACGAAAAATGTTAGAACTCTTAAGGAGGCGCAGGCTTTAGTACCAGCATTACAAAAGCTTGCGGCTGATGCCTTATTGAGTAAAAGAATTTATCATGGCTCTCAAACAGATCCAACTAAATTTTTTACAGTTATTTTAAATTTAACTGTAAAGCAAGCAGTGGAGTATGTAGCAAATGAAAGAAAGTATTATCCGAAAATTTCAAAAGATATTGTAGGGAACTGGCAAATCTAAAAAATTTAGTGTTAAATAGTATTGACTATTAGGCAAAAAGTTAAAATTAGTTAAATAAAAATAATAAACCACAAGAAATCAGCATTTTCAAACTGAATTTCTTGTGGTTTATGTTATTTTAAGTTCTTTTTTAATAAGATTTAAACTGGCATAATGATTGGTAAAATCATTGGATGACGCTCTGTTTTTTCAAATAAGAAAGGTTGTAGACTACCTATAATGGTTTCTTTAACCAATTGTTCAGTAATTTTGTCCTCTGATTGAATAGTTTCTCTTAATGAACGTAAGATAACACGTTGAGCTTCATTAATTAAATCGCCAGATTCACGCATGTAGATAAAGCCGCGAGATAAAAGATCAGGCCCAGCTAGAATATCTTTAGTTTTATAATTAATCGTTACAACAACTACAACTAAGCCTTCTTCAGAAAGAATACGGCGATCACGTAAAACAACGTTGCCGATATCACCAATTCCTTTGCCATCTACATAAACATCACCAGCATTAAAGTGACCAGCCATTCGTGCTGATTCAGCAGTTAAAGCTAAGACGTCTCCATTTGCAAGTATGAAAGAATTTTCTTTTGGAATTCCAACTTGATTCGCTAAAGTTGTATGGATTTTCTGCATACGGAATTCTCCGTGAACAGGAACAAAGAATTTTGGTTTCATTAAACGCAACATTAATTTTTGTTCTTGCTGACCACCATGTCCAGAAGTATGGATATTGTTCACTTTACCATGAATAACTTCAGCACCTGCTTCAGAAAGCAAGTTAATGACACGGTTGACACTTGTTGTATTACCTGGAATAGGTGAACTTGAGAAAACAACAGTATCTCCAGGTTGAATTGAAATCTGACGATGAGTTCCATTGGCAATTCGGCTTAAAGCAGCCATAGGTTCACCCTGAGATCCTGTACAAAGAATTGTAACTTCTCCAGCAGGAAGACGATTGATTTCTTGAGCATCAACAAAAGTATCTTCAGGAGCAGTGATGTAACCTAGTTGACGACCTGTTATCATGGCTGCTTCCATACTTCGACCAAAGACAGCAATTTTTCGTCCAGTACGAACAGCAGCATTTGCTACTTGTTGTAAACGAGAAATATTTGAAGCGAAAGTTGCGAATATAATTCGACCTTCAACTTTTTGGAAGATACTTGTAATGGATTCTCCAACAATTTGTTCTGATTTTGTAAAGTTAGGAACTTCAGCATTCGTACTATCAGATAATAAGGCTAAAACACCTTCGTCCCCGATTTTGGCCATACGATGCAAGTTTGCAGGTTCTCCAACTGGGGTAAAATCGAATTTAAAGTCACCAGTTAAAACAATATTACCAGGTGGTGTTTTAACAACGACACCTAATGCATCTGGAATACTATGGGTTGTTCGGAAGAAAGTCACGCTTGTTTTACGGAACTTAATAACAGAATCTTCCCCGATTTGATGTAAAACTGCATCACGTAAAAGACCATGTTCATCTAATTTATTACGAATTAAAGCTAAAGCCAATGGACCAGCATAAATAGGAATATTCGCTTGCTTTAACAAGAAGGGTATTCCACCAATATGATCTTCATGCCCATGGGTAATAACTAAAGCTTTGATTTTATTTATATTTTGTACAATGTAACTATAATCCGGAATCACATAATCGATTCCTAATAAATCATCTTCAGGAAATTTAATACCCGCATCAACAATGATAATCTCGTCTTGAAATTGTACACCATAGGTATTTTTACCAATTTCCCCTAGCCCCCCGATGCCAAAGACTGCAGCTTCATTGTTTTTTATAGTTGGTTTCATGGGTTAAAACTCCGTAATTTCAAAGTCAGGACTTTGTTGTTCATAAGCTAAATGCTTGTCGTCAACTGGTTGAACAAATTCAATATTGTAAGGGGTATTTTCTTCAACAAGTTTACGTGCTTGAACAGCGTCCTCAGTTTCGACATACAGTGCTTTTGTATCCTCACGTTTTGGATTTCTAACTTTTGTTTCTTGATAAGTGATTTTAAAAATCATATTTTTCTCTCCTTTATTTTGTACTGCATATGCAGTGATTTTATTTAATAAAAAAATAATCTATAGCAATGATATTGTTTGACAAACAACGTTGAAAATATGTTATTAAATTAGCTATGAAATCCTACTTTACTAGAAAAATCCAGTAAAAATTAGTCATAAAAAAATAAAGGCGACTAGCACCATAAATAAAAATATGTGCTGACTAAGAAAACATAAGGCAGAAGACTGCATTTAAGGTTACTTAGGAGCTTAATGAAACCATAGGTAGTTTTGTTTCATTAGTAAATGTAGGATAAATCAATAGATAAAAAGTTTTTTAATTAAGTTAGAATTAACTTAACTTTTTAACATACTCCGAACGATGGTTGTGCTTGAATCACAACATTGTATGATTATTCTACCATAATTTACGTATGAAGTATAGAAAGTAAATCGTAGAGGGATGTTTTTATGAAAAAAATAAACAATAATGGAAGTTATTTTATTTTCTTACAATGAAAAAAATGTTAAAAGAGTGGAGGTAATAGTGAAGATTTGTTAGGTGGAATCAATTCTATTTTATTTGAACGAATAGAAGCAATTGTTGAATAGGAGTCATTTTTATGGGGAAATCACTAAAAAATGACTCCTATTCAGGAAAACAGCTGACTTTTTTTTATCCTTTGTGGTATAGTGAATATATTGAGCTTTTTTACAAAATCATGTTAGAAAGCTGATTATAATAGTAAGTCAAAGGAGATGATTTGTTGAAATTAATGTGGAATTATACAAAAAAATATAAGGGGCTTGTCTTCTTGAATTTTCTTTGTGTGTTTGGTTTTATTTTGATTGAGTTGGGATTGCCAACAATATTGGCTCAGATGATTGATAAGGGGATTTCCCAAAATGATTTTGAAGTAGTTAAATACTATGGTGTGGTCATGTTAGCGATTTGTTTGATTGGATTAGTCGCTTTAATTTTATTAGCTTATTGCGGAAGTAAAATCACCACAAGTATTGTTCGCGATATTCGGGACGATTTATTTGAAAAGACACAATCATTCTCACATCGAGAGTACGATCAGTTTGGAGTTTCATCGTTAGTTACCAGAACAACGAATGATGCCTTTCAAGTTATGCAATTTATGCAAATGATTCTCAGAATGGGAATGATGACACCTTTAATGTTTATTTCTAGCTTTGTCATGATTATTCGTACAAGTCCATCGTTATCTTGGGTTGTATTTGTTGCTATTCCTTTTTTGTTAGTCGGAGTAGTTATTATAGGGAAAAAATCTGAACCTTTATCAGAAGTTCAACAAGGCAATTTAGATGCAATTAATTTAAATCTACGTGAAAATTTAACAGGGTTACGTGTAATTCGTGCCTTTGTAAACGAAAAATTTCAAGAAGCACGTTTTGAAAAAGTAAATGATGCTTATGCAACGATTTCAAAACGCTTGTTTAAATTAATGGCAGCTGCTCAACCAGGGTTTTCAGTTGTTTTCAACCTGATATTTGCCTGTGTTATGTGGTTTGGTGCAATGCAAATTAGTTTAGAAAATTTACAAGTAGGGCAATTGATTGCTTTTATTGAATATATTTTCCATGCTTTATTCTCGTTTATGTTATTTGCCAATGTTTTTATGATGTATCCAAGAGCGGCTGTTTCAGCCAATCGGATTCAAGAAGTATTAGATACTGAAGCCGTTATTACTGAAAATGAAAATGGCGTTACAGAAACAGAAACACATGGTTACTTAACTTTTGAAAATGTGACTTTTGCATATCCAGGAAATACTGAAACACCAGTAATTCGTGATGTTAGCTTTAGCTCTAAACCAGGTGAAACCATTGCTTTTATTGGAAGTACAGGAAGTGGGAAATCCACTTTAATCCAGCTGATTCCTCGCTTTTATGATGTAACAAAAGGGCGTATTTTATTAGATGGTGTTGACGTTAGGGATTATAAGTTAAGTGCTTTGCGTAAGAAAATTGGATTTATCCCACAAAAAGCCTTGTTATTTACAGGGACAATCGCAGAAAATATGCGTTATGGAAAATGGAATGCGACTACAAAAGAATTAGAAG